>NZ_JBVBEF010000049.1:0-65750 GCF_055456055.1 Bradyrhizobium sp. LeoB3
AGCGAGACCCCGGCGAGTGGATGACGCAAAAGGGATTGACTGAGCAAGGCCCGTTACAGAAGGGTGGGCAAAGCGACTTGTCTGCCGTAGCTCAACGAGTGAAGGTGGAAGCGTGCCCACCATCACGAGCGGTGCGCCAGCTCCTTGAGCACTTCAAAGTCTCGCCGTGCCGGGATCGAGGCCGAGGCGGATGCGGCCGGAGACGACGTAATTGTTCGGGCTCATCGCCACGTGCTGGCTTGCGGCCTGGATGTCGCGGAGCGCCCGCTCCAGCGGGCAGGATTCGAAGATTGAGATCGCGCCTGCCTCCGCCGCGAGCAGATGGACGATGCGCGATGCGCTCTCCGCCGCATTCGTGCATGCCGTGCGATAAGCGGCGCGTGCGCTCGTCGATGGTTCGCCACGCTCGGCGTCCGCCATGAGGTCCGTGATCGCGTCGGCAAGGAAGGCCCGCGCCGACCTGTACAGCGTTTCGGCTCGCCCGACGCTGGCCTGCACCGTTTCGCGGTCGCGAAGCACGGCGGAGCTGCCGCTGCGGGATCTGCTTTCGGCGAGGGTGACGAAGGTCTCGATGGCGCCACGGGCGATCCCGAGCGGGACGGCCGCGATCGTCCAGGGAAACAGGGTTGCGGGCGGCAGGCGGAACATGAGGCCGGGCTGTGATGGACTTGGCTCCAGAAAGCTGTGCGTGTGCGCGGCAGGCACGAACACATCCCGCGCCTGGAAGTGACAGCTTCCGGTGCCGCGCAGACCCGATACCTGCCAGGTGTCGTCAAGTTCGACGGCCTCGCGGTCCATGTAGCAACACAAGAGCCGGCTTTCGCCATTCGTCTTGTCAGCGGCAAGACCCATGAACAGCGTCGCTCCGTGGGCGCCGCTGCCGAAGGGCCAGCGCCCGGAGACGCGGTAGCCGCCATCTGACGGCAGCGCTTCGCCGATGGCGCCGGTCGCGCTCGCGATGAAGGCGCCAGGATTGGAAAACCAGCGGCGCGCGGTCGGCTCGGGGACGTAGCCGCCGATCCGGCTCATGCCTGCGCCATTGCCGACGATCCAGCCGAGCGAGCCATCCAGCGTCGCGACTTGCTCGACCACCGCCATGAATTCGAGCGGCGACAATTCCGGCCCGCCCAATGCCTTGGGAAGCCACAGCCGGAACAGCCCGGCGGAAGCGAGTGCCGCGAACATCGCCGAAGAGAGCCGGCGGTCGCGATCGAACTGCTCGCGTAACTCGGCGACACCAGGAGCAAGGGCGGCAATGGCCTCCAGATAGTGCGCGATGACAGGAGAATGATCGATCCGCATGCTTGGGTCCGATTGATGAGGGCGGCGGCCATAATGCTCTCACGGCACTTTAGTCGCGGCAAAATCGAATATCTCAGTCGCTGGATGAATTGGATTCATCTAGACTGCGGGCATGAGAAAGCTTCCGCCGCTGGGATCCCTTCGCGCCTTCGAGGCCGCCGCCAGACGCCTGAGCTTCAGGGACGCGGCGGCCGAGCTCGGCGTCACGCCGACCGCCATCAGCCATCAGATCAGGATTCTCGAGGAGATCTGCGGACGGCCGCTGTTTCGCCGGCGCCCGCGACCGCTGGCGCTGACGGATGCGGGCGAGCGGCTATTTCCGGTGATCCGGAACGGCTTTGATACATTCGCGTCCGTGGTCACCGCGGTGTCGGCGAAGACCGCCAGGACCACGTTGCGCGTGACCAGTCCGAACGCGTTTGCGAGCCGCTGGCTGGTGCCGCGCCTGCCGCGATGGCGCAAGCTGTATCCGCAGATTCGGCTGGAGATCATCGGCACTGACGCCGTGCTCAATCTGCGCGCCGGAGATGCCGATCTCGCGATCCGCTACGCTCGGACGATGCCGACCGATCTGGCTGCGCGGGAAATCTTCCGCGACAGTTTCTTCCCGGTCTGCAGCCCGGCGCTATTGAGCGAAGGCGGCCCGGCGATCACGCGCGCCGCCGACCTCCTTCACTATCCACTGATCCATTACGACTGGCTGAACGGGGATCGCGAGGCGCCGAGCTGGTCGCGATGGCTCGCCGTCGCTCGCTCCGTCGATCCGGATATCCCTGCCGCGACCGAGCATTGGGACCTCAGCTTCCGCGAGGAGATCCACGCCATCGATGCGGTCGCAGCGGGACAGGGGATCGCGATCTGCAGCGACGTCGTGGTGAGCCATGAGATCGAAAGCGGCGCGCTGGTGAAGGCGCACGATCTGGCGCTGCCCGGCTACGGCTTCTACGTCGTCCACGTCCCGGACCACCCGCGGCAAGCCAGCATCGAAGCGTTTGCAGCGTGGATGCGGTCGGTGGCGTAGAAGGACTTATGCCTGTTATGACTTTTCTGTAACTTGCGCCAATGGACACTTGTGAATTAGGCAAGTTGCGATTGCTTCCAACGTCGTCCGCAATCGACTCAACCGCTTCCGCAATCGGCGCAGCGTCGTCTTGATCGGCGGCAATTTCTCCCACAACAATCGACGCATCGGCATTTCTGTCTTTATGACGGATTCGGACAATTCACATATCGAAGGCGCCATTCAGATGTTGCTCTGGGCCATCGAGGAGATTCAGAAGACTGGCAACAACAAGGCCGAACGCCACGCGCGCTCGGCGTTGAAGCATTTGCGGGCGGGCGCGCCGCCAAACGAACTGACATCTCGCCGACGTCCTTGACGATAACCGGAGAAAGTAAGGTCAGAAAATGACGGTCCGCGCGGCACCGCTGCGTCGTCGCCGCTAGAGACCAAGGCGTTGTTGACTATCATGAGTTCACCACTACAACCCTCGGTCGTCGCTACAATTTGGGAATGGGCCTCATGTCGACCTCAGCCCTGGAAGAACGAATCCGTCGGGTGATGTCGGACTTGCGCGAGGAGACCACCATTCCGGGCCAGTATGGTTCGCCCTCTCCAGTAGATCAAAGAATGGCGCAAACTTGCACACCGGCTCTGAGCGCAGGAGTGATCGATAACTTCGAGGTGGCGTGGGCAAGCGGCTTCGGCACGCTCGCCGCGGCGGCCGACCCCGCAACAGCGAATACGCCCTTCCAGTCGGGTTCGATCAGCAAGCCGGTGTTCGCGCTCGCCGTGATGAAGCTGGCCGAGACCTGGGACCGTAGATCTCGACGTCGACGTCAACGACTACCTCAAATCGTGGCACTTGCCTGGCAAAGACGGATGGCAACCACGCATCACGCTGCGGCAGTTGTTGAGCCACACCGCCGGCACCACCGTGCACGGATTTCCGGGTTATCCGGCTTCGGGGCCATGGCCCACGGTACCTGAAAGCCTGCGCGGCATTCCGCCGGCGAACACTCAGCCGGTCGTGGTCGATATTCTTCCTGGTTCGCAATTCCGCTACTCGGGTGGCGGGACGACGATTGCCCAGCAGGTCGTCGTCGACGTGACGGGAACGCCGTTTCCGGAACTCATGCGCGAGCTCATTCTCGATCCGCTTGGAATGAAGGATAGCGGCTACGAACAGCCCGCGCGTTCCGTTTTCGTCAAACGAGCGGCCAGGGGGCACCCTTTGAACGGCACCGAGATAGAGGGAGGCTATCACGTCTATCCCGAGATGGCAGCGGCGGAACTCTGGACCTCTGCCGCCGATCTTGCGCTGCTCGGCGCGGAGGTCATGCGCGCGTTGCGCGGTGACGCTTCGAAACTCGCGCTCGCGCCGGAGACGGTGAGCAGCATGCTTCGGCCTCAGCTTCCGGACCAGGAGATAGGGCAGGAGTTCGTCGGGCTAGGTTGGTTTTGCGCAGGTAAAGAGCAGAATTTTCGATTTTTCCACGACGGCTGGAACCATGGGTATGTGGCCTCAATGCTGATGCTGCCCACAATTGGCAAAGGCGCGGTCGTAATGCTGAATTCCAATCAGGGCTGGATGTTGCGAGGCGAGGTTACGGCTGCCGTAGGCCGTGAATACGGCTGGCCTGCGCTCAAAGATATTCCGGAGATCAGCGATATCGTACCAAACGTAGCGTATCCCGGAACCTATGAGAGCGTGAACGGCAAGATCATGGTGGCACGTGACGGCAACCGCCTTCTCGTCGAGTTCGCGCATCAGCAGGCGCTTCCGGTGTATCCTGCGGCCGCCGGGGAATTCTTCGCAACAGCGATTGACCTGCGATTGCGATTTGCCGGCGGCGATCAGGCAAGACCGTCCGAGCTGACGGTTGTCAATGGTAACAAGACGGCGTCGTTCAAGCGCACCGACTGAAGTCATTGTCGTCCGGGTGGCCGCAACGCGAACATTCCGTCGTCAGTTCTGATATCGCCATCGCTGTTTCGAAAGCCACTAGCCGACCTTCGCTTGATCAGTTTCCGCTTCGGCGCAGATCCACTCCTTGAACGCCACGATTTCCGGGTCGCCGTCGGCGCCGGGACGATGGACAACATAGTAGGCAAGCTCACAGTTGAGTGCTTCGCCGAAAGGACGAACAAGGCGGCCCGTCTCCAAATCCAGGGCGACCAGTGTCGTCCGACCCAGGGCAACGCCACTTCCATTCATCGCCGCCTGGTAGGCTGCTGCTGAATCATTGATCTGCAGCCCACGGTCGCAGTTGATGTCCGGAAAGCCTGCTGCTTGCAGCCATGTCCGCCATGTCGGGAATGCATTTTCAAACGCCATCGAACGATCATGGATAAGCGTGTGATGCTTCAGGTCTTCAGGGCGTCGTAGCGGGTGCGGCCCTTCGAGCAACGCTGGACTGCAGACCGGAAAAAATGCGTCGCGCAACAGGAAGGTCGATTTGAGGCCTGGCCAGTGACCACTGCCGTAACGAATGCCGAGACTCATTCTCTCTGCCGCGAAATCAACGAGCCGGCCGCTGGTATCGATGCGCAGATCATACAAGGGATGATCGGCCGCAAAACGCTCGACGCGCCGCAGTAGCCACTTGTCCGCAAAGGCTGGCGGCACGGTGATATTGATCGTGACGATCCCGCGCGATGCTTTCAAACGTTCAAAGGCCGCGGTCAGGTGATCGAATCCGGCTTGAAGCTCGGGTAGCGCAGCTTGCGCGGCTTCGGTCAAAACAAGTCGTGCGGGGCCAGCCTGAGAGCGGTGAAAAAGTTCGACTCCGACAACCGCTTCGAGGGTCCGCACGAGGCTTCCCACCGCCGCTGGCGTCACGTTGAGTTCGTCTGCCGCCGCAACGTAGCTGAGGTGCCGGGCAGCCGCCTCGAAGGCGCGGAGTGCGTTCAAGTGGTTGGGAGCCCGCATAAATCTCCGAACAAGTTTTTCTCTGCCGCCCGCACAGATCATCTCTGTTGCGGCAGCGAGGGTCAACGATCATGTTTGCTGACAACGGAACGCGCGCTCCGGTCACAAACCCAAAACCTTTGGACCAGGAGAGAATCATGAAACTATCGAACAAGATCGCCCTTGTTACCGGCGGAACCTCTGGCATCGGCCTCGAAGCGGCAAGGTTGTTTCGGGACGAAGGAGCTACCGTGATCATCGTCGGGCAGAATCCTGCCCGGTTGCAGTCGGCGGCAAGTCAGCTCGGGGACGGCGTTGTCGCGTTGCGCGGCGACGTGAGCAAGCCGGCAGAGATTGAAAATATCGTTCGTCAGATCGGCGAGACGTTCGGCCGTATCGACGTGCTGTTCGCGAACGCCGGCATGGGCATAGCGGCCCCGCTGGAAGCCGTCACGGAAGATCAGGTCGACACGCAGTTCAACGTGAACTTCAAGGGCGTCTTCTTCACCGTTCAGACGGTCGCTCCACTGCTGGCCAAGGGTGGAAGCATTATCATGACGACGTCGTTCCTGAACGAAGTTGGCTCACCGGGCCTTTCCATTTTGGCGGCCACGAAAGCGGCAGTGCGTTCGCTGGTGCGGTCGTTGGGCGCAGAGCTTGCGCCACGTGGCATCCGCGTGAATGCCATAAGCCCGGGTCCGATCAGCACTCCGTTTCATGGCAAGCTCGGGCTTTCCGAGAAGCAACTCAATGAAGCGGCCGCGACAATTGAGGATGAGATCCCGCTGCATCGTTTCGGTGAAGCGGAGGAAATCGCCAGGGCGGCCCTGTTCCTGGTAAGCGAGGATTCCTCCTTCATGACCGGATCGGAACTGGTTGTCGATGGCGGCATATCGCAGCTTTGACATGCTCGATGCAAGAAGGCGGCGGCTGAGAAATCGGCCGCCGACGCCGTGCTCAATTTGCGCGCTGGAGACGGCCAAGGCTCGCGCGCCATGCACGAGCCTTGGCCGTCGTCTCTTCGACGAAAATATCTTTGCCTGTTCGATAGGCCTCTATGTCGTCTTTTGAAGACGCAGCAAGGGCTCGCTTAACGCTGGCGTAGGCGCGTGCTGCGTCGGGATGTGCGCGAAGATAGTCGCGAAACACCAAACGTGCCTCCCAACGAGGATGGGACGGCTCCATCAAGTGCACATGGTGGGTCCACGGTCCCGGAGGCCCCTTACGGAAGAACAACTCACCGGGGAGCCATGACGCGTATTCCGGTATGTACTTGTAGCCAAGTGCCACAAACGGCTCGATGCAACGTTCCTTTGCCTCTTCAAGGCTAGGTACACCAACCAGCAGGTCAACGATGGGCTTTGATGGGAGACCTGGAACCGCTGTGCTCCCCATATGCTCGATGACCAGGACGAACGAGCCGAGAGCATGCTTGATCCTCATGCACTCCTGTTCGAACAACGCCGGCCAGTTGGGGTCATATTCGGAGACGACAATCGACCCGGCCCCGTATTTCTCCATGTTCGGCCCCCGATTGTGCCTTCATGCCAACATATCACGATGGTAGAGTTCGATGCATCACGACTGGGTCATCCAGCAAGATCCGGTTAGAGCGTGATCCGGAAAAGTGGAAACCGGTTTTCCGAAAAGATCATGCTCAAACAAAGAGATGAGATCATGATCCGATTCCGTCTAATCGGATCATGATCCAGGGTCAGAAGCCGGCGTTATGGCCAACCCAAGCTTGGCCCGCTTTACATCTGGGAGCGGAGCTTGCCAGCTTCAGCGGCCAAATCGGTCACGGGCTGAGCAGCCGACATCGGGTCGGTCTAGCCGTATCGGGGTGAGTCAAATAAGCTGGTCGCCGATCTCGATGGACGCGGACAGGCATTTCAACCGGGACATGGCATGGCAAATCGGTTCATCACGACGCAATCCACCGTGGAGACGCGGCGCTGGGGGAGGTCCGCCATTGTGGCGCTCGTGGCGATGGCGGCGCTGACCGCCGACGCCGCGGCGAGACAGGCGCGCCCCGCGCCGCCCACCGAGGCGACAGCGCCGCGCGATGCGGGCGAGCCGATCATGGCGATCGTGTCGATCAAGTCCCAGCAGGTCACTTTCTACGACGCCGAGGGCTGGATCCTGCGCGCGCCGGTGTCGACCGGCACCAAGGGTCGCGAGACGCCTGCCGGCATCTTCGCCGTCATCGAGAAGGACAAGGACCACCACTCGACCCTTTACGACGATGCCTGGATGCCGAACATGCAGCGCATCACCTGGAACGGCATCGCGCTGCACGGCGGCCCGCTGCCCGGGTATGCGGCCTCGCACGGCTGCGTGCGGATGCCCTACGACTTTGCGGAGAATTTGTTCGACAAGACGCGGATCGGCATGCGGGTGATCATCTCGCCGAACGACGCGGAGCCGGTCGAGTTTTCCCACCCGGCGCTGTTCGTGCCCAGCGCGGCGGCCATCGCGGCTGCGCCGGCGCGGGCCGAGACGCTTGCCCGCGAGGCGGACGAGGCTGCCAGGACAGCCGACCAGGCGAAGAAAGCCGCCGCGACAGCGGCGCGCGAGACAGCATCGCTCACGGCGTCGCTGCGCAAGCTGGAGGGGCTCAAGACTCGCGCCGACGCCGAGCTCGCAGCCGCCGACAAGAAGCTTGCCGCCGCAAATACGGACCAGGCCAAGGCGCAGGCCAGTGAGCAGAAGGAGAAGGCCGCCAATAAGGCCGCGGAAGCGGGGACGCAGCTCGACGCCGCCAAGGCCGACGCGACGTCGAAGCTTGCCGCCGTCGCCGCCGCAAAGGACGCCGCCAAAGCGGCCCAGACCAGGAAGATCGACACCGCCAAGGCGGCGAGCGAAGCGAAGCTCGCGCTCGAGCCGGTCTCCGTCTACATCAGCCGCGCGACGCAGAAGCTTTACGTGCGGCGCAACACTCACAAGGAGTGGCCAGACGGAGGCGAGGTGTTCGATGCGACCATTGAGGTTCCGGTCACGATCCGCGATCCCGACAAGCAGATCGGCACGCATGTGTTCACGGCGATGGCGCGCAACGACGCGGGCCTGCGCTGGACCGCGGTCACGATCGACAGCGGGGACGACGCCAAGCACGCGCTCGACCGCATCACCATCCCGCAGGATGTGCTCGATCGCATCGCGCCGACGGCATTGCCGCGATCCTCGATCATCGTCTCGGATGAGCCGCTGAGCCGCGAGACCAACTATCGCACCGAGTTCGTCGCGGTGCTGAACAACCAGCCCCAGGGCGGCTTCAAGATGCGCCGGCCTACGGTCGTCAACGTCCCGGTTGCGAGCGGCAACGACTGGGGCAACAACAACGGCTTCGGCTTCTTTTTCCAGCCCAATTGGAACCCCCAACCTGGCAATACACGCCCGCGCGCCGGCCAATACTATCAACCGATGCAACCGCGCTGGTGGTAAGACGCGGCCCGCCGCACGCAGGCCGCCTAGAGCGTTTTCGAGCGAAGTGGAGAACTTACGAGTTCAGCGGCGGGAGCGCACTCCGCAATGTCGAGCTTGAAATCCCCATCAGTCCCGTGAAGGGGTCATCCAGCTCCAAAACCAGAAAGATCGCGCCGGCAAACGACAGCGCGCATACAAACAGCGCGATCGTGACGACGATATTCGCTCGCACGAACAGGGTGGCGCTCACAAAGATCGCGCTCAGCCAAAATACCATGATGATCAGAAAAGGCGTCGGAATTGAACTTCCGGCCTGCGTAAACAACCGCAGTCGCATCTGCGCGCCTTCCGTGAAAGCCGCAATGGCGCGAGTCTGCAGGGAACGTTGCATATCGTTGTTCGGCGATAGCCGTTCGAGTTCATCATAGAATGTCCATGCCTCGACGCTGGACTCGAAGCGCGTGGGTTTCCCGTTTGAGTTCGCTTGCTCGTGCCAAATGCGATCAGCCATCGGCGGTATGCTCTGCCGCAGGAGCATTCGGACAGGGGTTGCTTCCGATCCATATTGCGTAACCAGATCGTCCAGAAGGATGATCGTTGCGGTCAACTGCCGGACCTGGCTTGCCTTCTGGTCGAACGTGGTTTTTGCGGATGCGATCAACAGACCCAGTACGAGTGCGGTCAGTGTGCCAATCAGGCCCGCGGTCAGCTTTACGACGTCCTTGGAGTCCGACTGCAGGTGATGTTCCGACAACAACGGCCGAACCGCCATCCCAGCCAAGGCGCCGCCAAATATCAGCGCGAACACAAGCAACGAAATCAATAGGTTCGTCATATTTTCGAATGCTCCACCATGTCGGTGAACATGCGGGTCCTAGCTCCGATTGTTCGGGCTCATCCAAAGACCCGTTCTTGAGACCAAGTTCAAGCAGAACCGGACGGGGCGCGTCTCAGCGCGAATGAGGGGGGCTCGCGATCGCCATGAGCATTGTGGGTGAGATGCGGTGGACGGGGTGTCACGACTGACGAGCGTGGCGCTCACGGACGGCTAAGTCATGCGGTCCTGTCATCCCGTCTCAGGGCGGGTCCCAATAGGCTCTGGTTCAAACCGATGATGTCCGCTTGTCCTGAGTAGCGAAGCAAAAGCGGCTGGGCCGCTAAATGGCGATGCCTGGCTACGCCACCGCTGCTTCACGAGCTCTCATCAACCGCGATCTACAGGCGGCTTGAAAAGCCAGTCGATGTTCCATTGCAAAGGAGCGGAACGAAGTCGGCATGTCGGTTGCGCGCGGGCAAGGTTAAGTTCGCTCGGTTGGGCGGTTGCGAGCGTCCTCTCCATCGCGAGATCGAATGGGGTTGGAATAGAAGCTGCGATGCCGGCCCGAATGGGCTGGCCCAGGGATATCGCCGCAATCGTGATTATCGCTACAGATACCAGTGCTACAAGCACATCGGTCATGATGCGCGTCGAAAAGTACTTCGTCATGGCTTGAGCCCTCACGGCCGATAGAAGCGCATGCTCGCAATTTAGTTCGTATGCAAATGGCATATGAATGGGAGTTCACCGCGCGGAGCGGGTCATCCATTAGTAGTATGGCAGCGACCAACTATGTAGCAGTGATCCAGACCTAAGGAGCCAATCCGTTCAGCCTCCTGTCGCTCGGAAATGGATGCGGCCACCGGATCGCGTTTGACGATCTCCGCTTGGCTCCGGACTCAGCCCATCGTTTTATCGGTGCGCGAGCACCGTCTGGAGCTATCAGATCCGAATTGCTTGGCGCTTCGTTCGGCTAATTTGTGAACTACGTCACATATCCGACTTCCGATCAAATGTAAGGTTTGGGGAAGGGCGCAGGCTGAATTCGATCGACATCGCCAACGCATCGAGCGCCAACGGCATTCGGGATGGCGGTCCGTTCGCAATGGAGGGGGCATGGGCGATTCATCGGAAGCAAGGCGGCTCGTCGACGCCATCATCGCCAATTTGCCGGAGCCTTGCCCCGGGCAAAGGCCGGTGCACACGATCGGCGTGGGCGTGGACGGCTATTTCATGGCTTCGGACGTGGCGCGCAACTATTGCATCGCAGAGCACTTCAAGGGACAGCGCATTCGCGTGTCGGTGAGGTTCTCCAACGGACAAGGGGGGCCGAAGCAGCATGATGGATGGTCCGATGTTCGGGGAATGGCGACACGTTTCCACCTGCAGGATGGGACGGCAGCCGACCTGATCGCTACGACGCTCGCCGAATTTTTCGCCCGCAATGTTGAGGATTTTTTCGAGTTCACCAAGGTCGCGAGGCCGCAGCCGGTTCAAAGAGAATCCCCGTGGCGGAAGATTCTCGACATGCTGCAGCTCAAGGAGCCTGCTCACGACCCGTACCCAAAGCAAACCACGAGTGACGGTGCGGGAATACTCAGTTACGCAAATCAACACCGGTTCGCCCAGTTGGCAGTGTTCGAAGCCGGGGTGATCGGCGCTCCGGTGAGCTATGCCCGCGCGGCCTATCACGCCATCCATACCTTCATGGTGGAAGATCCCCATGGAGTACGTCGTCCCGTTCGCTTTTCCTGGCAGCCGGTTGCAGGCGTCCGTACCACCGATCCCACTGCCACGCCGGTTGATAAATATCTGCGCCATGAACTTGAAGAGCGCCTGCGGCGGTGGCCGGCCCGGTTCATGCTGATGATGACAATCGGCGAAGCGGGCGACGCGCTCGACGATCCCACAAAGCCTTGGCCGGCCAGGCGAGTCCGGGTCGTCATGGGCACCCTTACGCTCACCAATCTCGCCAAGGATCAGGTCGCGGACGGCGAACGCATCAGTTTTAATCCCTGGCGTCTCGTACCTGGCATCGAGCCCTCCGGGGATCCGATCCTCCACGCCCGCCGGTGCGCTTATGAAGTCTCGCGTGAAATGCGCGACGGGTGTCCCTTCAGGTGGAGTTAAGCTGGTGCCAAGTGCGGAAGGATGGTTCGATCGGTTTGTGAACGGGTTGCCCGAGACGCGCATATTCCAGCGCTTGGCGTCGTGGGTCCTGGTGCCTTACTGGGCGTGGCGCACGCCGGTGAAGCCGCTGCCCGGTGGTCCCCACCAATCAATTCAGCCTGGCGACAATCTCCAGTGCATGATGAACCTGATCATGCCGCTCAAGGAGAAGTCGCCGATCGGTCGAGCGAAGGCAGCGCTGGCGATCGCGCAAAACAAGGATGCGATATATGCCGGATTGGACAATGTCGGCACGGTGCACTTTGCGCGCTTCGTCATCGTCGGCGACAATATTTGCATGTTCTCCGTCTACGACGGAGACTTCACCAACTACATTCGTGACTTCATCGCCACGATCGGCAGCGTGTTCAACGCCGTGGTCGAACTTGTCGAAGGAGGGGAGGCCGTGATTCCCTGCGAGCATAATGTCGAGGCGTTCATCCAATGGGTGCACGAGCGCGACCTGTACCAGGTGCCGGACACGGCCACCGATCTTCTGAGAGACCAGGAAGCTTTGAACGGCGACAAGGCCGCATCCGGCAATGACGATCTGCGCCTGCTTCCGCGCAAGGTGGTGCTCCAGCTCCGCGCCAACGCGAACGTTTCGCTCGGCAGCGGCTACCGGGCCTATCCCGGATTTTCGGCGGCTCAGGTCCGCAACCAACTGGGGATAGGCTGGTGAGCGCAGCATTCGACGCCGCTGATATACAGGGCAATATTTTGCGTGGCTATCGCAAGCCTCGCGTGCGGTACCTCATTCTTGAAGTCGCCGATCGCATCGCGGCCCGGCGCTGGCTCGCCGCCTCGACGTCGGGCCGCGGCGACGATGTTCCGCAGATCACGACCGGGAATTGGGGGAGAACCAAGCCGGACACCTGTTTCAACATTGGCCTGACCTACGAGGGACTGCGCGCCCTCGGCACGCCGAATTCTTCCCTTGAAATGTTCCCCAACGAATTCATCGAGGGCATGAACGCCCGCGCCTTGAAGCTTGGCGATGTCGGGCCGAATGCGCCGGAAACCTGGCCAACCCCCTTCGACGCCCCCAAGCGGATCCATCTCATCGCCACGATCTACGCCGACGAGGTCGCGCAATTGAACCAAGTCCAGCAGCGCGCCCTCTCCGACGGAAAAGCCTTCAGGCTGCTCGGCGCTCTCGAGGGGTGCGCCTTCCCCAAGGACGTCGTTCACTTCGGGTATCGCGACAACATCATGCAACCGAGATTCGCGGAGGTTCACGACGGACAACGCTATGAAGACGGACAACCCAAGGCGCCGCTCGGCACCGTGTTGCTGGGACATCCGACCAACTTCGAAGGTTTGACGTGGCGGGTGCCTCAACCCGAAGCATTGGGACACAACGGCACCTTCAATGCCTTTCGCGTGCTGGAACAGGATGTGGTCGGCTTCGAGGAGTATCTCGACCGAGCCGCAAGCGATTTGATCAAGCATCCGCAGGTCGACGAGTTGCTGCCACCGGGTGCTGAAGCGAAAATCGGCCAAGCCTTGTCAATCGAAGGCCTGTCGCGTCATGCGGCGTTGCGCGAGGTCGTCGCCGCCCATTTGTGCGGCCGGTGGCGCGATGGCACGCCGATGGCACTGTCCCCGGATGCGCCTGATCCCAAAGTGGATCAGGCGAATTTTGACTACGTTGGCGACTCCCGCTGCCCCTACGGAGCCCATATCCGGCGGTGCAACCCGCGGGGCGGCCAGATCGTGCAACGGGTGGCGAACAACAGTCGGCGTCTTGTTCGGCGCGGGATGCCTTATGGACCACTCTATGATCCGCAGAAGCCTCGTGATCCGAGCAAACCCGAACCGCAACGGGGCCTGCTCGGCAACTTCATTGGGGCGAGTCTCGGCGCACAGTTCGAGGCCATGTCCTGTGATTGGCTGAATCTTGGCTTGCAGGACCCACGCATCACCGGCTCCAACGATCCGATCACAGGCGCCAACGATCCTGGCACCAGTTGGTTCGACCTGCCGCTCAAATCCGGCACGACGATCCGCCTGCGGGGGTTGCCGCGGTTCGTCCGGACTCGGGGCGGCGCCTATGCGTTCCTGCCGAGCATCCCGGCGATCCGTTTTCTGGGATCGCTGATGGCGTGACTTGCCCACAGGCGCTTGTGGCGTGCTCCGCTGCAACGGTTGCTCGCTCCACAATACCTCGCTGTGGTTATCGATCCCTGCTTTCGCAGGGACGACATCGATGTGAGATTCGAGGGAATCGTAGGATGGGTAGAGCGAAAGCGAAACCCATCATCGCGCGGCTTGCTCCGAAGCTGATGGGTTACCCATTCCACGGCACCGCCCTTGCCGACGGGCCGCTCAGCCCTTGCGGAGAAACACGTAGTCCGCGGAATAGGGCGCGCTGTGGGTCGCGCCGGCCTTGTCGCAGGGGCCTTCGAGAATGCCACCCGCGGTGTTGATCCGCTGCACCGTCGTGACACCGGACAACGTGCCGCTGCCGCGCCGTGAGATCACATCAAGCTTGAGCCAGGGAATGTCGTTCGGTGTCGCGCCGGGCGCATTGCTGGAAGTCCGGCCGAGTACGACGCTGCCGTCGACATGCTCCCAGTTCGGTCCGGCATAGTGGCGGCCGACGGTCTTGCCGTCGGCCATCAGCGTTGCGATCGGTTCACGAAAGGCCCAGGCCAGCTTGCCTTCGAGGCCAGCCTTGCATTCGTAGACCTGCGCGCCTTCGGCGTGAACGCTGAGCACGATCGCTTCTCCCGGTGCAGCGATAGCCTCGGGAAGGGGGTCTGCGACGCAAGCTTCCGTCGCGGAACCCATTACCAGAAGGGCGATCGTGGCTGTCCTAAGCGACGGCATAAGATCCCCTTATTGGAGCGGCGCTTGCCAAATTCCGTCATTGCGAGGAGCAAAGCGACGAAGCAATCCATGGTGCCGCAGGGGGTAGATGGATTGCTTCGCTACGCTCGCAATGACGGGCGATAGAGCTTCGCGAGTGGAAGGCGGCTTAGGCCGCCATCGCCTTGGTGAGGTTCTCGGCGACCTTGTCGAGGAAGCCGGTCGTGGACAGCCAGCGCTGGTCGGCGCCGACGAGGAGCGCGAGGTCCTTGGTCATGTAGCCGTCCTCGACCGTCTGGACGCAGACCTTCTCCAAGGTGTCGGCGAACTTCGCGAGCTCGGGGTTGTTGTCGAGCTTGGCGCGGTGGGCGAGGCCCCGCGTCCAGGCGAAGATCGAGGCGATCGAGTTGGTCGAGGTCTCCTTGCCCTTCTGGTGCTCGCGGTAGTGCCGGGTCACGGTGCCGTGGGCGGCCTCGGCTTCCACAGTCTTGCCGTCGGGGGTGAGCAGCACCGAGGTCATCAGGCCGAGCGAGCCATAGCCTTGCGCCACGGTGTCGGACTGGACGTCGCCGTCATAGTTCTTGCAGGCCCAGACATAGCCGCCGGACCATTTCAGCGCCGAGGCCACCATGTCGTCGATCAGGCGGTGCTCGTAGGTCAGGCCCTTGGCGTCGAACTCCTTCTTGAATTCGCGGTCGAAGACATCCTGGAAGATGTCCTTGAAGCGGCCGTCATAGACCTTGAGGATGGTGTTTTTGGTCGAGAGGTAGACCGGATAGTTCCGCATCAGGCCGTAGTTGAAGGAGGCGCGGGCGAAGTCGATGATGGAGTCGTCGAGGTTGTACATCTGCATCGCGACGCCGGAGCCGGGCGCCTTGAACACCTCTTTCTCGATCACGGTGCCGTCCTCGCCGACGAACTTCATCGACAGCGTGCCCTTGCCCGGGAATTTGATGTCGGTGGCGCGGTACTGGTCGCCATAGGCGTGGCGGCCGATGATGATCGGCTTGGTCCAGCCGGGAACCAGGCGCGGCACGTTCTTGCAGATGATCGGCTCGCGGAAGATCACGCCGCCCAGGATGTTGCGGATGGTGCCGTTCGGCGACTTCCACATCTCCTTGAGGCCGAACTCCTTCACCCGGGCTTCATCCGGGGTGATGGTCGCGCATTTGACGCCGACGCCGACCTTCTTGATCGCTTCCGCCGCATCGATCGTGACCTTGTCGTTGGTCTTGTCGCGGTACTCCATCCCCAGGTCGAAATACATCAGGTTGATATCAAGGAACGGGTGGATCAGCTTGTCCTTGATGTACTGCCAGATGATCCGGGTCATCTCGTCGCCATCGAGTTCGACGACGGGGTTGGTCACCTTGATTTTTGCCATGGGAATAGGGCCTCTTGGGGGAACAGCACGCTTTGGGGCGCGACTAGCGGATTATCCTCGGGGCTATAGCACCGGGAACGCGCCGGCGGAAGCCAAGGGGTTATGCAGTTTCGGCTCATCTTTTAGCCGAGAATGCCGCCGCTATGTCTCATGCTTCAGGCGGCAGCGGAAGAGTGGAAGTGGGGTTGCGACGCTTCGCATCTCAGGTTTCGGATGAAGATTCAAGAACAGCCGTAAAGCCATTATTCCGCTTGAGAAATTTGCGCCCACGGGGCAATCCGGGCGTAGCAGGAAACTTGGCACTCTGATTCAACTCCTTCAGGACCTGAATCAGATTGTTCAGAGATTGAATCAGGAAGCGAAGTTTTAAGATGTCCGGCACCGACAAGACCAAGACCGGCCACGACCTCAGGGGGCCCGTGGTGATCCTGGTCGAACCGCAGCTTGGCGAGAACATCGGGATGGCTGCGCGCGCGATGGGCAATTTCGCGCTGTCTCGGCTCCGGCTGGTCAATCCGCGCGACGGCTGGCCGAACATCGCCGCGCAGCGCGCCGCAGCGGGCGCCGACCACATTCTCGACCATGTGGAGCTGTTCGACACCGTCACCGAGGCTGTCGCCGATCTCGACCTGTTGTTCGCCACCACCGCCCGCGCCCATGACCAGGCCAAGCCGGTGGTCGGGCCGGAAGCGGCCGCGCGCGAGATCGTGGCGTATGTCGCCGCCGGCGGCGGGGCCGGCATCCTGTTCGGCCGCGAGCGCGCCGGACTGACCAACGAGGAGGTCGCGCTCGCCGACCGCATCGTCACCTTCCCGGTCAATCCCGGCTTTGCCTCGCTGAACCTCGCTCAGGCGGTGCTGCTGATGGGCTATGAGTGGTTCAAGCTTTCGACCGCGGGCGTGCTGCCGTTTGCGATGCCTGAGCGATCCGAGCGCGCCTCCCAGCACCAGGTTCAGGCGTTCTTCGACAATCTGGTCGCCGAGCTCGACAAGGTCGAGTTCCTGCGGCCGCGCGAGAAGCGCGACACCATGCTGGTCAACCTGCGCAACATCTTCACCCGGATGGAGCCGACCAAGCAGGACATGCATACCCTGCACGGTGTGATCATGGCGATCGCCGAGGGACGCAAGGGGCCGGCCAAGGGCGGCGTGCTCGACGGCGAGCAGGCGACCCGGCTGCGGGCGCTCCTCGCCGAGCAGGGGCAGGGCGGCGGCGCCTCCGCCGATGCCAGCAGCACGGTGCGCGGACTGGCGCGGCTCCTCCGGCGCAACCCGACCGATGCGGAGCGCATCCTGTGGCAGGCGCTGACCAAGGATCGCCGCTTTGCCGGCCTGTTCAAGCGCCAGACCCCGGTGGGGCGTCATATCCCCGATTTCGTCTCCTTCATCCACCGGATCGCGATCGAGCTGGAAAACCCTGACGAGAGCGAGACCATCGTGGCCGACCGGGCCAAGCGACGGGAATGGCTGGAGGAGCGGGACTATCGCGTGCTCAACCTGCGCGCGGCCGAAGTCGAGCGCGATCTGGCCGGCGAACTGGACCGGCTCGCATCGAACCTGCCAGCCCGGCGAGACGCTCCGTAGCCCGGGTGGCGCGCCAGCGTAACCCGGGGCCGCTCGCAAGAGTCGACGCAGAAGTCCCGGGTTGCGCTGCGCTCCACCCGGGCTACGAGACCCTTCAAATTCTAGGCCGCCATCCCGGCGGCCTTGGCCGCGCTGCTGTGTTGGAGCCGCTGCAGGGCCGCGAGGTTGATCTCGAAGGAAGCGAGGCAGCAGCGGGACTTGCCGGTGGATTTCGCTTCATAGAGCGCGGTATCGGCGGCCGAGAGCAGCTCCTCGGCCTCGGTGCCGTGCTCCGGCGACATCGCAACGCCGACGCTGACGCCGACCTGGACGCAAATCTCCTCGCCTAGCCGATAGGACATCGCGACCTCATCGATGATCCGATGTCCGATGGCGAGCGCCTGCTCTGCGGTGATGCTGTCGGCCAGCACGACGAATTCGTCGCCGCCCATGCGCGCGATGACGGCGCTATTGGGCAGGGCGCGACGGAGCCGGTCGGCGACCAGCTGGAGCACCTTGTCGCCGGCCGCATGCCCGAAGGTGTCGTTGATCGGCTTGAAATTGTCGAGATCGAAGAACAGCACGGCAAAGGAGCCGTCGTCGCGACTGGAGGCTTCCAGCTTCCTGTTGAGAGCATCGACGATACCGGCGCGATTCCACAGCCCCGTGAGCGCATCGTGGTGGGCCATGTGGCCGTTCTCGCGCTCGGCGCGCATCGTCGCGATCAGCATCCTGTTGAGCCGGAAGGCCGCGTCCGTCATCGCCGCGAGATAGAGCGGCACCTGCAGGAACACGAGGTAAAGCAGCGGCTCGCCGGCAAGCGCGGCGCCGGGGACGATCGGGCCGAGGGCGAACAGGATCATCGTCCCGGCCAATCGCGGTGCGCTGAAATTGCGGAAGCAGATGCCGCCGACCATCGCCGCCGCCGACAGGCAGGCGAGCAGTGCGACGACCCGGTCGCCGCTGGCGAGGCTGACGGCCACGCCGAATCCGACGCTGGCGCTCCAGGCGACCGCGAGCAGCACATGCAGGTCGGTCGGGGTCCGGCGCCGGCCACGCGCCCGGCGATGGGCGACGACCAATACCGAAAGGCGGGCGAGGCAAATCGCGACTTCGAGGATGAACCAGGCGATGAACAATGCGGTCGGTTGCCGGATCGCGATCACGCCTGCCACCGCCATCGTGTTGACCGCGCCGGCCGCAAACACCGGTAGCGAGCCGTGGAGGTCGGCGATCAGCGCCGCGCGGATATCCTCAGGCGCGCCGGGACCGGCGTCGGCCAGCCAGCGCGTCACGCCCCAGCGCGGCCGGCTGTAAGGTCCCTTGTCGGACTTCATTGCAGAGCACCCCTGTCTTCCCGGGGTACAACAACACCGCGCCCGCCTAACAGGCTTTTAGGGTGCGCCCCGATCTCTTGCCGTGCTTGACGGGGGGTAAACCGGTCGCCGCCGCCCAGCAATTCCGAGCGCCTTGATCCGCGAGGCCAGCGTGGTCGGCTTCATGTCGAGCATTTCGGCGGCACCGCCGGGGCCGAACACCTTGCCGGCGCAGACTTCGAGCGCCGCGACGATGTTGGCGCGCTCGTGATCGCGCAGCTCCGTTGCCGTCATTACCGCGGGACGCGCGTCGGCCTTGGCGCGGGTCGAGCCCGGCGAGGCCTGGTTGCCGGGCGCATCGGGCAGGTCGATGCGCAGCCGGCCGTTCTGGGCGAGGATCGCCGCGCGTTCGATCACGTTCTGCAATTCGCGGACATTGCCCGGCCAGTCGTAGCGGGCAAGGCGCCTGGCGTCGCCCTCCGACAGGCGCAGATCGGATCTCGGCGCCTTGCTTTCGCTGCTCAGGAAATGCTGCGCCAAGAGCGGGATGTCTTCGCGCCGCTCGCGCAAGGGCACCGATTCGATCGGAAACACGTTGAGACGGAAATAGAGATCCTCGCGAAACCGGCCGCGCTGCACCTCCTGCTTGAGGTCGCGGTTGGTGGCGGCGATCAGCCGCACATCCACGGTGCGGGTGCGCTCTTCGCCGACCCGCTCGAAATTGCCTTCCTGCAGTACGCGCAGCAGCTTGCCCTGCAGCTCCAGCGGGATTTCGCCGACCTCGTCGAGAAACAGCGTGCCGCCGTCGGCCAGCTCGAACCGGCCGATGCGGTCGCGCGTCGCGCCCGTGAAGGCGCCGCGGACATGGCCGAAGAATTCGCTCTCGAACAATTCGCGCGGGATCGCGGCGCAGTTGACGCGGATCAGCGGCCGGTCGGAGCGGCTGCTCGCTTCGTGGATGGCGCGCGCGATCAATTCCTTGCCGGTGCCGGACTCGCCTGTGATCATCACCGCCGCCGACGTCGGCGCCACCAGCTTGACCTGGCGCAGCGTCTTCTGGATCGCCTCGCTCTGGCCGATGATGCCGCGCGGATTGGTCTCGATGCGGATTTCTTCTTGCAGGTAGGCGTTTTCCAGCTCCAGCCGCTCCCGCAGGCGATCGACCTCGGCAAGCGCGGCGTGCAGCTTCTCGTCCGCCTCGCGCCGCTGGCTGACGTCGCGAAACACCACGACGGCGCCGACCACGACGCCGCGGTCGCGGATCGGCGTCGAGGTATATTCGACCCAGACCGGCGAGCCGTCCTTGCGCCAGAACACTTCGCCGTCGACCTGGTGCACGGCGCCGTCGCGGAACGCCGCATAGATCGGGCAATCATGATCGGGATAGTGCCGCCCGTCATGATGGGTGTGGTGGACGACAGGGTGGATCTCCTTGCCGACCAGCTCCTCGGCGGTCCAGCCCAGCATCCGTTCGGCGGCGGGGTTGACGAAGGTGGTCTTTCCTTCCGCGTTGACGCCATAAATGCCTTCGCCGGCGGCGCGCAGGATCAACTGGTTCTCGCGCTCGATGTCCTGGAACACGCGCTCGACCCGCTGCCAGGTGGCAATGCCGCTGCGCATGTGATCCTCGGCGGCGGCATCGACATAGCGCCGGCGGCGCGCGTCGAGGTCGCTCATCGTCAGCAGCATCAGCGTACGCCCGTCATGCGGCACCACGCAGCCGGCATATTCGATCCGAAGATTCTGTCCGGTCGCATGTCGCGGTGTCAGCGCATCGGTCCAGTACGCGCCCTTGTCGAGCACCGCCTGGGTGAAGACGATCAAAGCCGGCAATTGGCCTGCATGCAGCGTGCTCACCTTGGTCTGGCGCAGCAGCGCGCGGTCATAGCCGAGCAGGGAACAGGCGGCGGGGTTGGCGTCGAGGATCACGTCGGCGTCGGGATCGAGCAGCAGCGTCGGCTCGATCGAGCACTCGAAGGCAGCGGCACGCAGGTCCGCATCGTGCGCGCTCGCGGTCGCGCTGAGAGCCAGGTCCATTGTGCAGGTCGCCCCGAAAAATCGTAATTTGATTACGATTTATCGTGTATCACGAATTCTTGTAGTCGCCAATGCGCCGATAAAAGCCTGCGACATCAATGCTATCGGCTCAAAAAAGAGGCTGGCATGGACCTTGCGTAAATCCACGGCAAACGCCGCGCGCAGGAGGTCCGATGTCCATATTCGACAATCTATTCGATCCCGACCGGAATCTCAGCACCGGCTGCAGTTGCGGCCGCCATGTCAGCGAAGCCGAGCACCGGAATGCTGAGCTGGCGCTGCGCTGCGAGCCCGCGGCAAGCGAGGACAAGCGTTACGAGGGCGTGGTCGCCTCAGCCGTAATGCGCGCGGTGTTTCCGCAGGACGCGACCCGGCGGGCATTCCTGAAATCGGTCGGCGCCTCCACGGCGCTCGCGGCGTTGTCGCAGTTCTTCCCGATCAAGACGGCGACCGAGGTGTTCGCGCAAGGCGCTGCGCCCGAGAAGAAGGACCTCAAGGTCGGCTTCATCCCGATCACCTGCGCGACGCCGATCATCATGGCCGCGCCGATGGGCTTCTACGCCAAGCACGGATTGAACGTCGAAGTCATCAAGACCGCCGGTTGGGCTGTCATCCGCGACAAGACCATCAACAAGGAATACGACGCCGCGCACATGCTGTCGCCGATGCCGCTCGCGATCACCATGGCGTCGGCTCCAACCCGCTGCCCTACACGATGCCGGCGGTCGAGAACATCAATGGGCAGGCGATCACGCTTGCGATCAAGCACAAGGACAAGCGCGATCCCAAGGATTGGAAGGGCTTCAAGTTCGCCGTACCCTTCGACTATTCGATGCACAATTACCTGCTGCGTTACTATCTCGCCGAGCACGGCCTCGACCCCGACGTCGATGTGCAGATCCGCGCGGTGCCGCCGCCGGAGATGGTCGCCAATCTCCGCGCCGACAATATCGACGGCTTCCTCGGGCCCGATCCGATGAATCAGCGCGCGGTCTATGACGGCGCCGGCTTCATCCACATCCTGACCAAGGACATCTGGGAGGGTCATCCCTGCTGCGCCTTCGCGGCATCGAAGGAGTTCGTCACCTCGATGCCGAACACCTATGGCGCGCTCCTGAAATCGATCATCGAGGCCACCGCGTTCGCGCACAAGGCCGAGAACCGCAAGCAGATTGCGGAAGCGATCGCGCCGGCGAATTACCTGAACCAGCCGCAGATCGTGCTCGAGCAGATCCTGACGGGCACCTTCGCCGACGGTCTCGGCAACGTCGTCACGCAGCCGGGCCGCGTCGATTTCGATCCGTTCCCCTGGCAGTCCTTCGCGGTCTGGATCATGACGCAGATGAAGCGCTGGGGCCAGATCAAGGGCGACGTCGATTACAAGACGGTCGCCGAGCAGGTCTATCTCGCCACCGACACCGGCAAGCTGATGGCCGAGATCGGGCTGACGCCGCCGACCATCACGTACAAGTCGTTCGCGGTGATGGGCAAGACATTCGATCCCGCCAAGCCCGACGACTATCTCGCAAGCTTCAAGATCAGGAAGGCGTCGTGAGGGCGCTCCCGCATACGGGGAGAGGGAGATGATGAACTCCCTTCGCCTGCGCGCGGCGATCGTCTCGATCGTGCTGTTCGCCGCCTTCATCGGCGTCTGGCATCTTGCGACCCGCAGCACCGGTCCGGCCACCAACATGAGCCCGGAATACGCGAAGCTGATGGGGCTCACCGCCACGCAAGGCAAATCGGCGATGCCGGGTCCGCTCGATGTCGGCGCCAAATTGTGGGAGCACTTGAGGCGCCCGTTCTACGACAACGGGCCGAACGACAAGGGGCTTGGCATCCAGCTCGCTTATTCGATCGGCCGCGTCGGGCTCGGCTATCTGATTGCGGTCCTGGTCGCGATCCCGCTCGGCTTCCTGATCGGCATGTCGCCGTTGATCAGCCGGGCGCTCGACCCGTTCATCCAGGTCTTGAAGCCGATCTCGCCGCTCGCCTGGATGCCGCTCGCGCTCTACATCATCAAGGATTCGTCGATTTCAGCGATCTTCGTGATCTTCATCTGCTCGGTGTGGCCGATGCTGCTCAACACCGCGTTCGGCGTCGCCGGCGTGCGCAAGGAATGGATCAACGTCGCGCGCACGCTCGAAGTCGGCACCGTCAGGCGCGCCTTCACCGTGATCCTGCCGGCCGCGGCGCCGACGATCCTGACGGGCATGCGGATCTCGATCGGCATCGCCTGGCTCGTGATCGTCGCTGCCGAAATGCTCGTCGGCGGCACCGGCATCGGTTATTTCGTCTGGAACGAGTGGAACAACCTCTCGATCACCAATGTCATCATCGCTATCCTCATGATCGGGATCGTCGGCATGCTGCTCGACCAGATCCTCGCGCGCTTCACGCGCATGGTCACGTTTCCGGAGTAGGGCGATGACCGACAAATTCATCTCGATCGAAGGCATCGCGCGGCGTTATCCGGGCGCGGGAGGCGGCACCACCACCGTGTTCGAGGACTTGTGGCTCTCGATGGCGCGCGGCGAATTCGGGTGCGTGATTGGCCATTCCGGCTGCGGCAAGACCACGGTGCTCAACATCCTGGCAGGCCTCGACGAGCCGAGCGAGGGCGCCGTGATCGTCGACGGGCAGGCGATCGAGGGCACAAGCCTCGACCGCGCCGTGATCTTCCAGAGCCACGCGCTGCTTCCCTGGCGCACCGTGCTCGGCAATGTCGCCTACGCCGTCAGCTCGAAATGGCGCAAATGGGACCGCGCGAAGGTCAAGGCGCATGCGCAGAAGTTCATCGATCTCGTCGGTCTCACCGGTTCGGAGCACAAGCGTCCTTCCGAACTGTCGGGCGGCATGAAGCAGCGCGTCGGCATCGCGCGGGCGCTGTCGATCACGCCGAAGATCATGCTGATGGACGAGCCGTTCTCGGCGCTGGACGCGCTGACGCGCGGCACGCTGCAGGACGAGGTGCGGCGCATTTGTCTCGAGACCGGGCAGACCGCGTTCATGATCACCCACGACGTCGACGAGGCTATCTATCTCGCCGACAAGATCTTCCTGATGACCAACGGCCCGGGCGCCGTGCTGGCCGAGATCGTCGAAAATCCGTTGCCCAAGGATCGCGGCCGCATAGATCTGCACCGCCATCCCTATTACTACGCGCTCCGCAACCACATCATCGATTTCCTGGTCAGCCGCAGCAAGAGCTTTGCGGCTGATGCCACCGACCACGACCCGCGCAACGTGCCGACGGTGCGGCCGGGTTTGCCTGAATTGGCGATCGCATCGGACGCCGAGCCGCCAACCGAGACGTCATGGCCGGGCCTGTCCCGGCCATCCACGTCGTCCTGAATCCGATCAACAATTTGGATGCCCGGGACAAGCCGGGGCATGACGAGCAGAAGGAGACCCTGACATGAAACGTTCCGACCTCACCGAAAAGCTGCTCGACATCAAGCGCGAGAAGGGCTGGAGCTGGAAATATATCTGCGAAAAGATCGGCGGCTATTCCGAGGTGCTGATAACAGGCGCGATCCTCGGCCAAATGAAGTTGACCAAGCCGCAGGCCGCGAACGCCGGCGAGTTGTTCGGCCTGTCCAAGTCGGAAATCGCGATGCTGAACGAGACGCCGATGCGCGGGGAGGGCGTGCCGATGCCGCCGACCGATCCCCTGATCTATCGCTTCTACGAGCTCGTGATGGTCAATGGCCCGGCCTGGAAGGCGCTGATCGAGGAGGAATTCGGCGACGGCATCATGTCGGCGATCGACTTCGACATGGTGATGGAGCGCCTGCCGAATCCCAAGGGCGACCGCGTCAAGTTCACGATGTCCGGAAAATTCCTGCCGTACAAATATTACGGCGCCAGCGGCAACGTACCGGAGTACGGGTTCAAAGAGGGATAGACAATACGGCGGTTAACGCGGGATGAAGTGGTGCATCGATTTTTCGCGGCATGGGTTCGTCTTGTTGCAATCCAAGGTCGCTATAGACCGGCGCGTCACTTCAACCGCAAGGGTCCGCCATAATGTCGCCGATGCGCCTTCTTCTCCCGGCAGCTATAGGCCTGCTGTTCCTGATCGCTCCTGCTTTCGCTCAGACGCCGGGGCAGCGGATCGTCGTCGAGCAATCCGGCAGCTCTCCGCGCCAGGAGGGGGCGGTGCGGGTTCAGAGCTCGATCAATTTCTTTATCGCCGGTCCGACCGGAGAGGGGGATGAGGCGTAGAAGCTCCGTGAACGCGCGCGCCGCATCGTCTATGAGATGGCGGCGCGCGAATGTGATCTGCTGCGGGAAGTGCTGGCCAAGGACTGCCGGATGGAATCGGTGACCAGCAACATCAACATCAACCGGCAATTTGGTCAGCAGCAGGAGGGCTTGACCATCAACGGCTCGATGAGCTTTCAAATCACGTTGAAATAGCCCCGAGCAGCGGGGGCCTATGCCCCCGCCTTCACCTGCGCCACGGCCTGGACCAGCAGTTCGTCCATCTTGGCGCGGATTTGAGCTTCCGTGATGGCCTCGCCCTTCGCGGTGAGGTCCTTGAAGACCTTCTGCAGCACGTCCTGGTCGCCGGCTTCCTCGAAATCGGCGGCAACCACTTCCTTGGCGTAGGTGTTGGCGGCATCGCCCGCGAGGCCAAGCTTTTCCGCCGCCCACATGCCTAACAACTTGTTGCGGCGCGCCTCGGCCTTGAATTTCTGCTCCTCGTCGAGGGCGAATTTCTTCTCAAAACCTTCCTCGCGCTTATCGAATGTGGTCATCGGTGGTTCCAATTGCTGCTGACGGACGGATGGAGCTTGCGTTGCGGCAGCCCCAGCGGATGCCTAGATAGAAGGGACGAATCGGCAAGACAACGAGCCGTTAAGCCGCAGGCAGAATGGCAGATTTTGGCGCCCTAATCCAAGGCGGATAAGTCGGCCATAAAGGGTCCGGGTCGATTGTGCTGGATGGGCCAATCGGATAGGTTGCCATACGGCTTGGTTCTTGTTCTGTTTGGGGTTCCAGGCTTCCGCGGCAGCTCCGTCGTGGGTCGCGATCCCTAGTCAACCGGAGCACACCAGATTCATGGATTTCAACAAAACACGGTACATCCCAATGAGCCGTCGACGCCGCATTTATGAAGGCAAGGCCAAGGTCCTTTACGAAGGTCCCGAGCCCGGAACCCTCATCCAGCACTTCAAGGACGACGCGACCGCGTTCAATGCCAAGAAACACCAGGTGATCGAGGGCAAGGGCGTCCTCAACAACCGGATTTCGGAGTACCTGTTTCAGCACCTCAATGACATCGGGGTGCCGACGCACTTCATCCGTCGCCTCAACATGCGCGAGCAATTGATTCGCGAGGTCGAGATCGTGCCGCTGGAAGTGGTGGTGCGGAACGTCGCCGCCGGCTCGCTGTCGCAGCGCCTCGGTATCGAGGAAGGTACGCAGTTGCCGCGCTCGATCATCGAATTTTACTACAAGAACGACCAGCTCAACGACCCCATGGTGTCGGAAGAGCATATCACCGCCTTCGGCTGGGCGACGCCGCAGGAGATCGACGACATCATGGCGCTCGCTATCCGCGTCAACGACTTCCTGACCGGGCTGTTTTTGGGGATCGGCATCCGACTGGTCGACTTCAAGATGGAATGCGGGCGGCTGTTTGAGAACGAAATGATGCGGATCATCGTCGCCGACGAGATCTCGCCCGATTCGTGTCGGCTGTGGGACATCAAGTCGAACGAGAAGCTCGACAAGGACCGTTTCCGCAGGGATCTCGGCGGGCTGCTGGAAGCCTATACCGAGGTGGCAAAGCGGCTCGGTATCCTCATGGAGAACGAGCGGCCGGCGGGCTCCGGTCCGGTGCTGGTGAAGAGCTGAGAGGGGCTAGGTTTAAGTGAAGGCACGCGTCACCGTTACGTTGAAATCCGGCATCCTCGATCCCCAAGGCAAGGCGATCGAGGGCGCCCTGAAATCGCTCGGCGTCGATGGTGTCGCCAGCGTCCGCCAGGGCAAGGTGTTCGACATTGAACTCTCCGGCTCAGATCGCGCCAAGGCGGAAGCCGCGCTGAAAGAGGCGGCCGACAGGCTGCTCGCCAATACCGTGATCGAGAATTATCGGGTCGAACTGCTCTGATGAAATCAGCCGTCCTCGTCTTTCCCGGCATCAATCGCGAGCGCGACATGGCGCGGGCGCTCAAGCTCATCTCGGGCAAGGAGCCGGCCATGGTCTGGCATGCCGAGACCTCGCTGCCTGAAGGCACCGACCTCGTCGTGGTGCCCGGCGGCTTCTCCTACGGCGATTACTTGCGCTGCGGCGCGATTGCAGCGCGGGCGCCGATCATGAACGCGGTGCGCGACTACGCCGGCAAGGGTGGTCTCGTGCTCGGCGTCTGCAACGGCTTTCAGATCCTCTGCGAATCCGGCCTGCTGCCGGGCGTGTTGATGCGCAATGCGGGATTGAAGTTCATCTGCCACGACGTGCATCTGCGCGTCGAACGCTCCGACACGCCGTTCACCCGCGGCTACAATGCCGGCCAGGTGATCCGCGTCCCGGTCGCCCATGGCGAGGGCAACTACGAGGCGGATGAAGAGACGATCAAGCGATTGGAAGGCGAGGGACGGGTGCTCTATCGCTACTGCTCGCCGGACGGCGTGGTCGACGAGCGCCACAATATCAATGGCGCCGCGCAATCAATCGCCGGCATCGTCAACGACGGCAGCAATGTGCTCGGCATGATGCCCCATCCGGAAAATCACGTCGAGGACATCATGGGCTGCACCGACGGCCGCGGCCTGTTTGCGGGCCTGGTCCAGCATCTGGAAAAGGCCGCGTGAAGTCGGTCGTCGCGAGGTGGCTCGCGGCGATTGCGTCGCTTTGGCTTGCGACTACGGCGCACGCCCAGGATTTCCCGAAACACCCCATCACCATGATCGTGCCGTTCGCGGCCGGCGGCACCTCCGACGTGATTGCGCGCGTGGTTGCCGAGCAGATGAGCGTGGCGCTAGGGCAGCCGATCGTGATCGAGAATGTCGCGGGCGCCGGCGGCTCGACCGCGCTGTCCCGGGCCGCGCGTGCGGAGCCGGATGGCTACACGATTGCGATCGGCAACGCCGGCACCAGCGCCGCCACCTACACGATCTATCCGAAACTGCCGTTTACGCCGGACTCCTTTGTGCCGTTCGCGGTGGTCGCAAAGACCTTTGGCATCATTGCTTTGCGCAAGGATTTTCCCGCCAAGGATCTGCAGGAGTTCATCGCTTACGCGAAGAAGAATCCCGGCAAGATCAATCTTGGCCATGCCGGCGTCGGCTCCTCGAATTACCTGATCTGCAAGAGTTTTGTGAACGCCGCCGGAATCGACGTGACGCTGGTCGGCTATCGCGGCGCTGCGCCAGCGCTGACGGATGCGATCGGCGGCCAGATCGACGGCGTTTGCGATGCGGCGGCCTCGGTGTCGCAGGCGATCAACGAGAAGCTGGTGAAGGGACTCGTGGTCGGCTCGACCGTGCGGCTTGCGACGCTGCCTGATCTGCCGACCTCGGCAGAAGCAGGGCTGCCCGAATTCGAGGCACAGGGCTGGAACGGGTTATTCGCGCCAAAGGGTACGCCGCCCGAGATCATCGCCAAATTGAACGCCGCGGCGCGGACCGCCGTGGAGAGCGAGGCGGTGAAAAAACGCTTCACCGATCTGTCGACGGTTGCGCCCGACGCCAACGAGCATGCGCCGGACGTGCTGCAACAGCTCGTCGCGCGCGATGTCGAGAAATACAAAAAGTTGCTCGCCGACGACCAGAAATAATCGGCTCAGCACTGCTGGCCTGAAACTTGCCCGTAACTCCCCGATCCAGGCACGGATCTTTCCGATCGTTGGGCGGGAGGAGTTTTATGCTCATTCGCAAGGCTTGCTGCACGTTCACGCTCGCCGCCGCGCTGCTTTCGTCGCATGCGGTAATGGCCGAAACCACGCTGCGCATCGGCATGACAGCATCCGATATCCCCACGGCGACCGGGCTGCCGAACAACGGCTTCGAAGGAATGCGCTTTCTCGGCTACCCGATCTTCGAGGGATTGGTGCTGTGGGATTTGACCAGGACCGACAAATTGGCCAGCTTGCGTCCGGGGCTTGCGGAGAAATGGGAACAGGATCCCGAGAACAACAAGACCTGGATCTTCCATCTGCGCCATGGCGTGAAATTCCATGATGGCACGGATTTCAACGCCGATGCCGTGATCTGGAATCTCGAGCGCTATTTCAACACGTCCAGCCCGCAATTCGAGGCCGCGAGTTCGGCGATGTCGCGAGCGCGCGTTCCCGTGATGGGCAGCTACAAGAAGATCGATGACTTCACGGTCGCCATCACCACGACCAAGCCGGCGTCCTATTTCCCCTACATGGCGGTCTATCTTCTGTTCACATCGCCGGCGTCCTTCGAAAAGGCGGGGCGGGATTGGGCCAAGGTCGCGACCTTGCCGGCCGCCGGTACCGGACCGTTCCGCATCACCAAGGTCGTGCCGCGTCAGGAGGCGGATCTCGCGCGCTGGGATGGGTATTGGGACGCGAGCAAAAGGGCGAAGGTCGACAACGTCGTGCTCATGCCGATCCCTGAAGCGAACTCGCGCTTGGCCGCGCTTCGCTCCGGTCAGGTCGACTGGATCGAGGTGCCGCCGGCCGACGGCGTCGCTTCGCTGAAATCGGCGGGCTTCACCATCACCACCGGCTCCTATCCCCATGTCTGGCCGTGGTTCTACAATATCGGCGCGACCAACAGCCCCTTCAAGGACGTGAAAGTCCGCCAGGCCCTGAACTATTGCATCGACCGCGATGGACTCGTTGCACTGCTGAACGGGACCGCGGAGCCTTCGGTGGGCTGGCTCAAGGCCAGCGACCCCGATTTCGGCTCGCCAGCGAACCGCTACAAGTTCGACCCCGCCAAGGGCAAGGCGCTGCTCGCCGAGGCCGGATACACGGCGGCGAAGCCATTGTCCTTCAAGGTGCTGATCTCGAATTCCGGCTCGGGCCAGATGCTGCCTTTGCCGATGAACGAATTCCTGCAGCAAAACCTGAAAGAGGCGTGCGGTGTGAACGTGGCCTTCGACGTGATCGAATGGCAGGTTCTGTTGACCGCCGCGCGGGCGACGCCGGATAGTCCCACTTTGCAGGGCGCCATGGGGCTCAATATCTCCTCGCCATCCTCCGATGCCGGCATCATGGCGCGCTATTTCTCGTCCGAGAATTTTTCGCCGAACGGGTTCAATTTCGAGCAGTGGAAGGACCTTGAGTTTGACGATGCGCTCAAGACGATCTCGGAGGCCACCGACCCCAAGGTGATCGCGGCCGCCTATCGCAAGGCGCATGAACGCCTCGTCGACAACCCGCCCTGGCTCTACATCGTGCACGATCTCAACCCGCGCGCGATGAGCCCGAAGGTCAAGGGATTCGTCTCGCCGCAATCGTGGTTCGTCGATCTGACCCTGGTGAGCCTGCAGTAAAGGTTTTCGAGGCCCTCAACTCCTCAGCCGCGCTCGCAGCCAGTTCAGGGCAAGCTTGTAGCGGTCCGCGGGAACGGTCATTGCGGCGACGCCCGCCATGACGAGCACAAGCCCGAGGGCGAGGTTCGAGGGTACGGCTTCGCCGAGCAGCACCACTGACAAGCCGACGCCGATCGGGATGCGCAGATAGCCTTGCGCATTGGTGGTCAGCGTGCCGAGGCGGGGGAGGCACATGTAGAACAGCATCAGGCCGATCGCGCTGGAGAAGATGCCCATGGTGGTGACGGCGGCGAGCGCCTGCGGCGTCGGATGCAGCGTCCAGGGATGTTCGACGACGATGGCGGCTGGCAGCAGCACGAGGCCGCCGAACAACAGCGAGCCGGCGGCAACCACCATCGGGTCGTAATCGGACAGGCGCAGGCCGAAGATCGTGGCGCAGGCAAACGAGATGGTGGCGAGCAGGATCGCCATCTCGGCAAAGATCTCGCTGCCGAGGCCACCGAGCGCATCGAGACCGATGATCACGGCGGTGCCGGCGAGGCCAAGGATCGCCCCAGCGAGCTTCAACAGTGTCGCCGGCTCATGCCGCGTGATGGCCCAGGTGATCAGGAAGGCAAAAATCGGCGTGGTCGAGGCGAGCACCACGGTGGGAGCCGCCGCCACATATTGCTGCGCCCAGGTGATCACCAGGAACGGGATTGTCGAGTTGATGGTCTGCTGGAAGGCAAACAGCTTCCACGCCTTGGCGTCGGTCGGCATGCGACGGCCGCGGATGCGCAGGATCACCAGGAGGAACAGCGCCGCGATCAGGGAGCGGGCGGAGATGAAGGTGATCGGCGGGATCGAGCCGAGACCGATCTTGGTCAAGGGATAAGTCGAACTCCAGCAGCAGGCGAGCGCGAGCAGCAGCGCATAATCCTGCCAGCGATGGTGCGGCCGCTTCAGCGCTGATCGTGCAGACGTCTCCACGGCAGCCGTCACGCTACCCGTCCTTAATGTGCTCTTCGGCACCTCTTGCTCCCGGCGCATTGGCGCGCTGGAGCCAGTCTTAGCCTGAGAGCGCAAAAAGGAAAGGCGGGAGCTATGCGCTGGCCTCAAGCGGCGCCTTCAGCTTCACCCGCTTGATCGTCCCGGAGAAGGTGAACAGCGAGCGCTCATCCGTTTTCAGCATGCCGCGCAGGAAGATCAGCGAACCGCCCGCGCGGGTCACTTCGCCCACGCATTCGACCAATTCGCCCTCGCGTGCCGCGTCGAGGAATTCGCAGGAGAATGCCACCGTCACGCCCGGGCCTTCCAATTCGGCCGAGGCGATCGCGAACAGGCAGTAATCCGCAAAGGCCATGAAGCAGCCGCCATGGACGTTGCGCATGCCGTTGAGATGCTTTTTCTCCACCCGGAACGCGCACTGCACGCGGCCGTTCTCATCCATCCGGTGCCAGAACGGGCCGATATGGCTCTCGAAACTGTCCCGGATCCAGGTGCGCCAGCCCTTGAATTCGCCGTCGGTCGCGACATGCAGGTCGGGGCGGCGGAGGAATGCAGTCTTGGAGAGCTCGTTCACGCTGGCAGGCTTTCAAAATTGAGTTCCGGTCCTTAAATCCGATCCTGTCCGTTTCTGCAAATTCGCAAGCCTGCGGCCAGCCGCAAAACCCGCGGCCCGCCGCCGCAAAGCTCTGGACAGGGCGGAAAAGCGCCATAAAAGGCCTTTGCCCGCACCGCCGATCTACCTAATAAGGGACCCATGAACGAGCCCCAGATCACCCCCGAACTCGTCGCCGCCCACGGGCTCAAGCCTGACGAGTATGAGCGCATCCTGAAATTGATCGGGCGGGTGCCGAGCTTCACCGAGCTCGGAATCTTCTCGGCGATGTGGAACGAGCATTGCTCGTACAAGTCCTCGCGCATCCATCTGCGCGGACTGCCCACGAAAGCGCCATGGGTAATCCAGGGGCCCGGCGAGAATGCCGGCGTGATCGACATCGGCGACGGCCAGGCCGTGGTCTTCAAGATGGAGAGCCACAACCACCCGAGCTATATCGAACCCTATCAGGGCGCGACCACTGGCGTCGGCGGCATTTTACGCGATGTGTTCACGATGGGCGCGCGCCCCATCGCCTGCCTCAATGCGCTGAGCTTTGGCGCGCCGGAGCATCCGAAGACGCGCCATCTCGTCTCGGGCGTGGTCGCCGGGGTCGGCGGCTACGGCAATTCCTTCGGCGTGCCGACGGTCGGCGGGCAAGTCCGCTTCCACACCCGCTATGACGGCAACATCCTGGTCAATGCGATGGCGGTCGGTCTCGCTGACGCCGACAAGATCTTCTATGCGGCGGCCTCCGGCGTGAACATGCCGATCGTCTATCTCGGCTCGAAGACCGGCCGCGACGGCATCCATGGCGCGTCGATGGCCTCGGCCGAGTTCGACGACAATTCCGAGGAGAAGCGGCCGACCGTGCAGGTCGGCGATCCCTTCGCGGAGAAGCTGTTGCTCGAGGCCTGCCTCGAGATCATGGAAAAGGGCTGCGTGATCGCGATCCAGGACATGGGCGCGGCGGGGCTCACCTGCTCGGCGGTCGAGATGGGCGCCAAGGGCGATCTCGGCGTCGATCTCGATCTCGACGCGGTGCCGACACGCGAGACCGGCATGAGCGCCTACGAGATGATGCTCTCGGAAAGCCAGGAGCGCATGCTCATGGTCCTCAAGCCCGAGAAGGAGCAGGAAGCCGAGGCGATCTTCCGCAAATGGGGCCTCGATTTCGCGGTGGTCGGCTACACCACGCCGACCAAGCGGTTCGTTGTCAAGCATGGCGGCGACGTCATGGCCGATCTGCCGATCAAGGAGCTTGGCGACGAGGCGCCGGTCTACGACCGCCCGCACACGGCTTCCGCCGCGCAGCCGGTGATCCATGCGCGCGACGTCGAGGCGCCGCTTGGCATTCCGCAGGCGCTGGAGAAGCTGATCGGCACGCCCGAGCTGTGCTCGAAGCGCTGGGTGTGGGAGCAATACGATCACGTCATCCTGGGCAACACCGTGCAGCGCCCCGGCGGCGATGCGGCTGTTGTCCGCGTGCAGGATGGGCCGAAGGGGCTTGCGATGACCGTCGACGTGACGCCGCGCTATTGCGAGGCCGATCCTTATCAGGGCGGCAAGCAGGCAGTGGCGGAAGCCTGGCGCAACATCACCGCGGTGGGCGGCAAGCCGCTCGCGATCACCGACAACCTCAATTTCGGCAATCCTGAGCGGCCCGAGATCATGGGCCAGTTCGTCGGCTGCCTGCAGGGCATTTCCGAAGCTTGCCGCGCGCTGGACTTCCCGGTCGTTTCCGGCAACGTCTCGCTCTACAACGAGACCAACGGCCGCGCCATTCTGCCGACGCCCTCGATCGGTGGTGTCGGCGTACTCGACGATTTCACCAAGTCCGCGACGCTCGCGTTCAAGGCGGAAGGCGAGGCGATCCTTCTGATCGGCGAGACCCACGGCTGGCTCGGCCAGTCCGTCTATCTGCGCGACATCTGCGGTCGTGAGGAAGGCGCGCCGCCGCCGGTCGATCTTGCCGCCGAGAAGCGCAATGGCGATGTCGTGCGCGGCATGATTCACGCTGGTACGGCGACCGCTGTGCACGACATCTCCGACGGCGGGCTGTTGATCGCGCTCGCCGAGATGGCGATCGCAAGCGGCATCGGCGCGCGCCTGCTCGCAGCGCCGACGGCGCTGGTGCCGCACGCCTACTGGTTCGGCGAGGATCAGGCGCGCTACATCGTCACGGTGCCCGAAGCGGACGCCGGCCGTGTGCTCGCCAAGATGCGGGGTTGCGGCATGCCGTGCGCGCGCATAGGCACCACCGGCGGCGACGCGATCTCAATCGTAGGCGAAACGCCGGTGGCGATCACGACGCTGAACGAAGCGTTCGAGCGCTGGTTGCCGGCCTATATGAGCGGCAAGGCGGCGTAAGTTTGCTTTCGTAGCCCGGGGTTGCGCGGCGCTCCACCCGGGCTACCGCATCAGAGCACGTGCTTCGCGCCTGGAATCTTCCGCAAGCCCGCCGTCGCCGCCCAGCTCAGCAGCACCGTCAGCACGAACGCGATGGCCGCCTTCACGATTGCCGGCCAATTGAAATCAAACATCCAATATTGCAGCCAGAGCACGATCGGATAGTGCACCAGGAACATGCCATAGGCATCTGGCTGCATCGGATCGAGGATGCTCCAGCCGGATTGTTTGAATCGCAGGAAATAGGCCAGGATCACGAACATGATGGCGACGCTGAAGGAAGCGAAGAAGAGACCGTAGGTCGCCTCATACCAGTCCGGCAGCCGCACCGGATTGCCCAGGATTTCGCGCTTGATGTAGATCAGTACCCACATCAGGCAATACGGAACCAGCGCCGCGACCGCCCAGCCCCAGCTACTCTTCGCAAGTCGGCCGTCTGCAGCCAGCAGGCCGCGATCCAGATACATGGCGCCTATGCCCGCGCCAAAAAAGAAGTAGGTCGCATAGAGCAGCACGCGGCCATGCTGGACCGAGAACGGCCCGAACTCGAACCAGCTCCCTGCGCCAAAGTGAACGCGCCCCGGAATGTAGAGCACGGCGGTCACCGCAAGCATGACCACGAAGAACAGGGTGGCCTGCTCATGCCCCTTGAGCGACAGACGATTGATCGGGTCAATGATTTTGGGTGACAGCAGATACGCCGCGCTCGCAACGAGGTCGAAGGCGAGCAAGATCCAGAGAAACCAGATCGGGCCGCTCGGCCACGGCCCGACGGTGATTGTTTTCCACCAGAACTCGGAGAAGCTCAAATCCGGAGTTTGACGCAGCGCAAAGGAGTAATAGGCCAGCGGAATGAGCGTGAACGCGCAGATCACGAAGGGCAGGCCAAGCCGAACCAGGCGGTCGAGCAAGTATTGCACCGGCCCCTTCCGAGACAGGCCCGGCCACACGAACAGTCCCGACAGGAAGAAGAACATCGCCATGAAGAAGCTGTCGGTGGCGAGCACGATCATGTCGAAAACAATCGAGTACTTGGGATCGGTGTGTCCGAAATACGTGTAGGGAATCACCGAGTGATGCAGCAGCACGACCAGCGTCAGGAACGTGCGCGTACGATCGAGCGCGGCGTTGCGCGCTTTTGCTTTCGGTGCAGCGTGAGCTTCCGCGGTCGCCATGGTGTGGGAGATCGAGCTCATATGCGCCCCCCTCTCAGAGGTGATCGGTTGTGATGTTGCAATCCGGAACCGGATTGGGCAAGGCCCAATCGCTGCAATCCGGAAACGTCGATGTGATTGCGCGGTCGCCGAAACAACGGAACGAGGCGATTCACGGCACGTTGGTGCGGCCGCATGCAACGCGGAGAGTTATCATGCGACACAAATTGCATCTATCGGCCGTCATCGCGATGTCATTGATGACGGTGTCATCGGCCGCCTTCGCGCAAGCTCCAGGCGGCGGCGGCACCGGGGCAGCGCAGCAGGCCGGTGGCAGCACGCCTCCACCGGCGGCCACACCGACCAACCCGGGATCGGCCGGCATCTCGGCGGCGCCCGGCGGGCAGTCGAGCTCCACCACCGGAATGGGCACCGGCGGAACGGCCACCACGAATCCATCCCTGCACCAGCCAGGCACGCGCAGCACATCGCCAGGTGCAACCGGGACCGGTCTGTCGCCGAACGGCATCCCGGAAGACGATGCCATTCCGTCCGGTTCTTCCGGGCCCATCGAACGGTAGAGGAAGCTTGCAGGGTCAAGCGGGGCGGCGATCAATTCGCCGCCCCACTGCTTTGGAACTCGCGCTATCGCCCGAGGTTACCCCCGCGAAATAGCTGGAGAAGAGGGCGATGACGTTACTGAAATGGGCGCTGATTTTTCTTGTGGTGTCGATTATAGCCGGCTTGCTCGGCTTCACCGGCATATCGGCAGCCTCCGCCGATATCGCGCGGGTATTGTTCTATATTTTTGTCGTGATCTTCCTGGTGCTCCTTATACTCGGGCTCACGATATTCAGGGCGTAGTATTGAGCAGCTTCGTCGTCATGCCCGGGCTCCTCCCGGGCATCCACGTCCTCTTGTCGGGGAAGCGGCAGCGTGGATGGCCGGGTCAGGCCCGGCCATGACGAGACCTTGTCTTCCGCGCTTACGCCACTTCCTCGATCGTGACCTTGTCCGGATAGAACGCCAGGTGACCGGCGATTTCCTTCATCGCCGGGAAGGGCGTCTCATAGGTCCAGATCGAATTCTCCAGCGTCTTGCCGTTGGCATTGATGCTGAAATAGTTCGCATCGCCCTTGTAGGGGCAATGTGTGGTCCGCTCGGTCCGGGAGAGCAGGGCCATGTTGGCGTCTTCCCGCGGGATGTATTGCACGGCAGGATAGCTTGCTTCCTTCAGGGTCAGCACATGGGTGGAGTCGGCGATGACGACGTCCCCCGCCCGGACGCGGATGCGCTTGGGATTGGGGGCAATCGTGATCGGATGGTCGGGACCTGGGAGTTTCATGATTCTGCGCCTTTTTTGGTCAGTTCGTTGTGACCGAATGATGCAGCTAAAACGATTGGAAGCGGTATATAGTGGCTGATAGGATGACCTAGAAGAGCGCAATCGCTAGGTTTTGCTCCGTGTGGCCGGCCATGCCGGCCGCGATTTGAACGTCGAAATGGAGGTGTACTGGGATGCCGATGGACGCCCGCGATATCGAATCCATGATCAAGGCAGCCATTCCCGATGCCGTGGTGACGATCCGCGACCTGGCCGGAGACGGCGACCATTACGCGGCAACGGTGATCTCGGAATCCTTCCGCGGCAAGTCCCGTGTCCAGCAGCACCAGATCGTCTACCAGTCGCTCAAGGGACAGATGGGCGGCATACTGCACGCATTGGCGCTGCAGACCGGGGTGCCTGGCGGGCCCGAGGCCTGATCATCTCGTTAGGTCATGATCCGATTGGACGGAATCGGATCATGACCTCATCTTTTTGTTTGAGCATGCTGTAGGGGGCACCGATGGCTGCGGAGAACCGACGCGGCGCGATGTTTCGCGTCGTCGTGCCACATCAGCATAGCCGCGTCACCTATGTCGAACTGTTCTTCGATCTGGTGTTCGTGTTCGCGGTCACGCAGATCTCGCACACGCTGCTGCATCATTTCACGCCGATCGGCGCGGTCCAGGTCACGCTGCTGTTCCTCGCGGTCTGGTGGGTCTGGGTCTTCACGGCCTGGGTAACCAACTGGCTCAATCCGGAACTGACGCCGGTCCGCATCCTCTTGTTCCTGATGATGCTCGGCGGCCTCGTGCTGTCGACCACGATTCCGACGGCCTTTGAAGGCCGCGGCCTGTGGTTCGCCATCGCCTATGTGGTGATGCAGGTCGGGCGTACCGCATTCTGGCTGGTCTCGACGCCGCATCACTGGACGGCGGTGCGCCACAACGCCATCCGCATCCTGAGCTGGCTTTCCGTATCTGCCGTGTTCTGGATCCTCGGCGGCCTTTCTGAGGGTGAGTCCAGGCTATGGCTGTGGATCATGGCGCTCGTGATCGAGTATGTCTCGCCGGCAGCGCGGTTCTGGATCCCGGGGTTGGGGCCGTCGTCGCTCGAGGCTTGGGCGGTCGAAGGCGGCCATATGGCCGAGCGCTGCGCCCTTTTCATCATCATCGCGCTCGGCGAGGCTGTTGTCGTCAACGGCGCGACCTTTGCCGAGCTGAGCTGGACCACCGGAATCGTGCTGGCCTTCGTGTCCTCGCTGGTTGGCAGCATCGCGATGTGGTGGATCTATTTCCACAAGGGCGCCGAGGCCGGCTCAGAACTGATCTCGACATCGGCCGAATCAGGGAAACTGGCGCGCCTTGCCTACACTTATCTGCACATGCCGATCGTCGCCGGCATCATCCTGACGGCGGTGTCGGACGAGTTGGTGCTGAAGCATCCCAGCGGTCATTCCGATCTCAAGACAATCTTGAGCACGATCGGCGGCCCGCTTCTGTTCCTGGTCGGGACGATCCTGTTCAAGCTCTCGATCCGGGGCTTTCTGCAGCTGTCCCACATCGGCGGCATCCTCGCGCTGCTCGTGCTGGGCTGGTTTGCAAGCGAGCTGTCGCCGCTATGGCTCTCGCTCCTCACGACCGCGATCCTGATCTTGGTCGCGGTGTGGGAATCGGTGTCGCTGGGCTCGGCTTCGGAAGCTCATTCCGAAGCCACCAGCGCGTGAACCGAGAACATCTTTGCCGCATCGGTCCAGGACTGCCGCACCGTCCAGCCCGAGCTTCGGGCCAACTCCGTGAACCGTTCCAGCGAATATTTGTAGCTGTTCTCGGTGTGAATGCTCTCGCCGGGTCGGAACGAAAAGGTGTTGCCGAGGACCCGTACGCTCTGCGCCTTGCGGCTGATCAGGTGCATCTCGATCCGGTGGCGGTCGCGGTTGTAGATCGAGCGATGGGAGAAGGCGGAGAGATCGAAATTGCCGCCGAGCTCGCGGTTGATCCGCACCAGCACATTCAGATTGAAGCGCGCCGTGACGCCGGCTGAATCATTATAGGCGTTGTACAGCACGCGCTCGTCTTTCTCGAGGTCGACGCCGATGATCATCTGCGCGCCCGCACCCAGGATTTCGCGCGCGGTGCGCAGCAAATCGGTGGCTTCGTGCGGCTCGAAATTGCCGATCGTCGATCCCGGGAAGAAGCCGACTTTCGGCATCTCGGCGATCTCGGCCGGCAGCGTGAACGGGGCGGTGAAGTCGGCCGCGACCGGATAAACGCGCAGGCCGGGAAAGTCCTTGCGGAGGCCTTCCGCCTGCGCATTCAGGAAATCGCCTGATATGTCGACGGGCACGTAGGCGCCGAATTCGCAGTGCTCGAGCAACAGGCGCACCTTGGTGGTCGCACCCGCGCCGAACTCGACCAGCGCGGCGCCCGCAGGGATGATCGCGGCGATCTCGGCCCCGCGATCGCGCAAGATGCCGAGCTCGGTGCGGGTCGGGTAGTATTCCGGCAGCACCGTGATCTGCTCGAAGAGCTCCGAGCCTGTCGCGTCATAGAAATATTTCGGCGACAGGTGCTTGGGATGTTGCGCGAGATGTCCGATGACATCTTCCGCAAAGGCTGCGGTCTGTTCGTCAAAGGCATAGGCCTTGGCTAAAGCGCGGGTATGCACATTCATGATACTCTCCTGAACGCGCCTTCCCGCGCGCTATGATTTTTGGTTGTTCTTGCGCATGATTTTTTCGGAAAACCGGCATCCGCTTTTCCGGATCATGCTTGAGGACCGATCAGGCGTAATGGGCGAGCCGTAATCCCGTGAATTGCCAGCGGTGGTGCGGATAAAAGAAGTTGCGGTAGGTGATGCGGCTGTGGCCGCTCGGAGTTGCAAGCGAGGAGCCGCGCAGCACCAATTGATTGACCATGAACTTGCCGTTGTACTCGCCGAGCGCGCCCTCGATCGCCCGATAGCCCGGATAGGGTGAATAGGAGGAGCGGGTCCACTGCCAGACGATGCCGAAGGCGTCGTTGAGCTGCCCGGCGCGCGCGGCGACCTCCCATTCCATCTCGGTCGGCAGGTGCTTGCCGGCCCAGCGGGCGAAAGCGTCGGCCTCGTAATAACTGACGTGGGAGACCGGAGCTGCCGGATCGATCGGCTGCAGTCCGCCCAAGGTCATGATCTGCCATTGGCCGTCGACGTTGCGCCAGTGGCCGGGCGCGTCCCAGCCTTCCTTTTCGACGGTCGCAAAACCGTCCATCAGCCACAGCGTCGCTGTCGAATAGCCGCCGTCCTCGATGAAGGCGAGCCACTCCGCGTTGGTCACGAGATTCCGCGCCAATTTGACGGGGCCGACCAGGGCGCGATGCGCCGGCTTTTCATTGTCGAAATGAAAGCTGTCGTCCGCATGCCCGATGGTGTGGATGCCCTCGTTCAGCGTCACCCATTCCTCGCCGCTGCGGTTAGAGGCCGGGAAGTGCCAGGCCGGATCGTATGCCGGTGGGATCGGGTTCTGCGCGAAGGCATGCAGGATGTCGGTCCACATCAGTTCCTGATGCTGCTGTTCGTGATTGAGTCCGACCTCGACCAACGGGACCAGCTTGGCCAGCTTCTCCTCACCCGCAGCCTTGAAGAATTTCACCACGGCATCGTCGACATAGCGGCGATAAGCGGTGACTTCATCGGCACTTGGCCGGGTCAGATGACCGCGCTGGGCGCGGGCATGGCGAGGGCCGGCGCTGACATAATAGGAATTGAAGAGATAGGCGTAATCGGGATGGAAAGGCTTGTAGCCGTGCTGGTGCTCGCCGAGCAGAAACTGCTCGAAGAACCAGGTGGTATGGGCGCGGTGCCACTTTGCCGGGCTCGCGTCCGGCATGGACTGGATCAGTTGGTCCTCCGCAGACAGGGGAGCGGCCCGGCGTTCGGTTTCATCCCGCACCGCGAGAAACGCCTCCACCAGACGCCGGGACAGGAGACCGGAATCAGAAGCGCGTGATGGGGAAGGGGTGGCAAGGGTGGCGGCAGCGGATGCTGGTTTCGTCACGGGTGTCTCCGAATGCTGGAGAGAACGTTGCTCTGCCAAACTGGTTCCCTACGGACAGTCCGTCCTAGATAGGGGCTCCCGTTCGGGAAAAAAGCCTCCCGGGGCCATGATATTAGTGTCGTCAGACTATGGACCCGAAGCCCGGCCGCCGCCCGAAAAGGGCCTCATGCATGCCAGCCCACCGCCATTTTGCTTTGGATGCACAACGGTTTGGGCTACATATATAGTTAGTCGCGGGGTAAGCGGGTCGAGCCGGCCCACCAGCAATGCCGCAAGGGGCGGAGCCCCAAAGGGAAACGAAAATGAGCATCGAACAATTCATCGACAACGAAGTGAAGTCGAACGACGTCGTGCTGTTCATGAAGGGCACGCCGCAATTTCCGCAGTGCGGTTTCTCCGGCCAGGTGGTGCAGATCCTCGACCACATCGGCGTCGGCTATAAGGGCTTGAACGTGCTGGAGTCCGCCGAGCTGCGCGACGGCATCAAGGTCTATTCGAACTGGCCGACCATTCCCCAGCTCTACGTGAAGGGCGAGTTCGTCGGCGGCTGCGACATCATCCGCGAGATGTTCCAGGCCGGCGAGCTGCAGCAGCTTTTCGCCGACAAGGGCGTTCCGGTCGGCGCCGCCGCCTGAGCCTGATGGCGCGCCAATTCGGCAACGCGTGCCTCGAAGTCATCGTTGCCGACATCACCACGTTACGCGTTGACGCCATCGTCAACGCGGCCAATTCGTCCCTCCTGGGTGGAGGCGGTGTCGATGGCGCGATCCATCGCGCCGCTGGATCCGAATTGCTCGCCGAGTGCCGCTCCTTGCGCGGCTGTGCGACCGGCGACGCCAAGATCACACATGGTTATCGGCTTCCCGCCCGGCATGTGATCCACGCCGTTGGCCCGGTCTGGCACGGCGGCGGCCAAGGCGAGGATGGATTGCTCGCCTCCTGCTATCGCCGCGCGCTCGAGCTCTGTCAGGCGAACGGGCTTGCCACATTGGCGTTTCCGGCCATTTCGACTGGTGTCTATCGCTTCCCCGCCGACCGTGCCGCCGGGATTTCGGTTGGGGCGGTCGCGGAGGGACTTAGCTATGCGCCGGCGGTCAACCGGGTGATCTTCTGCTGCTTCTCCGAGGCCAGCGCCCGGCTGCATGAGCAGGCTTTGGCCGGTCTTGACGGCCCTTGTGCTGGTTGACGCGCCGCCGCTACACTCCCTGTCGAATTCGGGAGGGGTCCAAATGAATTCGTTTAAATCGCTGCGCCTGCTGGCGACAGGCGCGCTGATGCTTGTTGCATGGCCTGCCGCTGCTGCGGAAGGAACCTTCGATATTCCTGCAGGCGCGCATTTCAACCAGGACAAGCTTGCGAAGATCGGGGCCTTTTTCGACAACGAGGTGGCGACCGGTAAGATCCCGGGCGCGATCGTCCTGATCCAGCAGCATGGCAAGCCGGTCTATCACCAGTCCTTCGGCGTGCAGGACGTGGCGAGCAAGGCGCCGATCACCGACAAGACGATCTTCCGCCTGTTTTCGATGACGAAGGCGATCACCGCCGTCGTCTCGGTGCAGCTCCTTCAAGAGGGCAAGTTCAAGCTGGATGATCCGGTTGCGAAATACATCCCGTCCTTCGCTAATGTGAAAGTCGGCGTCGAGAAGAAGAACGAGGACGGCAGCAAGACGCTCGAACTGGTGCCGCCGGACCGGCCGATGACCGTGCTCGACCTGATGCGCCACACCTCCGGCATCACTTATGGCTTCTATGGCGACAGCCTGGTGCGCAAGGCCTATGCATCCTCCAATCTCTATGCCGGCGATTTCGATCTTGCCGAATTCGCCGAGCGGATCGCCAAGCTGCCGCTGCACAATCAGCCGGGCGCGCTCTGGCAATACGGCCACTCCACCGATGTGCTGGCGCGCATCATGGAGATCGTGTCCGGCAAGCCGCTGCTCGCGATCGAGCGCGAGAAGCTGCTCGATCCGCTCGGTATGAACGACACCCGCTTCCTCGTCACCGATCCGGAGAAGCAGAAGCTGCTGGCGCTCCCGATGCCGAACGACAGCGATTTCCGGGTCGGCCGCATCAACGATCCGACCGTTGTCAAGAAAATGGAGTTTGCCAGCGGCGGCATGGTCTCGACCATGGCGGATTTCTCCCGGTTTGCGCAGATGCTGCTCAACGGCGGCACGTTCGATGGCCGGACCTATCTGACCCCCGAGACCTTCAAGCTGATGACGACCGACCATGTCGGTCCCGGCTCGGGAGTGGGGCGGGATTACTTCTATTTTCCCGGCGATGGCTTTGGCTTCGGGCTCGGGCTCGCGGTTCGGACCGATCCTGGCAACGCAAAGCCGCCACCACCGGGCTCGCTGGGCGAACTGAAATGGGACGGCGCCAGCGGTTGCTATTTCGTGATCGACCGCAAGCAGGATATGTTTTTCGTGCTCCTGGAGCAGACGCCGACCGAGCGGCAACGTATCCAGCGGACGCTGAAGCAGCTCGTCTATGAAGCGATGGAGAACTGAAGCCTTTCCGCGCCGCCTCGTTCTCGTGGCGGCGCTCGCGCGCATCAGCGACTACATCAAGAACGAGATCGCGACCGGCAAGATTCCCGGCGCGATCCTCTTGGTCCAGCGTAGCCCGGATTTCGCTGCGCTCCATCCGCGCTACAGATCTACGCTCCGCGCACGACTTCCCGCACCAATCCGACCGTTTCCTCGATCATGCCGGCCGTCACGTCGAGATGTGTGCAGGCCCTGATGCGACCGTCCATCATCGCGAGCAGGACGCCGCGTTTGCCTAGTTCGGCGACCATGTTGTCGCCGGAGACGCCCGCACCATCGGGCTTGAAGAAGACGAGATTGGTTTCCGGCTGTTGCACCTCAATGCCCGCGATCTGCGACAGCCCGCGCGCCAGCGCCCTGGCATTGGCGTGATCGTTGGCGAGGCGGTCGAAGTGATGGTCGAGCGCATAGGTGCAGGCGGCGGCGCAGATGCCGGCCTGGCGCATGGAGCCGCCGAGGCGCTGCTTCCATCGCCACACCTCGTCGATGAAATCGCTGCTGCCCGCGATGACCCCGCCGATCGGCGCGCCCAGTCCTTTCGAGAAATCGATCCAGGCGGAATCCCAACCTGCGGCCATGTCGCGTGCGGAGATGCCGGTAGCAACGCAGGCGTTGAGCAGGCGGGCGCCGTCCATATGGGTGGCGAGCCCGTGGGCCTTTGCGATACTGACGATCTCGTCGAGATCGGCCTTCTTCCAGATCGTGCCGCCGCCGATATTGGCGGTCTGTTCGACGCTGACCAGCACCTGCGGCGGCTGGTAGCGCGAGCGCGGATGCAGTGCCGCGCGGAACGTCTCCGGCGCGAACTGGCCGTCGTCGCCGGGCAGAGGTGTGATCTGGAAGCCGCCGAGCGCGGCATGCGCGCCGCCTTCACGGGCGATGATATGGGCGGTAGCATGCGCCAGGATTTCATCGCCGGGCCGGCAGTAAGCGAGCGTTGCGGCGACGTTGCACATCGTGCCCGAGGGCATGAACACCGCGGCCTCCTTGCCGAGCAGGTCGGCAACGCGCTCGCAGAGCAGATTCACGCTCGGATCGTCGCCGATCTGCTCATCGCCGACCTCAGCCCGCGCCATCGCCTCGCGCATCGCCGGCGTGGGACGTGTTTGGGTGTCGGATAAAAGATTGATGCGAACGGGCGGAGCCTTGGGATCGCGCGGGGCAGGGGTGTAGGACATGGCTTTTCTCTTCACTGACCGCGTCATGGCCGGGCTTGTCCCGGCCATCCACGTTCTTCGTTCCGCGATGACCATAAGGTCGTGGATATCAGGGACAAGCCCGGCATGACGGAACAACGACGCGTCACAAACAAAAAGGCCCCGGGATCCCGGGGCCTTCGATACCTCGAACTTTCCGTCCGATCAGCGCGAATAGAATTCGACGATCAGATGCGGCTCCATCTGCACCGGGAACGGCACGTCGGACAGGCCGGGAATGCGGATGAACTTCGCGGTCATCTTGCCGTGATCGACCTCGATAAAGTCGGGCACGTCGCGCTCGGGAAGCTGCGAGGCTTCCAGCACGGTCACGAGCTGCTTGGAAGCTTCCTTGACCTCGATCACGTCGCCGAGCTTGAGGCGGTAGCTGCCGATGTTGACGCGGCGACCGTTCACCTTGACGTGGCCGTGGTTGATGAACTGGCGGGCGGCGAACATCGTGGGCACGAACTTGGCGCGGTACACGACGGTATCGAGACGGCGCTCGAGCAGGCCGATCAGGTTCTCGCCGGTGTCGCCCTTCAGGCGGCCGGCTTCGACGTAGATGCCATGGAACTGGCGCTCGGAAATATTGGCGTAATAACCTTTAAGCTTCTGCTTGGCGCGGAGCTGCACGCCGAAGTCGGAGAGCTTGCCCTTGCGGCGCTGGCCGTGCTGGCCCGGGCCGTATTCGCGGCGGTTCACAGGGCTCTTCGGGCGGCCCCAGATATTCTGGCCCATGCGGCGATCGATCTTGTATTTCGCCTCACTGCGCTTTGTCATCGCGGTCCTCTTCAGGTCAAAGTTGGGTTTGAGGAGACGCGCCCTCCTGTGCAGCCTGCCATGTGGCCGGTGCCGACAGGTCCGCCTCGAAAGCTCGAGGACGAACCACGGGTCGCGAAACGCTTCGCGGGCCGAAACCGGCCCGCGAGCATGGGGCTTTTAGGGGAAAGTTGGCCGTCCTGTCAACGAAAGAGGTGGCTTTTTCCGCCTGTCATTCCGGGACGATGCGCAGCATCGAACCCGGAATCTCGAGATTCCGGGTTCGGTCCTTCGGACCGCCCCGGAATGACGTGGATACGCCGTCAAGTCGCTACCGCCCGGACCACTCTCCCGGTTTCTTGCCGACAGGCCCGCAGTTCCGCTGCTATTTCGGTGTTCAGTACCTGTTCCAGCCGGCACAGCGTCCGGGCGACCAGGGCGGCGTCGGTAATCCGATGGTCCCAGCGCAGCACCACGCTGATCGTGCCGTCCTCCTCCACCCCATAGCTGAGGATGAACGGCCCCGGTGTGACGGCGTGCAGTTCCCCGGGGCCGATGGCCGCCACTGACGTCACGGAAAAACTGCCGAAGTAATTGGCGCGCTGGCGTCCGGAATTCAGCCCGATCCACCAGAGCAGGCGGCGCAGCGGCAGCGGCAGCCCGGTCGCCCTCAGCGCCTTCCTGAACGCCGCCACGTCCTCGACCGGCGCCTCCTTGGCGTGGTGGATCAGGGCGTCGATCTCGGCGAGCGGCTTGATTTCGGGGGTACCGATCTTTTGCGGCAGTACGCAATCCTCGCCGTCCACGACACGGGCGATCGCGACGGTGGCGGCGCTGCGTGGCAGCTCGTAGAAGCCGGGCCACGGCCATTTGACGTAGAGCGTCCGCAAGGCCGGCTCGTCCTTCGCAACCAGGGCAAAGGCTTTCACGAAGATCGCCGCCCAGCCGGGCGGACAGGCCGCCTCCGCGCGAGCTTCCACCAGGTCCCGGATGTTGAGGAGGCGCGTGAGCGACACGAAGGGGATGTCGAGCGATGCCCGCATCAGGTCGGCAATGAAACAGCGCGGGATAGAGATTTTTCGGGCCGTTCCGCGCATCACTCCGCCGGAGATTCCAGATTCAATAAAAGGCTGGCGAGCCGGACTATGCGCTCGCCAGCCCTGAACCGAGCATGAACCAACGGCCGGTTTCCGCGCCGGGATGGGTGTGGCGTCCCGCCGCACCGCCAGTGATCACGGCGAGCCTGGCAGCCGTGCTCGCGTCGGGAGAAGCAACCCTAGCGCCTGATTCCTGCAAAGCTGGCGGCAATGCCGCGCTGGAGCAGGGACCAGTCGAAGCCGAGCGCGAGGGCCACATAGCCGCGCTCGATCATCGCGTTGGCCTGCTCGGCGGACCGCGCCACCCCGCCGATCGGCACGCCGCTCTTCAGGATGCCTTCCTCGGCGCGCTGCATCAGCGCCACCACTTCGGGATCATCCGCGAGGCCACGCTTGTTGATGGAGGTGGCGAGGTCGCCGGGACCGATCACGGCGATGTCGATCCCGGGCGTGGCCATGATCTCGTCGATCCGTTCGACCGCCTCGACATGCTCGATCGTGATCATGCAGATCATGTCGTCATCGACAGTGGCCATGTAGTCCGCCATCGAGACGCCCCAGCGGAATGGCGCGTGGAACGGTCCCCAGAGCCGGTCGCCCTTCGGCGGATAACGCACGCTGCGCGCCGCCTTCTCGGCCTCGGCGCGGCTGCAGATCATCGGGAAATTGATGCCGAGCGCGCCGATGTCCATCGGCGCTTTGGCCAGCCATGGCTCGTTCGCGGCAATGCGCGCCATCGGCACGCATGCTGTGCCGGAGGTTGCCACGATCATCGCATGCGCGGTGCCAAGGTCGATCGGACCGTGCTCGAGGTCGACGATGATCCAGTCGAGCGACTGCGCCATGATTTGCACGGTCTGGATGCTCGGGATGGTGGCGATCGCGCCGAAGGTCGGGCGCCGCTCTCGCCATTGCTGTCGCAGCCGGTTGAGGGGAGTTGGCGTAGGTGAGGACAAAGCGGGTCTCCACAGTCTGTGTTGAGGGCGCGCTGGTCGATCGCCGATATCATAAAGACAAAATCTGCACGCATCGAGTGCTCGACCCCTCATCTTGGCGCTATGTCTCGTTGGCGGACGCGGCGACGGATGCCCACCCGAAGAAGCTTAAATTCGAAGGACGCCCAATGATTTTCACCAGACGCTCGCTGCTGGCCACTCTGTCGTGTCTGGCGATCTCGCCCGTGCGAGCGCAGGAGCAGCCGTCCCTGTTTGAAGCCTATGAGCGCGAGACCGGTGGGCGAATCGGCCTCTATGCCGAGGATGTCGCCACAGGTGCCAAGGTCACTTGGCGAAGCGGCGAGCGCTTCGTCATGTGCAGCACGTTCAAGGCCTCGCTTGCCGCGTGCGTGCTGGCCCGCATCGATCGCGGCGAAGACCAGCTTGAGAACGTGGTGCGATACCGTGCCGCCGATCTTCTCCACCATGCACCGGCGGCAAGGCAGAACCTGGCGAGCGGAGCGATGTCGGTCGCCGACATGTGCAAGGCTGTGGTCGAGCTCAGCGACAACACCTGCGCCAATCTGCTGCTGGCGCGGATTGGCGGTCCCGCCGCGCTCACTGCTTTTTGGCGCGATACGGGCGATACCGTCTCGCGCCTCGATCACTATGAACTCGAGCTCAATCGCTCTCCGCCCGGCGATCCGCATGACACGACCACGCCTGCAGCAATGGCCGGCAATCTGCGCCGTTTCGTGCTTGGCGAGGTGCTATCTCCGGCGTCGCGCGAACGCCTCACGGACTGGATGCTGAACTGCAAAACCGGAAACAACCGCCTTCGCGGTGGTTTGCCGAAGGACTGGAAGATCGGCGACAAGACGGGCAACAACGGCAAGGATGCTGCCGGCGACATCGCGGTGGTTTGGCCGAGGAAAGGTGGACCGGTGCTAATCTCGGCCTATACGCAGGGCGGCTCGCCGACCGCTCAGCAGCTCGAAGCCGTTTTCGCAGCGATCGGGCAAATGATCGGCCGGCGCTTCGGCTAGCCAAACGGGTATGCGGCCTCAGGCCGGGACCCGGCCGCCGAAAAACGGCATCAACGCCCGGCTCAGCGTGTGCGGGCGGTTGGACGTGAACAGCATTTCGGCGCCGGCCTCGTCTCCGCTGTCGCCGGGCGATCCGAGCAAATCGGAAACCCGTCGCGCGATGGCGGGCGCCGGGTCGATCCAGGCGACCGGCCATGGTGCGAGCTTCACCAGACGATCCAGCAGCAAGGGATAATGCGTGCAGGCGAGCACCACGGTGTCGGTGCGGGTAGCGCCGTCGACAAAGCAGGGCGCCAGTTCAGCGGCGATAGCGGTGTCGCTGACTTCCTCACCGCTCAGCGCCGCTTCCGCCAGCGAAGCGAGCTCGCCCGAGCCGACCAGCGTCACCTCGCAGCCCTGCCCGAAATCGTGGATCAGCTTTTTCGTATATTCGCGCTTGACGGTGCCCTTGGTGCCCAGCACGGACACTCGCTTGGTCTTCGAGCTGGCGCAGGCCGGCTTGATCGCTGGAACGGTTCCGACGAACGGCAGGTCGTAGGCGTCCCGCAGGTGTGACATGACGAGCGTCGAAGCGGTATTGCAGGCGATCACGACCAGATCGGGCGTGTGCCGCCGGATCAATTCGCCGACCAGCGGCACCACACGTGCGATGATCTCTTCCTCGCCATGGTGGCCGTAGGGGAAGAAGGCGTCGTCGGCGACATAGACGTAACGCGCGTCGGGCCGGGTGCGCACGATCTCACGCAACACCGTCAGCCCGCCAAGGCCGGAATCGAAGACCAGGATGGTTGGGGGTGTCGCCACGGTTCAACCTTGTCCCATTTCAGCGTTACGATTCAGTTGATTTGAGGGCACTGCCGGCCCTTGCGGATCGGTCGCGGTGCAGGGTGGAGTTTTTGGAACGATTCAAATCGCCTTGATCAGACCGGAGGGTTATCAGGACGCGCTGCAGCGCGGCAAGGGCCCGGCGGCAACGAACTCGAAGCCGATGGGGCCGGGCGCATGATCCGAAACACGACATCGAGCTGGGGCAGCGTTGCGCGCGGATTCCACTGGGCGCTGGCGGCGGCGATTATCGGCATGATCGCTTTCGGCTGGTGGATGAACCATATCCCCGCTCGGCCGGACCGCTTCTTCTATCGCTCGATCCATGCCGATATCGGCTATGTCGTGCTGCTCCTGACCCTGCTCCGGCTCGTCTGGCGCGGCGTCAATCCGACGCCGGCCTTGCCGGAGGATACCTCGCGCTGGCATCGGATTGCCGCCCGGGTCAGCCATTTGACGCTCTATGCCGTCACCATCCTCGTGGCGGTGCTGGGCTGGGCGCACTCGGGAGCGCGGACGCCCAACTATTCGGACTGGTTCGGGCTGTTTCACGTGCCCCAGATCACCTCGCCTGATCGCGCCGCGGCGCAGGCCTACGAGAACAGGCACATCTATCTCGCCTATGTGCTGCTGGCGCTGATCGGAATTCACATCGTGGCCGTAGCCTGGCATCACTTCATGCGCCGCGAGCGCGTCGCCGCCCGCATGGTCGACGGCGCGCCGGGTTAAGCCGCAGGGCCGGGGTCAGGTCTCCCCGAATACGCGCTTGAAGATCGTGTCGACGTGCTTGAGGTGATAGCCGAGGTCGAATTGCTCCTCGATCTCGGCGTCACTTAGATATTTCCTCACGTCCGGATCTTTCTTGAGCAACGTCAGGAAGTCGCCTTCGCCGCGCCAGACCGGCATGGCGTTGCGCTGCACGAATTTGTAGGCGTCCTCGCGGCTTGCGCCCTTTTGCGTCAGCGCGATCAGAACCCGCTGCGAATGCACGAGCCCACCGAGGCGATCGAGGTTCTTCTGCATGTTTTGCGGATAGACCAGGAGCTTCTCGACCAGGCCGGCGAGGCGCACCAGCGCGAAGTCGAGCGTCACGGTGGCGTCCGGGCCCATCATGCGCTCAGCGGAGGAATGCGAGATGTCGCGCTCGTGCCAGAGCACGACGTTCTCGAGTGCGGGCACGGCATAGGCGCGCACCATCCGCGACAGGCCGGAGAGGTTCTCCGACAGCACCGGGTTGCGCTTGTGCGGCATCGCCGACGAGCCCTTTTGCCCCTCGGAGAAGAACTCTTCGGCTTCCAGCACCTCGGTGCGCTGCAGATGACGGATTTCGACTGCGAGGCGCTCGATGGAGGCGGCGATCACAGCCAGCGTCGCGAAATACATTGCGTGGCGGTCGCGGGGGATCACCTGGGTCGAAATCGGCTCCGGCTCGAGCCCCATGGCTTTGGCGACATGTTCTTCGACGCGTGGGTCGATCTGCGCAAAGGTGCCGACCGCGCCGGAGATCGCGCAGGTCGCGACTTCCTTGCGGGCGGCGACGAGCCGCGCCCGGGCCCGGGAGAATTCCGCATAGGCATAGGCGAGCTTGAGGCCGAAGGTCACCGGCTCGGCGTGGATGCCGTGAGAGCGGCCGATGGTTGGTGTCATCTTGTGCTCGAAGGCACGCTTCTTCAGCGCGGCCAGGACCTTGTCGATGTCGGCGAGCAGGAGGTCCGCGGCGCGGGTGAGCTGCACGTTGAGGCAGGTATCGAGCACGTCGGAGGAGGTCATGCCCTGATGCACGAAGCGCGCTTCGGGGCCGACGATTTCAGCGAGGTGAGTCAGGAAGGCGATGACGTCGTGCTTGGTCTCCCGCTCGATCTCGTCGATCCGTGCGACGTCGAAGGTCGCGTCCTTGCCCTTGGCCCAGATCGTCTTCGCCGCCTCCTTGGGAATGACGCCGAGTTCCGCCAGCGCATCAGCCGCATGCGCCTCGATCTCAAACCAGATCTTGAAGCGGGTCTGCGGCTCCCAGATCGCGGCCATCTCCGGGCGGGTGTAGCGGGGGATCATCGAAAACTCCGGGAAAGTGTAGGGCGGGATCGCTAAGCGACTCCCAGCCAGTTTGTTTTTACGCCGTGCTTTAGCAGAGCGGGCTCGGAGAGGCCACCCATACGGGCTTGCTGCAGATAGAAAATGGGGCTGCGTCCAAGGCGGTGGCGCGACTGCCGGGGCGCGGCTACAGGCTGGTCAACCCACACTCGACGGCGAGGCGGACGAGCTGCGCGTCGGTCCGCATGCCGGTCTTGGTCTTGATCAGGTAGTGATAGTTCTGAACCGTCTTCATGCTGAGATTGAGGTTTACTGCGATCTGCTCTGTGGTCGAGCCGGCAGCCAATTGCCGCAGGATCTCGATCTCCCGTTCCCCCAATTGGTCAAGGACCGATCCTGACGGGGTCAGGCTTTCCATCGCCAGGACATGGGCGACGTCGTCGCTCATTGCATGTTCGCCACGCGCTACCGAACGGATCGCCGCGATCAGCACGGTCGGTTCATTGCTCTTGGTGACATAGCCGCTTGCCCCGGCGCCGAAGGCGGCTTTCACCAGCGCCGCCTCGCTGTGCATGCTGAAGACGAGAACGCGCGCGCCAGCGCTGCGCTGGCGGATGTTCCTGATAGCTTCGAGCCCGCTGGCACCCGGCATCGAGATGTCCATGACCACGACATCAGGGGCGTGGCTCTTGAATGCGCGGTAAGCGTCGGATGCGTTGTCGGCTTCGGCGACCACCCTGAAGTCGCCTTGGTGCTCCAGAACGCGTCGGTAGCCTTGCCGGACCACGGGATGGTCGTCGACAAGCAGGATCGAAATGCCACTGGTCTGCGACGCCGGCATCAGGCGGCAAGCGGGATGGTGGCGGCAACGCTCAGACCGCGCCTTGCGTGCGCGATCGACAGCGAGCCGCCGAGAGCGGTTACGCGCTCGCGTATTCCAGTCAGGCCGAAGCCGGCGGACTGCGCCACCTTGGCGGCATCGCCGCCGCCGTCGTCCTCGACACGGACCAGCAGCGCATTTTCCAGCCCCGTCCGCCGCTCGATCCGGAGCACGATCTCGCGCGCCGCACTGTGGCGCAACGAGTTGGTCAGGCATTCCTGAGCCACACGATAGGCGGTCGCGGCGACCGCGCCTCGCACGTCGGCAAAATCGCCTTTAAGATCGAGCTGGATCATCGGCTGCGTCGCGTTCTGCGATCGCCAGCTATCAACGAGGTTGATGAGGCTTGCCTCCAGCCCGAGTTCCTCGGCGGGCGGGTGACGCAACCGGTTCAGGGTGCCGCGCAGGCATGCCATGATGTGCAGCGTGGCCTTCGAGATCATCCGCGCGTCCTGCGCGACGTCGCCCCGGTCCTGCTCCTGCGCGCTGGCGGCTTCGATCGTGTTGGCGAAGGCCAGGATCGCTGTGAGGTTTTGCCCGAATTCATCGTGCAGTTCGCGCGCCAGCGCCCGTCGCTCGTCGCTGCGGATCTCAAGCAGCCGGCGGGTCAGGACGGCCCGTTCTTCCGTGGCCTGCGCAAGGCGATCTCCGAGCTCGCCGACGGCTTGCCCGATCATGGCAAGTTCCATCGATCGGAAGCGCGGAAGCGACGTTCGATAATGGCCATTCGCCATGCGCTGCAGTGCGGTAACGATCAACTGCGCCGGGGCCAGCGCATGCGCAATCGCGAGCGAGGCAAGCAGGGCGATAGCCACAGCCATCAGCAGCGCGACGTGGACGTTATCGAGGATGTGCTGCCAAGCGAGCGATATCGCGGCGTCCGGATCGGCAGTGGCCGTGACCGTACCTGCAGTGGTCGAGCGCGCACTGATCGGCCGGGCGACCGCGGCGTGGTCGCCAAGAAATGTCTCTACGGCAGCTGCGAACCAATGCGGTGGAGAAGCGCCGATCCCTTTGCTCTGGCCGCACAGCGGATTCTCGAACTCGCCCTTCGGCTCAAACTGGACGCAGACTCCAGGCGAAATCAGGCTCATCGTCTGGGTGGTGCGCCATTCCGGTACCGGCAAAAGGTGTTCGCGTGTCCTGTTGCCGCGCAACAGCAATTCGCGCCAGTAGAGCGCTTCCAGCGCTTGCGAGACCCGTTCGGCGGATGCAGCCGTGGCGCGGTCGACACTGTGGTAGGCGTCGATCGTTGCCCAAACGGTTGCGCCTCCCAGACACAAGATGACGATGACGAGCAGACGGGCGACGAGCTGGAGCACGAGGCGCATGCGATCACTCCGCGGCTTTCTAAAGCGTTTTCCAGCGAAGTGGCACCGGTTCGCGTCAAGAAAACGCGTCAAAACAACAATCCAGAGCGTAACAGCATCGCGATTTCACGCCAATTGCAAGGTGGCAGGTGAGGCGAAGCTCGGGAAATTTTCCCAACGAAGCGCGGGCATATGTCTTTGGACGCAACCTGTCGCCTCGGATTAACAAAAGCCGGGGAGCGTTTGCGGGCAGTCTCTCTTGGCCGCCCTCAGGGAGCAAAGCTGCATGAGTGCCACCGTTGGCGCCGAGCCTGTCTTGCCCGGCAAGGACAATTCAGAGCGAAGCGTCCTGTTGTTATGGATGATCTTCACGGGGCTTTCGATCTTCGCCGCCGTGCTGCTGTGGCGATACGGGTTGCTCCATCTCATGGTGACCTCGGACCGCACCTATATTTCAAGCCTGATCGCCGTTCTCTACGTCATCACCTGCTTTCATTGCTTCTGGCGGACGCGAGCGATTGCGCGTGAAGGCGAAGCGGCCAGACGCTGCCGGGCGATCCTGTCCACTCCCGGCGCTGCGAGGAAGCTCGACGAGAATGCGCGCGCTCTGCCTGGCGGGCTCGTCAGCGATCACATCCGCAACCTGGTGAAGAAGGCCGCGGCGCAGGCGAGCGGCCGCATCGATCAGACGCTGCTGCTGAGGTCGCTGGCGGACCGGTTGCGCGGCTCCAACGCCTTCGGTGCGTTCGTTTCCGATACGCTGATGAAGCTTGGACTGCTCGGAACCATCATCGGCTTCATCATCATGCTGGCGCCGATCGCGACCCTCGACGCGGCCGACAAGGTCGCGATGCGATCGTCGATGGGGCTGATGAGCGATGGCATGGCGGTGGCCATGTACACGACGCTGGCCGGCCTGATCGGATCAATCCTCGTCAGGATTCAATACTACATGCTCGATGCCGCCACCCAGCGGGTGTTCTCCGATGCCGTCATGTTGACCGAGACGCACGTCACCCCGGCCTTGGAACACCATCGTGATGGATGAGTTCGGCCTCTATCCACGGGAGGAACATTTCGATCCGCTCGGCGTGATGCTGTTCAAGGCGCTGCAGGTCGTCGCCTTCCTGTTCTTCCTCGCGTTGCTTGCGGTTTCGCCGGAGTCGAAGGAGGGGAAGATCGACTCCAAGGCCGAATTCATCATCACGATGGACTGGCCCGACAATCATCCCGATGATTTCGATCTGTTCGTGCAGGATCCCGCAGGCAACATCGCCTGGTATCGCCGCCGCGAAGCCGGCTTCCTCACGCTCGACCGCGATGACCGCGGCGGTGCCAACGATTTCATCATCGTCAACGGCAAGAAGATTCCGTCGCCGATCCGGGAAGAGATCGTCACCGTGCGCGGCATCATCCCCGGCGAATACACCGTCAACGTCTCGCACTTTCAGGCGACGACCGGGCAACCGGTTCCAGTCAGCGTGAAGGTGCAGAAGCTCAATCCGACCGCCCAAGTGATCTTCGACAACAAGTTGACGCTCGATCACACCGGCGATGAGAAAACCGCGCTGCGCTTCTGGGTCGATGCCGAAGGCAAGGTGGTCGACGTCCAGCAGCGGCAGAAATCCCTGATGGAGACGTTCCGCAATGTGCGCGCAAACGGCGCGGATCTCGATCCGAAGACAGGCGTCAGGATGTCTCGCCCGTGAACAACCTCCAGTCAGTCATCCTCACGCTCTCGGTCAGCTACGCTCTGATCGGCGCGCTGTTGCTCGTCATCCTGGTCTATGCACGCTTGCCTTGGCCGGCCAAGGCGGTTGCCGTTGTCGTGACCAGCGCGTTCTACATTGCGAGCTTCATGGGCCTGTGCGGCCTCTTGGGCTGGGCCAGCGTCGACAGGCTGCCGGCCTCGTTCAAGCTGCTGCAGGCGCGCATTGTGGAGCCGCACTCGCTGGAGGGTGACCCCGGCTCGATCTATCTCTGGGTCGAGACCCTCGACGAAGACAACCGGCCGAGCGGCATCCCCCGAGCCTACCGCATCCCCTACAGCGACTCGCTGGCGCAGAAGACCGATAAGGCCATCACCGAGATTGCCGCCGGCCGTCCCCAGGGCGGGCGGGCCGCGGATTTCGGGACCGGCGAGGGCGGCCTGATCGCGGCGGCCAGGGAATACATCACCCCGAGCTCCGTGATCGAGACATCGGGGGGCGATCCCTCGACCGGCGGGGCCCTGATGGCGGCCCCAGGACCCGGCGAGGCCGTCTCATTTACCCCGCTGCTGCCACCGCGAATGCCTCCGAAGGATGTGCAATAGGATTCTAGATACCGATATTTAACCGGGTGCATTGGCCATCTGACAAACGTCAATCACGGATTATTGAGTAACAGATATTGAAATCTGTCAGTCAGAGATGCTATATCCACCTCCGGACGCCGGATGGGGCGCCCCGTGGTTTGCGGCCGCGAAATGCCTGATCCGGAAGAGTTGAGTACCGGGTTCGGGTCAAAGAGCCGGCCACGGACTTGCCGGAGACTACGATGATGACGATCGAGATTTTGCATTTGACCGAACAGATCCAGCGCTGGCTCAATCAGCAGGTGGCTCGCCACTTGGCCGCCCAGGCGGAAAAATTGGCCCGCTAACTGGAATTAGGACTGCCTTTAACGACCGGCCAGGCCGTTTTGGAATGCGCCTGACCGCCGGAGTGGAAAAGCCCAAGAGCTGGGGATAGGGTAAAGCCATGAACGAAGCAGTCGTCTTGACCCCTGAACGTATCCTGGAGGTCACCGAGGACGTCCTGCGCCGCTATGGGCTCGCCAAGGCGACAGTGGTGGATGTTGCCCGTGCGCTCGATGTGAGCCACGGCAGTGTCTACCGGCACTTTCCGAGCAAGGCTTCGCTGCGCGAGGCTGTGGCAAAACGCTGGCTTGATCGGGCCAAGGCCCCGCTGCAGGAGATCGCAGCGAGTGCCGGCCCAGCGCAGGCCCGGCTTGATCGGTGGCTGCGCACCTTGTTCGCAACCAAGCAGGCCAGGTTCGCCGACGATCCCGAGATGTTCCGCACCTATCTGACGCTGGCGCGCGAGGCTTGTGTTGTGGTCAAGGGCCACAAGGAATGCTTGACCGATCAGATCGCGCATATCCTGTCCGACGGCGTCGAGGAGGGCGTGTTCGAGGTCGATGATCTCAAGGCGACCGCCCGCGCGATTTTCGAGGCGACGAGAAGCCTTCATCACCCGGCACATGCCGACGAATGGGCCGATCCGGATCTGCAGGAGCGCACCGACGCCTTGCTGGCGCTGCTGTTCCGCGGGCTCGAAGCCTGTCCTAAGCACTAGCTCGTAATTCGCGATCGATCCCCCCGATCCATTTGCGGGCACCGAGTTGCCCGTGTTTGATATCCATCAAGACAGATGTGATTGGGCCCGCCAGGATTGGCTGGGAGGATGATGTGCGTCTCGCGCTGTTTGCGGATATTCACGGCAATCGGCAGGCATTTGACGCCTGCCTTGAGGCTGCGCGTGCGCAAGGCGCAGAGAAATTCGTCCTGCTCGGCGACTTCGTTGGCTATGGGGCCGATCCCGAATGGATCGTCGATACCGTCATGGCGCTGGTCGAGGACGGCGCGATCGCGGTTTGCGGCAACCATGACACCGCCATCGGTATCGACAACGACGCGATGAACGCCGAAGCCCAGGCGGTGGTCGAGTGGACCCGCGGCAAGCTCAGCGCGGCGCAACGGCGTTTCCTTACCGAACTGCCGCTGATGCAGCAGGAGGACGACCGCCTCTACGTCCATTCCGAAGCGTCCAACCCGACCAGGTGGCGCTACGTGCGCGACGCGTCGGACGCTGCGCGCAGCATGATGGCTGCGGAGGCTCCAATCACCTTTTGCGGTCATATCCACCGTCCAGCGCTCTATTCGATGTCGTCGACGGCGAAGATGACCAGCTTTGTCCCGACCACGGGCGTAGCCGTGCAACTCTTGACCGGCCGGCGCTGGCTTGCGGTGCTTGGCTCCGTCGGCCAGCCCCGCGACGGCATTCCCGCAGCCGCCTTCTCCATGTTCGACACCGAGAGGCGGGAGATCACTTATTGTCGCGCCCCCTATGATATCGCGGCGGCGGCAGCCCGGATCCGCGAGAATGGCCTGCCGGGCTGGCTTGCCGATCGCCTGTTGGTCGGCCGATAGCAAATGGCGAAAATTCTCATGCAGCCGGGCACGGTCATCGATGGCTTCACCGTCGGCGAGTGCGTGCACCGCGGCGGCATGGCGACGCTGTGGAGCGTCACCCATCCCGGCATCAACGTGCCGCTCCTGATGAAGGTGCCGCGAGTCTCGGAAGGCGAGGACCCCGCCGCCATCGTCAGCTTCGAGATGGAGCAGATGATCCTGCCGCGATTGTCCGGGCCGCATGTGCCGACCTGCTTCGGCACCGGCGATTTCGCGCGCCAGGCGTATGTCGTGCTCGAGCGCATCCCGGGCCGGACCCTCTACAAGCGGCTCGACGATCTGCCGATCGCTTACGAGGAGGCGAGGGCGCTCGGCATCAAGATCGCTGCTGCGCTGTCGGCGCTGCATCGGCAGAACGTCATCCATCACGACATCAAGCCGAGCAGCATCATGTTCCGCGAGAGCGGCGAGGCTGTGCTGATCGATTTCGGCCTGTCGCATCACGAACATCTGCCCGATCTGCTGCAGGAGGAATTTCGCCTGCCTTACGGCACCGCGCCCTACATGGCGCCGGAGCGACTGCTCGGGGTGCGCGACGATCCGCGCAGCGATTTGTTTTCGCTCGGCGTGCTGCTGTATTTCTTCACCACCGGGGTGCGGCCGTTCGGCGAGAGCGAGACGCTGCGCGGCATGCGTCGGCGGCTGTGGCGCGATCCCTATCCACCGCGCAAACTCAAACCCGACTATCCGCCCTGGCTGCAGGAGATCGTCCTGCGATGCCTGGAGATCGAGCCCGCCTGGCGCTATCCGACCGCCTCGCAACTCGCCTTCGATCTCAGCAATCCCGACCAGGTCAAGCTGACCGCGCGCGCGGAACGGCGTGAGCGCGATCCATTCGCGACGGTGATGCGCCGCCGCTTCAACCGCGGCGCATGGCAGCCGCAGCCGAAGTCCGATGTCGCGGTACAATTGGCGTCGAGCCCGATCCTGGTGGTTGCGATCGATACGACGGAAACCTCGGGCCCGCTGAACGATGCCTTGCGCGTCACCACGCAGCGGATACTCGGGACCTTGCCGCAGGCCCGTCTCGCATGCGTCAACGTGCTCAAGCTTGGCCTCGTCACCATCGATCGGACGCTGGATGAGAAGGGCAGCAACAAGCATGTCGACCGCCTGGTCGCGTTGCGCCACTGGGCGTCCTCGCTGAAGCTCGACGAGAACCGGCTGTCGGTGCATGTGCTGGAGGCGATCGATCCCGCGGCGGCAATCCTGGAATTCGCGCAAGCCAATCAGGTCGATCACATCGTGATCGGCGCGCGGCGGGATTCCATGCTGCGGACGCTGCTCGGCAGCGTCTCGGCGAAGGTGGCGGCGGAGGCGCCTTGCACGGTGACCGTGGTGCGCCCGCCACGCTCGGGCTAGATCGCTTCGCCGCGCGCCAGCGCCGCCGCGTTGCGGATCGCGGAGATGTTGGCCTTGTACGCCTCCATCGTGCCGCCCTTGAACACGGCGGAGCCCGCAACAAACGCGTTGGCGCCGGCGGCTGCCAGTTCCCCTGATACATCGGGCGCGACGCCGCCATCGACCTCGATGTCGATCGGCCGGCCGGCAGTCATCGCCCTGACGTCGCTGACCTTGCCGAGCGAGCCGCGGATGAAGGCCTGGCCGCCAAATCCCGGATTGACCGACATCACCAGCACTAAGTCGATGAGGTCGAGCACATGCTCGATCGCGCTGACGGGCGTTGCCGGATTGATCGAGACGCCAGCCTTCTTGCCTAGCGCGCGGATCGCCTGCAGCGAACGATGCAAATGCGGGCCGGCCTCGGCATGCACCGTGATGTGGTCGCAGCCGGCCTTCGCGAACGCCTCGAGATAGGGATCGCAGGGCGAGATCATCAAATGTGCGTCGAATATCTTCTTGGTGTGCGGGCGCATCGCCTTGATGACGTCGGGGCCATAGGAAATGTTCGGCACGAAATGCCCGTCCATGACGTCGAGATGGATCCAGTCGGCGCCGGCCTGGTCGACGGCGCGGACTTCTTCGCCGAGTTTGGAGAAATCCGAGGCCAGGATCGACGGCGCGATCACCAGCGGACGTGGCGTGAAGGGCTGAGACATGGACGCTCTCCCAAGGCATCTCTGTAGCGGCAGGATGGTTCCGCCTAACATGCATGCTGGTGCCGGGCAATGCACAGGAGGGAAATCGCGGGCAGGAAAAAATTGCCGCAGCGGCAGCAATTGCCGGCTGCGGCGAACCTGTCTGTATGCGCGAAATGCCGATTTTAAAGGGCTTTTCGCCATGGCACAGCGCTTGCTCGCTAGTCGTGCAGGTGTTGGGCCGCCGCTCACGCGGCATTGTCGGAGTTCCCTCTCATGCTGTTCGCCCTTGGCGCTGCCTCGTCGGCCATCGATCTCCTGAAGTCGTTGACGTCGTCGAAGACGTCGCAGGCAAAGCCCAACGGCCAGACTCAGGACGCCGGCAACATCTTCGATATTTCCGGCGCCACGACGACGCCGACGGGCGCGGCCCCGAGTTCCGGATCGGCCGGCAGCAGCTCTGCGCCGATCGCCCCGGAGACGATGAGCGCGCTGCTCGATGCGCAGAGCCAGGCGTCGACCGGTACGGCTGCCTCGACTAAGAGTCCCTCGGAGGCGCTGAAGGATTTGTTCGGGCAGATCGATGGCGACGGCGACGGCAAGAGCACGAAATCCGAATTCGAGAATGCGCTCGGCGCTGGCGGGACCAATCTGGCGAAGGCCGATGATGTTTTCTCCAAGCTCGACAAGGATGGCGACGGCAATGTCACGCTGGACGAGATGTCCTCGGCTTTGAAGGGCGGGTCCGGCCATCGCTCGCATGCTCATCGTCACTCCGGCGGCGGTGGCGGCGGTGCCGATGCGCTGATGCAGGCGCTTGATGGCACCAGCACTTCGATTGCCAACAGCGATGGATCGGTCACGACCACCACGACCTATGCCGACGGATCGAAAATAACGGCGACCTCTGCTGCGAGCCCGTCTGCCGCGCGGGCTGCCACCTCGTCCTACAATTTCGTCGACCAGTTGGGGCAGCGGCACGCCGTCGACCAACTGGTGCAGCTGCAGGCCAAGCCGATCTCGGCGCAGGCCTGGGCCTCCCTCTCGGTCAATGCGTGACAGATCGCGTTTAAGCCAATTGCTCGAGTTCGCGGTAACGGTAGCGATCACGTATCTCGTGGTTGAAGAACTGGCCCTTTGAGAATGCGTTGCCGAACGCCTCGGCCACATCAGGCGGAACGTCCTCGTAGATGTAGCGGCGGCCAGTAACGAAGAGCACCAACAGCTCGCGTTTTTCGGCGTCGTAGCGGAAGAAGCGAATGACAGTGGATGGCATTGCGGCACCCGAGCTGGAACCCGCAGCCTCAACGCATGTCGCTGAACTAAGTTGCTAGCCAAAGCGATCCTGCCAGCTCGGCAGCGCATCGCGGAAGGGCAGCGCGGTCGCCGCGTATACGCCGCGCGCAATCGCGCGGGCCACGGTGTTGGCGGCGTGCATGCCGAGTTCGGTGAGGCCGAACAAAGGATCGATCGGCTTCTCGCCGGTCGCCGCGGCAAACACCACGTCGCCGTCGAGCGGCGCATGCACCGGATAGATCGCCCGCGCCATGCCGGTCTGCGCGATCATCGCCAGCCGCTTGGCCTGCGTTTTCGTCAGCGTAGCATCGGTGACGACCACGACCAGCGTGGTGTTCTCGCCGGATGTCGCCGCCGGCCCGCCTTTCAGGCGCGCCTTCAACATGTCCGGCGTGAACGAGGCCGGCAGACCGCGTCCGCCGAATTCCCCGTCGACCTCGAAGGGCGCGGCCCAGAACCATGGGCCATCGCCGACCGTGACGGCGCCGACTGCATTGACGACGGCAAGTGCGGCAACCGTCACGCCGTCATCGGTTCGCGCCGACGCCGAACCTAGTCCGCCCTTCAGGTTGGACGTGGTCGCGCCCGTGCCGGCGCCGACGCTGCCGAGCCGGAAATCGCTGCCGGCTGCGGCCGCCGCGGCATAGGCGAGATCGCGATAGGGCGGGAACCGTCCCCACGCCTTGTTGCCGCCGTTCAAGAGATCGAAGCAGATCGCACCCGGCACGATCGGGATCACGGCGTCGCGGATCCGCAAGCCGCGGCCTTGCTCGGCAAGCCAGGCTTGCACGCCGCCGGCAGCATCGAGGCCGAGGGCCGAGCCGCCGGACAGCGCGATCGCGTCCACCGCATCGACGGTATTGTGCGGCTGCAGCAGCGCATCATCGCGCGTGCCCGGGCCGCCGCCGCGCACGTCGATCGACGCCACGGCAGGCTTGTCAAAGATGATCGCTGTGACGCCGGAGGCGATCGCTGCGTCGTCGGCATGGCCGACGCGGACGCCTGCGATGTCGGTGAGGAGATTTTTCAAAGCGTGCATCCTCTTCTCGTCCTACTCATCGATATAGCGGCCAACCATGACGCATCAACTGCCGAGCGCGAGCCGGATCATCTTGGCGAGCTCGGACTTGCGATAGGGCTTCGCCAGCAAGAGCACGCCGGAATCGAGCCGACCGTGATGGACGATCGCGTTCTCGGTATAGCCCGACGTGTACAGTGTCTTGAGCCCAGGCCGCCGCTTCAGCGCCTCGTCGACGAGTTGGCGTCCGTTCATGCCGCCGGGCATGATGACGTCGGTGAACAGGAGGTCGATCGGCGCGCCGGTATCGATGATGTTGAGCGCGTCGGCGGCATTGGCCGCCTCGCGCGTCGAATAGCCGAGGCTCGTGATCTGGGTGATAACATATTTGCGCACCAGCGCGTCGTCCTCGACCACCAGGATGACTTCGTGTCCGCCCCGGAGATCGGTGGTCTGCTGCGCTTCCGCGATAGTCTGGGCGAGGCCGGTCGCGCGCGGCAGATACATCTTGACCGAGGTGCCATGGCGTTCCTCGCTGTAGATCTTGATATGCCCGCCGGACTGCTTGACGAAGCCGAACACCATTGAAAGGCCAAGCCCGGTGCCCTTGCCAACTTCCTTGGTGGTGAAGAAGGGGTCGAACACTTTTTCCAGCAGATGGGTGGGAATGCCGGTGCCGCTGTCGCTGACGGCGACCATGACGTAATGGCCGACCGTGACCTCGCTGTGCATGCTGGCATAGCCCTCGTCGAGATAGACGTTGCGGCTTTCGAGCGCCAGCTTGCCGCCGCGGGGCATGGCATCGCGCGCATTCAGCGCGAGATTGAGGATTGCCGCGGTGAGCTGGTTCGGATCGACCATTGCCGTCCAGGCGTCCTCGGCCAGCATTGGCGTGATCTCGATATGCTCGCCGAGCGTCGGGCGCAGCAGCTTCGCCGCCTCCAGGATCAGCGCATTGATATCGACATCGACCGGCTGCAGCGGCTGCTTGCGGGCGAAGGCGAGCAGGTGCCTGGTCAGGTTGGCGCCGCGCTCGGCGGCTTCGTCGATCAGCCGGGCGATGGCGACGAGGTCGGGCCGGTCGGCGACCGCTTCTTCCAGGATGCCGATGGTGCCGGTGATCACGGTCAGGATGTTGTTGAAGTCATGGGCGACGCCGCCGGTGAGCTGGCCGACGGCGTCCATCTTCTGCACCTGCCGGATCTGCGCTTCCGCCGCCTGTTTCTCGGTGAGATCGCGGCCGATGAAGAAATAGCGCTTGACCGGCTCCGAATAGGTTGCGGACCAGTTGAGCGACACCACTTCGCCGTCCTTGCGGATCAGGCGCGTCTCGAAATTGCGCTTGCGCTGGCCGCGCCGCGCAGCGCGCATTTCGTTGCGGGTATTTTCGAGATCATCCGGATGAACGAACTCGACCGCGGAACGTCCGACCATCTCGGCGGGATCGTAGCCCGCAATGGTCCTGACGCTCGGACTGACCTGGACGAAATGGCCCTGCTTGTCCGTTATCGAGAGAAAGTCCTGCGATGCTTCGAAGATGTGCTGCCGCTCTTCGAGTTCGCGGTTCAGCGCCTCCCGCGTCCGCCTGCTTTCGGTGATGTCCCGCGCGATCTTGGAGGCGCCGATGATCTCGCCCGTCGCCGACAACAGCGGCGAGACGCTGAGCGAGACGTCGATCAGTTTGCCGCTCTTGTGCAGCCGCTGCGTTTCATATTGCGCCAGCTTTTCGCCGCTGCGGATCCGCTTGAGGATGTCGTTGACCTCGCCGCGATTGTCGGGCGGCACGATGAGGTCGATGTGCTGGCCGACCGCCACGGCTGCCGGATAGCCGAACAGGCGCTCGGCGGCCGGATTCCAGGCGGTAATGGTCCCGTCGAGCGACTTGGTGATGATGGCGTCGTTGGAGGATTCCACGACCGCGCTGAACAGCCGCTCGCGCTCGGCGTGGTAGTCGCGTTCGCTGGCGGCCTGGCGACGAACTACGCCCAGCAGCCGCGACATCTGCGCCTGCAGTGCGACGTTATCGATCAACAGCACCGCGAGCACGAAGCTGGCGGCGCATAAGGCGTAGATGCGTGCGGCGTAGAAACCGAGATCGAATCTCGCGACGTTGAGCATCGCCGACAGCGCGATGTCGAACAGCCAGGCGCACAGCACGACCATGAGCCAGACGTCGATGACGGAATGCGGCTTCCGGAACCAGAGGGCGGCAAGTGCGGCGGCACAGAAGAACAGCACCGTCGAGACCACGCCGATCATGACCGGCGTGTAGTGCCCGCCGCTCAAAAGGACTGGGAGGTGGTCGTGCTGGGCGGTGACGATCCAGGTAAACAGCGCCATCGCGACGACGACTGCCGCAACGCAGCCCATGATCGCCGACATCGTCGAGCCGCGGATCCGGGCGCCATCGTCTCTTTTCAAAAGCGCGTAGCCGAGCACCATCAGCGGGAAGAAGCCGTGCCAGACCATGTAGAGCCAGACCGTGGTCTGCGAACCGGCGCCGAACAGGCCCGCCGGCGCAAACAGGCCCGGAAAGGTCAGCGCGTGGGTGATCGCGGCAGCGGCGGTGAAGAGATACCCGCTCGCGAGCAGCAGCATCGCCCGCAAGCGCAGGATGGCGAACTGCGAAAACAGCAGCACCGCGGTGATGAGATCGTTGATCGCCAGCGCGGACTGGTAGCTCGCCACGAAGGCCGGTACCGGCGTTAGCGGCATCCCGGCGAATGGTATCGCGATCACGAACAGCACGGCCGAGACGACGACCACCGCCAGCGCTACGTTGCGGTCGCCGCGCGAGGCCGGCATGGTCGAAAGGAAGAAGCTGCGGTCGTTACCCTTGAGCACTGATGGTCTCCTGGAAGGCGGTATCGAACGCAAGACAGGGGATCACGTCAAACCCGCGCGCGGGCTGTCCACACAAAGTGGAACAGCTGGCCAAGGGAGGCCGTATCCGCTGAGCTGGGCAAGGTGACTTGGGAAAGGCAGAAATCAAAGTCCGATAAACCCGCTATGCGTCGCTTTGGTGCGACAAAACCAATCGCTCGAAATCGATCCAAGGTTATCTGCTACCGGCAGGGAATTGAACCGGGCGCCCGTATCCAATTGAGGTAACCACCTCTTTACTGACAGGACAGATAATTCGCCTGATCACCTACTGCATAGCGTTTTCCACGACTAGGCTTCCCGCAGCCGGTCCCGGGGGTTTTCATGGCCCGTGTTCTTATTGTCGACGACCAATCCGACGTGCGCGCGATGATCGCAATTGTGCTGCGCGTCAATCGTTTCGAGATTGTCGAGGCGGCGTCCGCCGCGGAGGGGATCAAGGCGTTCGAAACGGCCAAATTCGATCTTGCGATCATCGACATCTTCCTGCAGGGCAAGAGCGGTCTCGACCTCATGTCGATGATGCGCGACCGCCAGCCGGATTTCCCCATCGTCGCGATCTCCGGCATGACGGCGCTGGATTTCGTCGCTGAAGCGCCAGACCTGTCGAATGTGGTCTGCCTGCAGAAGCCGTTCCGTCCGAACGACCTGATGCGCGCCATCGAGAACGCGCGGCAGGCGGTTGTCCCCGTTGCGGTGCGCGCGGCGGTTTGATCGGACGACTTCCCAAATTTCAAACAGCGGACCCGTAGGATGGGTAGAGCGAAGCGAAACCCATCGCGATGGAGCAAGTGGCGTGAATGATGGGTTTCGCTTCGCTCTACCCATCCTACGAGGTCGTCCCTGCGAAAGCACTAGGGCATGCACAGATGTGGTGCGGTGCGGCGGATTGACTCGGGGCGGGTGTGAGGGATTCCAGAATCGGGAATCT
>NZ_JBVBEF010000050.1:0-65190 GCF_055456055.1 Bradyrhizobium sp. LeoB3
GGTCCTACCCCCGTGCTTTTTGTTGCACGGGACCCATGGGTGCAACCGGCACCCGGCTTTCCCTGCGCCCTCTGTTCAATGAGAGGGTGGAATGAACGCAAAGCTCGGGCGTGACTCGCCGCGAGAACGCGAACTCACATCCCTCACCATACTCCACCGTCATGCCCGCGAAGGCGGGCATCCAGTAACCGGCGGCTTCTCGGCTCAAACACTGCTGCCTCTGGAATACTGGATCGTCCGCCGGAGCCTGTCATCGGGCGGCCGTTCGGCCGACCCGGTGGCGGACGATGACAGCAGAAAGCTGTTTGACAGTTGAATCAGAACCCACCCCGTGTCGTCCTGGCGAAGGCCAGGACCCATAACCACAGGCCTTTGTGATCTGCTCCGCTATCACCACTTGTTTCGCGCCACAACGCCTCCTTGTGGTTATGGGTCCCCGCTTTCGCGGGGACGACACCGGGGGTGACGAGGTCACACGCGGAACGGCTTCACTAATCGTCCACATCCTCCTGCGGGCGGCCGAACAGGTGCACGATGCCGGGCGTCGCCAGCGTCACGAACACGAAGCGCGAGAGGTGGTGCGCGCCGACGAAGATCGGGTCGATATGCAGCGTCAGCGCCAGCGCCAGCATGGCGTCCATCGCACCGGGGGCAAAGGCGACGACGACGTCGGAGAGATGGACCTGCGTCGTCAGCGTGATCGCGGCAACGAAGATCGCGGAGATCACGATCGCGACCGCGAACGAGCCCAGCCCGGCATTGATGTGGCTGCGCAGGGTCGAGAGCTTCATCCGTGCAAAACGCGAGCCGATCAGGGCGCCGATGCCGACCAGCGCGACGCCGCGCACCCACGGCGGCAAGCCGCCCTCGATCGCGCCGACGCCGTGCAACAGGCTGGACGCGAGCATCGCGCCGAACATCCAGCTTGCCGGAAATTTCGCCCGGCGCAGCACGAGCGCCGCTCCGATGGAGGCTGCGATCAGCGCCACGAGCTCGATCGGCGAGGCGCTGGCGGAGGCAATCGTCGGCGGCGCCGCCGGTGCTATGCCGAGCACCGCCAGCATCAGTGGTAAAGCGGCGGTCAGGATGATCACGCGCATGGTCTGCACCACGGCGATCGCGGCGACATCGGCGCCTTTCTCGATCGCGAGCATCGTGATTTGCGACAGCGCGCCGGGGCTGCCGGCGAGGAAAGCCGAGGTCTGGTCCCAGCCATGTACGCGCTGCAGATAGAAGCTGCTGCCGAAGATCGAGCAGACGGTGGCGAGCGAGAGCAGCGCGATGGTGAGCGGATAGGCGCTCACATGCTGGATCAGTTGCCGCGATACCAGGGAGCCCAGCGAGATGCCGAGCAGAATCAGCACGGTCTGGGTCACCACCGGCGGCACGGTGAGCGGCCGGCCGGCGAGTGCGGCGATGCCGACCGCGATCATCGCGCCGGAAATCAGCCCGCCCGGCAGGTTAGCCCACAAAAACAGCAGGCCGCCCGCGGCGCCGATGACGAGCGTCTCGGTCGTATTGAGGATGTTCGCGCGGCTGGGAATGGCAAGCGCCATCGATGCGGGAAGCTGGTTCACGCTGGCGTTATGCCAAATCCGCAGGCCCGCGACAAATGCATCTCGCGATTGCAGCAATGCGCCGGATTTTTAGAGCGTCGCTGCTCGCCATCCCCGTGTTCGGGAGGGCGGGGTGACACCCTTACTTCGTGCCCGCGCTTTTGTCGGCGGCTTCCTTCAGGCACTCCCGGCGGAATTTCTTGCGCTCCTTGCCGTGCAGGCTCTTCGCATCCGCCTGCTTGGAGCAGTCCAGCGAGGCGGCGCTGCGCGCCTTCTTCTCTTCCGGCGTCGGCGCCGCCTTGGTCTCGGTCTTGGCCGTGTCCTTCGGTGCGGGCGTGGTGGTTTGCGCAAAGGCGGTGCTCGTCAGCAGGAACGCGGCGAGGGCGGTTGTGGTGGCGAGGGAGGAAAACTTCGGCATGGGGCGCACCTCGAATGAGTGGACGCGAAACCGTCGTCGCCCGATGCTGAACCGCCGATGAATATCGCGCGTATCGGGCGCCACAATATTTTGAGCGGGCGGTTCGCCAATGCGTTGTCGCAAGTTCCGGTTGCGTTAGGATGCGGCCCTCGTCAACGCGCTGAGGTTTGACGGAAAGGGAGAACAACCATGACAATTCAAGCCAAACTGCTTTGTGCGATGGCCGCCTCGGGTCTGGCCGCATTCGTGATGTCGGCGCCGGCGCAGGCCCTCACCGCGCAGGAATGCAGCGCCAAGTACCAGGCAGCCAAGGCAGCCGGGACACTGGGCGGCCAGAAGTGGAACGACTTCCGCAAGGCCGAGTGCGGCGCAAACGCAACGCCAGCCGCTGCCGCGCCCGCTGCACCGACAGCCGCCGCGCCCGCGCCGGCCCCGGCCGCCAAGGAGGCCAAGAAGGAAGCCGCTCCAGCCGCAGCGCCCACGTCGCCGGCAGGACCGGCGGTATTCCCGAACGCGGTCGATCCGAAATACGCCAAGGAGACCGAGGGCAAGGCCCGCATGCACACTTGCGTCGACCAGTACAATGCCAACAAGGCCAGCAATGCCAATGGCGGCCTGAAGTGGATCCAGAAGGGCGGCGGCTACTACAGCGAATGCACCAAGCGGTTGAAGGGCGCTGCTTGACCTCGAAGCGGTTGGCGCGGCCGGAGTACGACACTGGCCGCACCAGCCTTCATGGTGCCGTGTTTCGGCCGACATTGCGATGGGCTGTGCGGGCTCGGCAAAGCGGCGTGACATCTCGGCCCGCCGAGCGTAGACAGCGCAGGCAGCCGCGAGATTTGACATGAGCCCATCGACCGATCGTGCCGGGATCAATCCGGAACCCACGCGCCGCGCCGCGCTCGGCGTGATGGCTGTCGGCGTTACGCTGCTCAGCCGCGCTGCCGCCGCGCAGGACGAAGAGAAGGTGTTGACCGAAGCGGCCGTGCTGCGCGATCCGGAGATCCCTGTCGCCGGCAACGCCAAGGGCGACATCAGCATCGTCGAGTGGTTCGACTATCAATGTCCCTATTGCCGCAAGATCGCACCTGAACTGCAGCAAATTGCGCAGGACGATGGCAAGGTGCGCCTTGTGTGGAAGGACTGGCCGATCCTGGGCGACGTGTCGAAGGTTGCATCGCGCATGGCGTTGGCGGCGAAGTATCAGGACAAGTTTCAGGCCGCGCATGAGGCGATGATGGGCCTCACCACGAAGCTGACCGAGCCGCGGATACAGGAGGTGCTCGCAGGTGCGAGCATCGATATGGATCGCTTGAAGCGCGATCTTGCGGCCAATGCCACATCAATCGATGCCATTCTTACGCGCAACAACGCGCAGGCCGAGGCGTTTGGTTTTCAGGGCACGCCGTCCTTCATCGTCGGTAAATTCCGCGTGCCCGGCATCCTGACCAAGGAGCAGTTCGTGCAGGCCATTGCCGATGCGCGCAAGGCGAACATGAGCCGCTAGTGACCGTCGTGCTCGCTAGCGCGACGAAATCCTCTGCCAATCCTCATGGGCGCGAGCCTTCAGCGCCTTCAGGTCATCGGCGGCAACGTCCCAGTTGACGATGGTACGGCCGTTCTGCGCGAGTTGGCCGCCCGCGACGCTCGACGTTCGCATCGAATCATAGAGATAAACGCCCGCAATCAGCAGCAGCGCACCCAAGATCATTCCGAAAAACGTTCGCATGACGAAACCTCCGGTGACCGCAGATAACGGGGATGGCCGGCGGATGGTTCCGGGTCGGGCCGGAACCGCACTCACGCCCGCCCGAAGGCGTGCATCACGTAATCGATGAACACGCGCACGCGCGGCGAGAGCTGGCGATTGCGTGGGTAGAGCAGGGATACCGGGACCGAGGGCGGCGGACATTCCGTGAGCACCTCAACGAGGGCCCCGCGCCCGAGATCGGCTTCGGCGTGGAAGCGCGGCACCTGGACCAGGCCAAGGCCGAGCCGCGCGGTAGCGAGGTAGCTCTCCGGTCCCGTCACCGACATGATCGCCGGCAGCATCACTTCGCGAACTGCGCCGTCGACCACAAACTCCATCGGCCGCAGCCGTCCCGTTGTCAGCGAGCGTATCCCGATCATGCGGTGGCCTTCGAGCACATCGGGACCAGACGGCGTGCCGAAGCGCTCGAAATAACGAGGCGCCGCGCAGGTGAGGCGCTCCAGCATCACCACCTGCCTTGCGATCATGTCGCTGTCGGGCAGATGGCCGAAGCGCAACACGCAATCGACGCCTTCCTCGATCAGGTCGATCCAGCGGTCGCTCTCGCTCATATTGATCTCGATGTCGGGATATTCCGCGAAGAAGCCCGGCAGGTTCGGCAACAAGAAGTGACGCGCCAGCGTGCCCTGCACTTCCAGCCGCAACAGCCCCTTCGGCTTGCCGCCGCCGAATGCACCTTCGGCATCCTCGAGGTCGGCGATCAGCGACAGGCAGCGGCGATAATACGCTTCGCCATCGAGGGTCGGGCGGACATGCCGTGTCGTGCGTTCGATCAGCCGCACGCCGAGCCGCGCCTCCAGTGACTTGACGGCGTCCGTCACCGTCGAGCGCGGCAGCCCGAGATCCTCCGCCGCCAACGAAAAGCTGCGCCGCTCCACCACGCGGGTGAACACCCGCATCGCATCGAACCGGTCCATGCGATTATCCGCATATTCCGAACAGTGTTTCCAGATAATGCATGATTATTCGGACAAAGGAAGTGATTACGTTACTCCCATCAGCCAGCGGCCAAGCCGCCAACTTGCAGGAGAACGAAAATGTCGGACGAAACCAACAAAGTAGCCTTGGTGACCGGCGCGTCGCGTGGGATTGGCGCCGCGGTGGCCGAACGCCTCGCCAGGGACGGCTTCACCGTCGTGATCAATTACGCCGGCAACGCCAAATCCGCCGAGGCGGTAGCGAGCCGGATCGAGGCGGCCGGCGGCCGGGCGCTCACGGCCAAGGCTGACGTCAGCGATCCCAACGCGGTGCGCGGCACGTTCGATGCGGCGGAGGCTGCCTTCGGCGGCGTCGACGTGCTCGTCAACAATGCCGGCATCATGAAGCTCGCCAGGATCGCCGAGAGCGATGACGCACTGTTCGACCAGCACATCGCGGTCAACCTAAAGGGCAGTTTCAACGCGATGCGTGAGGCCGCGCGCCGGCTGCGTGATGGCGGGCGTATCATCAATTTCTCGACCAGCGTCGTCGGCACCAAGCTCGAGACCTACGGGGTCTACACCGCAACCAAGGCGGCGATCGAGACCCTGACCGCGATCCTGTCCAAGGAATTGCGCGGACGCGCGATCACGGTGAACGCGGTCGCACCGGGCCCGACCGCGACCGATCTGTTCCTGAACGGCAAGTCGCCCGAACTGATCGACCGCTTTGCCAAGATGGTTCCGCTGGAGCGGCTCGCCGCACCCGAGGACATCGCCTCGGTGGTGTCGTTCCTCGCCGGTCCCGACGGCTCCTGGATCAACGGCCAGACGCTGCGCGCCAATGGCGGTCTGGTCTGAAGCCCCGACCTCGATGAGCACACATGCGCCAGCGTAGCTGATGGTCACGGGCTGCGCTGGCGCTTCGCCGGGCTACGGCACTTCGTTCAGCCATTCCAGGATCACCGCGTTCATCTCGCGCGGATAGGTGTGGCTGAGATCGTCGAGCTCGCGATAGGTGACGGCAGCGCCGGCTGCGCTCAGCGCTTGCTGTGTCTGGCGCGCGACCTGTACCGGGAACATCCAGTCGAGCTTTCCATGCACGATATGGATCGGCAGGCCGCGCAACCGATCCGCATCCGCCATCTGCGCCATCAACGGATGGAAGGTCGCGGCGACAGGCGCAAGATGGGTGAAGGGCGAGGCGCCGTCCAAGCCTGAAACATAGCAGAACGTGCCGCCGTCGCTCATTCCCGTCATCAGCATTCGCTTCTCGTCGATAGTCCAGCGCGCCCGCACGAAATCGAGAATGCGGACCAAATTCGGCGTGTCGATATCGTCGCCCATCAAGGCCCAGGTGCTTCCGCGCGCGGTCGGCGAGACCAGGATGGCGCCGCGGCTGCGGGCATCGCGCAGCCAGCTCCACAAGAAGCCGCGGCCATTGCCGCTGCCGCCGTGCAGCGCCATCACCAGCGGCCAGGCGCGCTCGGGTGTGTAATATTCCGGCACGTAGAGCGAAAAGCCGCCGCGGCTGCCGGGCTCGTTGCTGTCGTGCAGGATGCCGGTGGTTTCACCGGCGGGCTCGGCCAGCCGCGCCAGCAGTTCGGCATCCCCGCGCAAGGCGGGTTCGGTGAAGAACTCGTTCACCGGCGGTAATCGCGCGGCCAGCGGATAGAGCGCCTCCAGCGCGCGCGGCGTGTAGCGCAGCGCGCGGAACACGCTCACCAGATCGCCATTGCCGTCCTGTACCGCGCGCAAGCCTTGCCAGGCGGCAAGCGCCGCATCGCTTGCGGCTTCGAGCTGCGCGCTGATCGCGGCAAATTGCTCCGGCCAGTCGGCGAGCCGCGGGCGCACCGCACGCAGCGCTTCGTCCGGCTCGCCCGCGATCTGCACCACATGGCCGAACTCCGGCGGGTGCAAATGGCGCGCGATGAGCCGAGCGATTCGAGCGTCTGCAACAGCGGCGGCAGCACGGCCACGATGTCGTCCACCACGGCCTCGCTCATTGCGACGCTCCCGGTGCTCAATGCAGCCGCGGCCCCTTCAACAGTTTCGTGCGATCGATCGAGGCCAGCGTGACGTCGAAGGTGACGCCTTCGTGATAGACGGTGAGCGGCACGTCGACGCCGGCGGTGCCGAGCGACCAGAGCTTGCGATAGAAGCTCGCCTGGCTCATCACCTTTTCGCCATCGACGGCGAGAATGACGTCGCCGGTCTTCAGCTCGGCGCGCGCCGCCGGCCCCTTGCCGGCGATGCCGACCACGACAATGCGGTTGTCGATCTCGGTCGTGTACATGCCGAGCCAGGGCCGCGATGGCCGGTTGACGCGGCCATATTTGCGCAGATCGTCGAACACCGGCATCAAGAGGTCGATCGGCACCATCATGTTGACATGCTCGGCGCGGGCGTTGCGCTCGCGTTCGAGCTGCAGCGAGCCGATGCCGATCAATTCGCCTTTGCCGGAGATCAGCGCGGTGCCGCCCCAATTCGGATGCGCGGGATAGGTGAACATCGCTTCATCGAGCAGATATTCCCAATAACCTGCGAATTCCTGCTTCGCCACGATCTGGCTCGCCAGCGAGCGGGTGCGGCCGCCGGCGCCACCGACCACGACATTGTCGCCGACCTTCGTCGCGGCGGAGGAGCCGATCGGCATTGGCTCGATGCCCGGCCGTCCCAGCGCCTGCACCAAGCCGAAGCCGGATTCGAAATCGAAGCCGAGCGGATGGCCCTCGATCACACGACCGTCGCCGAGATGCAGCCACACGGTTTCCGCTTCAGTGATGAGATAGCCGATCGTCAGCACCAGCCCGTCGTCGATCAGGACACCGTTGCCGGCGCGCTCAGTGCCCAGCGTCTCCGCGCTGAACGCATCGGACGGGATGATGGAGTGCAGTCCCACCACGGCGGTAAGCGTGCGGTCGAGATCGAATTTGTAATTGCCGGAACTGGGCTGGTGCGCCGGTGGCACTTTCCATTCGGTCAAGGAAGACATGAAGGATCTCCGTAAGAATCGCGTTTCCTTCGACTAACGCCGCACCCAATATTCAATGTCCGGTCGATCGTCCCGGAGGCAATATAACAACGAAATGAGCCCAGCGCGAGCGGGCTTCATCGTTTGGAACGACTACAAATGCGTCAGCCCCGCCATTGCCGATAGTCGCGCCGAACCTTCCCGTTCGCGACGGTTGCCGCTGCTTGCAGCCAGCCGCGTGGGCGCCCTTTCAAGTCGGCTTCGATGGCCTGGCGTCCGGCCGGGCTGGCGGCGTGGATGGACGCAACATCGAATGCCATGGCGTGAAGCAGCTTCAGGTGCAGCTTTCTCCCGGCGCTCTTCCCGAGTTCGATTTTCTTGGAATCGGCGGAGATGCGGCGGAAGATGAACTTGTTGTGTACGGTCAGAAAGGGATCCGGCGAACGGTACCTGCCGTTGGCCGATTTGAGGAAGTTCGATTTTCCGTGTCCTGTCGGGTTGTGAGCCCAGGTCCACGCCGACGGCACCAGCGCCTTTGCCTCGCGAACGACCAGGCCTTCACGCCATTTCGCGATCACGGCGTAACGCGGCCGCCCCAGGCTGCCGCCGCCCTTCTTGAAAACCTGGCATAACCGGATGTGGCTAGCGTCCTTTGGCAGGCTTGCCTCCAGCACCTTCTCGACTTCCTTCTGTCGCGGGCGGGGCTTGCGATATTTTTCGATGTCCTCCCAGAATTCCTTCGTTTCTCGGTCGTCCGGCTCGGCGTGGGGCCTGAGCCAGGTTCGGTTCTCGAACAACAGCGCCGGTCGCGGGCGTTCCAGACCCTCGCGATATCCCTTCAACAGGGTGCTGGCGGCATCTTCATCGTCGACAGCCGAACGCGGCGCGAGCTGGATGCTGGTTGCCAGGCGGACGAGATCGAGCACATAGGGCATCTCGGCGGCTTCGTCGAAATCGTTGACGCCCCAGACCAGGCGGCCGTCGGCGTCGCGCCAGGTTCCGAAATTTTCCAGATGCAGATCGCCGACCGCGAGCACCTTGGGCGCGTCCATCAACTCCGGACACCAGTCGCTGATCTTCCTCGCCCAGCGGAAATAGGTCGCGCGCAGGAAGATGAAGGTGCTCTCCTTCATTCGCTCATGCTTGTAGTCGACGTCGCTCTTGACGATATTGCACCGCGTGGCCAGCCACTTTTCGTATTCCCTGTTATCATCGCGGAAAGACATGGGAGACCTCACAAGGTTGGATCAGTGGGATAGATTCTACCTTAAGGTGTTTCGCTGCGAACCTCGCATGTAGCTTCTTGAGCCGACGCGAAACGTCGCATACATGCCGACCAATCCGGTCCTGGCCGACGGAGCCGAAAATGCATCGTGGGAGCAAAGATCGTTGACGGCGGCACGTCGCGCGCCCGCAAGTGCGGGCATCCTGATGTATCGCCGTTCGGGGGCGCGGCTGGAAGTTCTGCTCGTGCATCCCGGCGGGCCTTACTGGCGCCGCAAGGACGAGGGCGCGTGGTCGATCCCGAAGGGCGAGATGGACGGGGAAGAGGATGCAATCGCCGTGGCGCGTCGTGAATTTGCCGAGGAGACCGGCGTCGTCCTTGATCAGCCGTTTGAGCCGCTGGGCGAGATCCGCCAGCATGCCGGAAAGCGCGTGATCGCCTTCGCCGTCGAAGGCGATCTCGATGTGCATGCTATCAGGAGTAATATGTTCGAGATCGAGTGGCCACCGAGAAGCGGGAAGATGCAGGCATTCCCTGAGATCGACCGCGCCGAATGGTTCGATCTCGCGGCCGCGCATGCGAAGATCCTCGAAGGCCAGCGGCCGCTGCTCGATCGTCTCGCCGAGCTTGTCGGCCCATCAGGGAGGAGTTTATGAGCGACCGCTTTGATCTTGCGCGCTTTGTCGATGCACAGGCACCGGTTTACCGGCAGGTTGTGGCGGAGCTCAGCTGCGGCCGCAAGCAAAGCCACTGGATGTGGTTCATCTTCCCACAGCTTGCCGGCCTCGGGTTCAGCGCGATGGCGCAGCGTTTTGCGATCGCTTCCCGCGACGAGGCGATCGCCTATCTCCAGCATGATATCCTGGGGCCGCGGCTCCTGGAGTGCACGCGTCTGGTCAACGCGGTCGAAGGCAAGACCATCCGGGACATTCTCGGCAGCCCCGATGATCTGAAGTTCCGCTCCTCGATGACCTTGTTCGCCGCCGTGTCGGCCGCTCCAGAATTTCCCGCTGCGCTGAAGAAATATTATGGCGGCGAAGCCGACCCGAGAACGCTGGAGTTGCTCGGCTAGCCAGTCCATTCGCTGTCATTCCGGGGCGCGACGAAGTCGCGAGCCCGGAAATCCATCAGGCCGCATGCGCAGGTGGAGAAATGGATTCCGGGCTCGCGCTGACGCGCGCCCCGGAATGACGGTGCTCCACTCACTCCGCCTTCGCCTGCACGCGCGACGGCATGATCCGGAATGGGCGATTCTCCTTCAGCCACGCGGCGCGCTCGTCGCGCAACAGCGTGCGGCGGACCTTGCCGGAATCGTCGCGCACCTGCGCGTCCACGATTTCAAAGCTCTCCGGATGCTTGTAGCGGCTCAGCCTGTCGGCGAGGAAATCGCCCATGCCATCGGCGATCGCCTGCGCGTTGACGGCTGGATCGCACTCGATGATCGCATGGATACGCTGGCCGAATTCGGGGTCGGGCAGGCCGACCACCACGCAGGAGCGCACGTCGGGATGCGCACACACCGCAGCCTCGACCTCCGCCGGATAGATGTTGGCGCCGCCGCGCAGGATCATGTCGGCGAGCCGGTCGCCGAGATAGAGATAGCCATCTTCATCCAGCCGGCCGATGTCGCCAAGCGACTCCCAGCCGTCGGCGCGGCGCTTCGGTTCGGCGCCGAGATAGTGATAGGTGGTGCCGGCGCCATCATTGGGCAGGAAATAGATCTCGCCGGTCTCGCCGGGAGCGACGTCATTGCCGTCCTCGCCGATGATGCGCAGGCGCGCAGTCTCGCCGATCTTGCCGACCGAGCCCTTGTGCGCGAGCCATTCGACGCCGGAGATGATGCAGGAGCCCTGCCGTTCGGTGCCGCCATAGAGCTCCCAGATCCGCTCCGGCCCGAGCCACTCGATCCATTTCTCCTTCAGCCATGGCGGCATCGGCGCCGCCATGTGGAAAACGACCTGCAGGCTGGAGAGATCGTAGCGGTTGCGTACCTCGTCCGGCAGCGACCAGATCCGGTGCATCATGGTCGGCACGAAATTGATCCATTGCACGCGCTCGGCCTCGATCTGGCGCAGCGTCTCCTCGGCGTCGAACTTGGTCAGGCCGGTGAGGCGTCCGCCGCCGAACAAGGCAAAATGCGAAACGATGAATGGCGCGTTGTGATACAGCGGCCCCGGATTGAGCAGCGAGGCGCCGAGCGGGATGCTGAGCGGTGGCGCCATGGTGGTATCGACCACGGCGGGCAGATGATCGAGGATCACTTTCGGCCGGCCGGTCGAACCGCCGCTCGTCATCGCCTTCCAATAGCGCGAGACGGGAGCCGCGAGCGGCTCGTCGGAAAATCCTTCGGGCACGAAGCCGATTGGCAGCGAGTTCGGCGCATTCCAATCGGGTTCGCCGCCCACCACCAGCGCGGGCTTGAGGATATCGAGCACCGCGGCCGCTTCGCCGCGCGGCAATCGCCAGGACAGCGAGGTCGGTGTCGCGCCACACTTCCATACCGCAAAGGTGGTCTCGAAGAATGCGTTGCTGTTGGGCAGCCCGATCGCGACGAAGTCGCCGGGCTTGACGCCCTTGGCCGCAAACGCCCGCGCGCGGGCATTGGCACCGCGCTCGAGTTGCTCCCACGTCAGAGTATCCTGTCCATGACGAATGGCGATCGTATCCGCCGGCTGGCGTTCAGCATACCAGCGCGGTACGTCGGCGATCGGGATCAGCATGAAGGCGTTTCCATTTTTAGTGGGCTGCTCGCAGCCGTGTCTGTGTCTTGATCGTGTGGCGTGGCGCACTTCATCAACAGGAGTCGAGGCGAGTCAAGCCGCGGGTGAGAGTCATTGCTTGACGATCGAATCGGAATCGTAGGGTGGGTAGAGCGAAGCGAAACCCACCATTCGTGCCGCTTGCTCCGAAGTTGATGGGTTTCGCTTCGCTCTACCCATCCTACGGGATATTGCGATCTGTGCCGCCGAACACAGCGCTCGTGTTACATGAGTGGTTTGGTGGGCTCGGGCCAGAAATCGCCGGTCGGACCAGCCGGCCGCAGCTTCTGCATCTGCTCCGCGGTACAGGTCTTCTTCTGGATGGCCTCGGTGGTTTTGTGGCCGTTCTTCAGCCGATCTCCCATATCAGTCGGAAACCGGCATTTCGCCGCACGCGACTCGACATAGTCGATCAACTTGCTTTCGGCCCGGTTGTAATTGTCGATCAGCTTGCAGGCTTCGCCCGACGACGCGCGCCGGGCGGCGGCAGCCCTGATCAACCGACCTCGCTCCTCGACTTCTGCCCGCAGCGAACTAAATTCTTGCTTGCATTGGTCGGGGATTGCCTCTTGCGGAGCTACGGCGACGAGTGGCGCGCCGCCGAATGGGAACGGGCTCACGAAATTTGCCGGGGGCGCGTTGCCATTCTCCACCGGCTCGCCCGGCGCGGCCTGGCCTGGCAGCGGTGCCGGAAACGTACCCTGCGCCCGCGCACCATCTCCAATGAACGCAACAATGGTGGCTGCCGTCAACGGCGCAATCAGGCGGCGGAAGGTCAAGGCTCGTTCTCCGGTAGGATTGTGAGGACGTCCCAACGTTCGAGCAAAGCGTAGTTTCTCTTACGGTCTCTTAGCTCAATTAACAATTGAATTCCGACGCCACGATGTCCTTCACGAGCGCGCGGACGCTGCAGGACGCGATCCACCCTGTGGCTTGCGCGTGTAGATTTGTTCGATCTCGGCCGCGAAGCGATGCTCGAGCGCCGGGCGCTTGTTCTTCAGCGTCGGCGTTAGCAGGCCGGCAGCAATGGTCCATGGCTCCAGCGTCCACCATACCGCGCGCGGTGTCGCATAGGCCGGGTAGGCTTTGACGGCCTCGGCGATCCGTTTGACGAGGAATGCGGTTTCTGCGTCCGCGCCGCTGCTCGCGAGCCTGGCCTTCTCCCGCTCCCAGGCCTTCGCATTCAGCACCACGAGCGCCGCGAGGAAAGGACGATTCTCGCCGATCACCATGGCCTGCTCGAACAGGGGATCGGCTAGGATCGCGGTTTCGAGATCGACGGGAGCGATCTTCTCGCCGGTCGAGGTCACCAGGATGTCCTTGATGCGGCCGGTGATGCTGATGCGGCCGCCTTCGATGCGGGCCTGATCGCCGGTGTGCAGCCATCCGTCGGCTTGCTTGATCCGGCGCGTCTCGTCCGGCTGGTGCCAATAGCCGAGCATCACGTTCGGCCCCCGCACCAATAGCTCCTGATCCTCACTGATGCTGACTTCGATACCGTCGAGCGGCCGGCCGACCGAGCGGGGATCGTTGTCATCAGCGGTGTTGACGGAGACAACGGGTGAGGTCTCGGTCATGCCATAGCCCTGCAGGATGTCCAGTCCGAGCGCCAGGAACAGCCGGATCACCCGCTCGCCGATCGCCGCGCCGCCGCTGACGGCCACCCGCAGCCGCCCGCCGAACTGAGCCAGCACCTTGTCGGCGACCAGGCGCCTGAGCAGCGGCCAGATCATCCGATCGAACAGCGACAGCTTGCCACCTTGCTGCCTCGCATCAAAGCGCCGTCCGCCGACGGCAATGGTAAGATCGAGCAATTCGCGTTCGAAGCGGCCGGCCGCCTCGCTGTGCTGCATGATCAGGGCATAGATGCGCTCATAGATCCGCGGCACGGAGATCAGCACGGTCGGCCGCACCTGCTTCAAATCATCGGAGAGCTGCTGCACCGATCGCGCATAGGCGACGCAGGCGCCGGCGGCGATCGGATAGTAGTAGCCGCCGGTACGCTCGAACGTATGCGACAGCGGCAGGAAGGACAGGAAGACATCATTTGGGCTGGCGGCGATGCGCGCGTGGATCGCCTTGACGTTCGCCACGATGTTGCCGTGCGAGAGCATGACGCCTTTGGGGCGCCCGGTCGTGCCGGAGGTGTAGACGATCGCGGCAAGATCATCCGGCTGCAACGCGACGTCGTCTGTGACGGCCTCGGCCGCCTGTCCGCGCTCCAGCCAGGATTTCAGCGCCATGAGGCGATGATCCATCATTGCCGGGTTTTCGGTACCTTGCAGATCGACGCAGACGACACGCTTGAGCGTATCCGTCGGCGCGCCGGCGCTTGCGAGGATCCGCCAGCGGTCGGTGGTGTCGACCAAGAGCAGCGACGCCGCGGAATCCTTCAGGATGTAAACGATGCTTTCGGGATTATCGATCGCGTGCATCGGCACCGGCACTAGGCCGCGCGATAATGCGGCCTAGTCCATCGCGATATGCTCGATGCCATTGGGCATCAGGATGGCGACGCGCTCGCCGGCCGCGAACCCCTCGGCGGCGAGTGCGCGCCGCCAGCGGTCGAACTCGCGATCGATCTGGCGCCAGGAATGGCTGACCCAGCGCCCGGCCGCTGCATCGAAATGCCGGTAGGCTTCCGTATCAGGCGTTGCCCGGACGCGCCAACGCAGCAGCTCGGGCAGCGTGCGGACCTGCGCAAGCGTATCCGGCGCGCCGGTTTGCGGGATCAAAGGGGCGCCGGACCGTTCTTCCATCTGCACTTAGCCTCCCGACGACGTTGAGCGTCAAACGAAAACATGAATCTGTCGCATGGGGGCTACCTCACATCTTTGACTTGGCGCAAGAACGGTTATGTGGCGCGCCGGATGTCCGGACTCACTCCTCCAATGTGAATCCAACTCGCAGCGTGACCTGGTAGTGGCGGACGGCGCCATTCTCGATATGGCCTCGCGTCTGCACGACTTCGAACCACTTCATCTCGCGAATGGTCTTGGCAGCGCGGGCAATGGCATTCTGGATCGCATCCTCGATGCTCTTCTCGGACGATCCGACGAGGTCCAGGATCTTGTAGACGTGGTCTTTCTCGGCTGTCGTCGGCATGGCAAACCTCCTTTGCAAGTGGTTTCAGGTCATTCGCGGCGTATCCGGATTGTTGCTCCGTCCACCCAGGATCAGTCGGCAGCGGCGCGGCGTCCAGTCTGAACGAGTTCACTGCACCTGGAGTTCCGCTCGCCTCGCTGCTCGCCCAACAACATGCGCCGGTGGTCATGGCCCCAGCGCCGGTTCTGACTGGTCGAGATGTCCCGATCACGCTATCATCCCCAGGTTGCGGATCTTTCCGAGACGATAAGTTCAGATCGTCGCGCCCAGGGGGGAGCCTCATGAGATCGAGCGCTGCGGCCGTTGGCCTCTTGATCTGGTCTTGTCTTCCCGCCACCGCCGCGCAGAGTGGCGCGGAGCTTTACGCGCAGCACTGCGCCCAGTGCCACGATGCCGGCGACCCGCAGAGCCGCATTCCCAACCGCGCCGCATTGCAGTCGATGGCGTTCGAGCATGTGCTCAGAGCCATCACGTCGGGGAGCATGGCTCCCATGGTCAAGGACCGCACCGATGATGAGCGCAAAGCGATCGCCTCCTTCGTCACGGGGAGACAGGTTGGCGACAGCGCTCCTGCCGCCAAGGCCGACGCAGCGGGGCACTGCGTTGAAGCCGCCCACGGCTTCGACGGGGCGTTCGACCGGCCGCGATGGACCGGTTGGGGCGCTGATATCAACAACAGCCGGTTTCAGGCCGCCGAGATGGCGGGCCTGACGGTGGACGAGGTGCCTCGGTTGCGCCTGAAATGGGCGTTCGGCTTTCCGGGCGTCTCCACCGCCAATGCCCAGCCCGCCGTGATCGGCGGCATGCTGTTTGTTGGCGGCGCCGATAGCAAGGTGCACGCGCTCGACGCCAGGAGCGGCTGCACGTTCTGGACGTTTGCGACGGACGCGCCAGTACGCACCGCGATCAGCTTCGGTCCGCTGCCGGGGAAGAATGAGTTCGCGATTTTCTTCGGCGATATCCGTGCCAATGCCTACGCCGTCAACGCAACAACGGGCGCACTGATCTGGAAGCAGAAGGTGGAAGACCATCCCGCCGCCCGGATTACCGGAACGCCGGCTCTGTTTTCCGGCGTCCTCTATGTTCCGGTCTCCTCCATCGAGGAAGCGACGGGATCGCGGCCCGCTTACGAATGCTGCACGCTTCGCGGCAGCGTGGTGGCCCTGGACGCGGCGACCGGCGCGCCGATCTGGAAGTCGTACACGATTCCGGAAGCGCCACGTCCGACGACCAGGAATGCCGCGGGGGTGCAGCTTTACGGTCCGTCCGGCGCCTCGGTGTGGTCCGCGCCGACGATCGATGTGAAGCGCGAGGCGCTGTACGTCGCGACAAGCAACTCCTATTCGAACCCGCCGGCGGATACGAGCGACGCCATCGTCGCATTCGACCTGAAGTCCGGCCGGATGTTGTGGCATCGGCAGGCAACCCCCAAGGACAGCTATGTCGTCGCCTGCTACGGGTACGACAAGACCAACTGTCCGGAAGATCCCGGTCCGGACCACGATTTCGGCCAATCGCCAATCCTGGTGAGCTTGCCGGACGGGCGCCGCATGCTGGTGATCGGGCAGAAGTCAGGAATAGTCCACGCTTTCGATCCCGATGACGAGGGCAAGATCATCTGGCAAACGCGGGTCGGCAAGGGAGGGCCGCTGGGCGGCAGCGAGTGGGGCTCCGCGGCTGATCAGCAGCGGATCTATGTCGCGAACTCCGACGTGCGGTTTCTTCGCGATGGCACAAGGCGTCTCGATCCGAACGCCGGCGGCGGTCTGTTCGGGCTGAATCTGGCTGATGGCAAGGTCACCATGCAGGTGGCGCCGGTCTCCTGTGGTGAGCGCGAGCGATGCAGTCCAGCCCTCTCCGCGGCGGTTAGCGCCATTCCTGGTGCTGTCTTCTCTGGCGGCGTGAGCGGCTATCTGCGCGCCTACGCGACCGACGATGCGCGTCTGCTCTGGGAGTTCGACACGGCGCGCGACTATGAGACGGTGAACGGCGTCCCGGCGCACGGCGGCGCGATCGACGGGCCCGGTCCGGTGATTGTGGACGGCATGCTCTATGTCAATTCAGGCTACGCGCAATGGAGCGGCGTGCCCGGCAACGTGCTGCTCGCGTTCGAGGTGAGCCCTCCGTGAAATGGGACGCGGCGACCGATCGGGCGCGTTACGAGCGTAACAGACTAATGATCCTGCGAAATCGAGCTGAAACTCTGCGCGACCAACATACCCCTTTCGTAGACCGGGGCATGTTAGAAAGGCGGAGACTGTACGATGAGGGCAGAGACCAGCGCCAAGAATTTTTCCATTGAACCTGCTAGCGGCGAAATCCCGACACTTACCGTGGAGGAGCTTGAAGCGGATACTCACGGTGTGTTCCGCACCTACCGCAAGGAATATCCAGTGGTGCTGCACGAGACCGGCGGATATTTCGTGCTGCGCTTCTCCGATGTTGACCGTCTGAGCAAGGATCCGCGCTTTCTCCCCAGCGGAACGAGCTTTCCCGAGATGCAGGGCTTCAGCAGTGGAACGATATTCGATGCATTCGACTATGGCATGCTGACGGCCGACGGCGATGTCCATCGGCGCCGCCGTGCGCCGTTCTCACGATTATTCGCTGCCCGCGCGATCAATGAGATGCGTCCAAGCATTCGCCGTGCGGCCTCGGACCTCATCGAGGAGTGGTACGGGGATGGCGAGGTCAATTTCTTCGATGAGTTCGCAGCCAAACTGCCCGCCCGCATCATTGCCGATCTTTTGGGACTCCCGCGCGAGGACATCCCGGAGTTTATGCTGCTGGTCTATGTGGTGTCCAAGGTCTTCTTTCTCGGGCTGAGCCCGGACGAAATCGTCGAGGTGGAAAAGGCAGGGCAGCGGCTACGCGAGTATGTCGACAAAGTCCTCGATGAACGTCGCCGCAGCCCGCGAGGGGATTTCCTGTCCGCGTTCCTGGCTGCCGCGACCGAAGGGGGTGAAATGTCTCCCGAGGAGATGCTTTACCAGATTTTCCAACTGATCGTCGGTGGCACCGATACCACCAGGGTCGCGATCGCAGTACAGGTCGCTCTTCTGCTTCAGCATCGCGAGCAATGGGAGCAGGTGTGTCGCGATCCGGATCTGGTTTCAGGCGCGGTCGCCGAGGCGATGCGCTTCGAGCCGAGCGTCGGGGGGACCGCGAGGGTCACAAGCGAGGATGTCGATGTTGGCGGGACTGTCATCCCGGCCGGCCGGCTTGTTACGTTATCGACCATGTCGGCCATGCGTGACGAGATGACCTACGATCGCCCTGATATCTTCGATATTCATCGCACCAACCAGCCACGGCTGCATCCGATCTTTGGCTATGGCGCGCATCGGTGCATCGGCGAGGCGATCGCCCGCGCCGAATTGGAGGAAAGCCTCAGCGCAATCGCTGGCCGCATACCGCAGCTCAGCCTGGACGTGCCGCCGAAAATCAGCGGCCATTTCGGAATCCGCCGCGCCGACACCATGCGGCTCTCCTGGAAGCCGTAAGACGGTCCGGCAAATTCCTGCGCTACAGACGCCGGCGCGAGCGCAATTGGCTGGAGATCCGGCGGCTGCGGTCGGCCAATTCGTCCGCCTCCAGATCGACAGCGGCGGAGGCCAGGCGATAGCTGCCGATCCGGCCGATGACATCGGCGGGCGAGACCTGTGGCCGGGCGCCGCTGGAGTCACGCTGAACAGATGGACTGCCGATGGTCCGCCTGGTCGCTGCGTCGACGCAGACTGCTTGATAAGCCTCCCTCTGGGGCTTGATGACGATCACGCAGTCCCGGTTGGCCGAGTAGGGCACGCGGAAGCTCAAGTAAGAGACGGTCATCGTCGGTCCTGTTCACGGGCAAAGTTCCGCCGTTCGCAGACGAGGACGCCTGCGGCTATTGCTTCGCGGCATTGGCAAGGGATTTACGTGTTGGTTTCGCCAGCCCGCAGCGTCAGGGCGCGCGAGCAGAGTGTGTAGGTCGGGGTGCTCATGACCCGATACCTAACGCAAATCCTTGAAAAGTCGCTTCGATCTATCTCTAAAATTTGATGCAATCGCGAGATTGCTGTCGGCCGCGCGCGCTTTGCTCGATCTCCTCGAAGAGGCGGTCGCTGGGAAAATGAAGTCGGTCCGTTGATCTGTATCAAAGAAACTGGCGTGGGGGCCGCCGGAATGCAGATTTGTCGATCGGCGGTTTCAACACAGGGGCAATGAGATGAGCATCCTTTGGACGATCATCATTGGCTTTATCGTTGGAGTGATTGCCAAATTCATCATGCCTGGCGACAAGACGGAGCCGAAGGGCTTTATTCTGACGACCATCTTGGGGATCGTCGGCGCATTCGTCGCGACTTACCTGGGCCAGTCCGTTGGATGGTATCAGCCCGGTGAATCTGCAGGTTTCCTTGGTGGCGTGGTGGGCGCAGTCGTCGTACTCTTTGTCTACGGCCTGTTCGCAGGCCGCCAAGGCCGCGCGACCTGATGTGGAGGAGAGACAGCGCCTCTGACCTATCGGTGCGGGCAGCGCTGCAAGGCGGCCGAGAATGCCGCGCTACGTGACCATATCCACGTCCTGCCTGATCCGGTTGCCATCCGGATCCATCGCAAGCACGTAAGCGGTAGGCCAAACGTGCAAGTTTAAGAAATCGCCAACGGACCGTGTTCAACACATGACCGGCGAATTGTCGAAACGACCAATCGCAATGGGCTCGATCGGCGTCCGCCGCACCCGGCCCCTCGTGTTTTGGATTGCGACTTTCGCGGCAATCACCGCGGTCGTGATCTTGTTGCGCGAAGTTCTGCTGCCATTCGTCGCCGGCATGGCGCTTGCGTATCTGTCAATCCCCTGGCTTCTCGCATCGAACGCTTGGGGGTGAACCGGCTCGTGGCCACGCTTGCCATTATCGCGTTCGTCGTTGCGCTGATCAGCATCGCGATGGTTCTGACAGTGCCCGTCATCGTCCGTGAGCTCTGGTATTTCGCCGAACACCTGCCGCTCTATGTCCGACGGGTGCATACGTTGGCAACCGATCCGGACCGACCGTGGGTAAGCAGGATCGTCGGAGAGGGACTGAACCACACCGAACGCTCGATCGGCGAGCTGACGAGAATGGCTACCAGTTGGTTCGACACCATCCTCAGGTCGCTGTGGTCCGGGGGACGGGCTCTGATCTCGATCGTCTCGCTTGGCATCGTCACGCCGATCGTTGCCTGCTACCTGCTCTACGATTGGGACAAAATGATTGCGACGGTCGACAATTGGGTTCCGCCGGCACATCGTGAAACGGTTCGGATGCTTGCACGCGAGGTCGATAAGACGATCAGCGGATTTGTCCGCGGGCAGAGCTTCCTCTGCCTCGTGCTCGCGGTGTACTACGCAGCGGCATTGAAACTGATCGGTCTCGAACACGGGATCCTGGTAGGCGTCGTGGCCGGCTTGATCAGCTTCATCCCGTATCTCGGTGCGCTTTCGGGCCTGGTGGTATCTGTGTGCATCGCGATTGCTCAATTCTCTCCGGACTGGAAGCCGATTTGGCTCGTGTTGGCCGTTTTCATTGTCGGACAAGCGCTGGCCGACTACGTCCTGGCGCCAAATCTGGTGGGCCGTCGTGTGCATCTGAATCCGGTTTGGGTGATGTTCGCGCTGTTCGCCTTCGGCTATTTGTTCGGGTTCGTAGGCCTGTTGGTCGCGGTACCGCTCGCTTCCGCCATTGGCGTGCTGACCCGGTTTTCATTCCGCACTTACTATGCGAGCTCGTTGTATGCCTCGAGCGCCACCGCAGCGACGGAGACTGAGCCTTAGGCGCGCGACCAGGCGCCGGAGGCCATCGCTCGGGTTTAGCCGCGACCGACGAGATGGGCTGCGGAGCGCCAGGCGTGACGCGACAGCGCTTCGAGGCTTCGAACCGTTTCGACGCGAACGAGCGCCGCGTCGGCGGTAAGCGTTCCATTGGCGACCGCGCCCAGCGTCGCGCTGCGGTGGGTGCGCAGCATTTCGCCAAGTTGCGTCGCGCAACGCTCGAGCTCGGGCATGGCCTCGTCAGTGGAGACCGCGCGCGGACCGGCCATGACGTCGCCATGCGGGGCTGTGACCTGCGGCGATCCGTCGGCGCGGGCCGGCGCCGCCACCCCGCGCGCAATCGCGGCCGCGCTTCGCATCGCTTCTGCGCATAGCTCTCCGGCGCGGATGTCCTCCGGTCCGCCGCTCACCGAACCGAAATTGATTCCGCTATTCGCCATCTCCGTCAGTCGAGACGCATGGTCGAGTGCGTGCAGTGTGCTCGTGAGACGCTGTTGCTCGTCGTCGCTCTCAGGCGGTCCGGTCACATCAGACAGGAATATCTGTGCCTGACGCAAGGCGTCTGCAGCATCCTGCACCGATGCGGTGTCCTTCCCCAGTCGGATTGGTTCAGCACGGCCGGCCAGTGCCGCCTCGATCGAACTGCATACCGTTACGAGCGCGCGTGCAATCGTTCGCCGCACCGCTTCCACCGCCACGATCGGGGTCTCAAGCGCGGAAGGGTCGAGGCACCGCGTGAGCGGCGAGCCACGCTCGGGCAGAATACGCTCGACCAGTCGCGTGAACCAGTTGATCAGCGGCAGCAGGACCACTACGCCGACAACATTGTATGCCGTGTGATACAAGGCCAGCAGCGTGACGCCATCGACGGTGCTCGAGGCGCGCACGAGCAGAGGGATGACGACGGGGAAAAGCGCCAGCGCGATAACGGCGGCGATAAGCTTGAAAAGGACGTAAGCGATGGCCAGCCGCTTGGCGGTGGTGCTGGCGCCAATCGCGGCCAGGGCGGAACTCGTCGCTGTTCCGATGTTCTGGCCGATGATCAGCGCACAGGCCTGGTCCAGCCCGACCGCGCCGGCGAAGTAGGCGGACAGTGTGACCGCGACGGCGGCCGTTGACGACTGCATCAGCGCGGTCATCACCAGCCCGACCACGACGAGCACCAGCACGCCGAACAGGCCCGACCACCACCCGGCCTCGGGACTGCCGAGAACGGCGGGCAGGTCCGCCGGGTGCAATCGTTCGGCGAGCCCGCCCATGCCCTGCTGCAGGGTCGTCAACCCAAAAAGCACAAGCCCGAACCCGGCGAGGGCGGCACCCATCCCGGATATTCGCCCGCGGGCCAGAAGCTTGGTCAACGCGCCAACAAAGATCATCGGCAGTGCCGCAGCCGTGAGCGAGACGCGGACGCCGATGAGCGCGACCAGCCAGCCGGTCCCTGTGGTGCCGACATTCGCCCCGAAGACGAGGCCCAGCCCCTGCTGGAACGTGAGCAGACCTGCGCTGACGAGACCGATCGTCGTCATGGTCGTTGCGCTGGAGGACTGCACCAGAAGCGTGACGATAGCGCCCCAGAACGAGCCGTGCAGCGGCGTCGCCGCCGCCTTGGCTAGCACCGTGCGCAGGGCGGACCCGGCCAGCGCCTTCAGGCCGTCCGTCATCACGGTCATGCCAAGCAGGAAGAGGCCGACGCCGCCGAGTGTTGAGATCACCATCGACATGCGGGCACTCTAGCGCAGTTGCCGGACGAAGGCAGCCGTCAAGGCCCGCAATGTTCAACCGGCGCGCATTGCGGCGTAGGTCGGGAGAGGGGCCGGTTATTCGCTGTGGCGCTCGGGAGGCGGTTCAGCGCTTCCCTTCCTCGGTGTGAACAATTTTGGCCAGACCGTAGGCCAACATTGCATCGTCGTTTCTTCCTAACTTTTTCAGGATAACACCGAACAAGTGCCAGCGCGTCGCCTCCCGCGGCTCGAGGATGATCGCCTTCAACATGCAATCCAGGGCGGCATGAGTTTGGCCATCTTCGTCCAAGCGAACGGCGCGTTTTGCCTGTCCGGGATGAAAGTAAGGGTATAGATAGCACAATCTGTCGAAGCACTCGCGCGCCGAACCGGCCTTGCCTTGTTTGAAGGCCCGATTGATGAAGTCGTCGATCTCGTCAGCGCAAATGCTGCGATACAAATCGCGCAGCGCAGACTCGGCTTCGTCTGGATCAAATTTGCCGACGGCGCGAAATAAATCGACGGCCTCCCGTGACATATCCTCAGATCCCACCTGTGCATACTTTTGATTGTACTGAGCAGAGATCGCCTCCAAACGCTCAATATCGCCGGTCTCTTCCGACGAACCTTCGGAGAAAGTGATCTGCTCATTCAGCGACGGAGCTTGCTTGCAGAGCAACTGGATCACCGCGTTCTTCATCGCCAGATTTCCGGAAGCGCCGATAGACTCCAGGAACTCTGCAAGGCCGGGAGCGTTTTCGATCTCGTTCGGCTGAAATAGCTCGACCCGGCTATACATGTAAGTGTCGTCGTGAAGCAGCGTTGGCCCAGCAATGGGAGCCAGAGCTTCTGAAATTCGCGCCCATCCATCCGGCAAGGGATGCTCTCTGATTCCGAATTCCGTGACGAGATGCTGCAGGCATGTAGGCACCAGTGCCCGTTCATCGAGCATGCGGTCTTTCCAATCCGCCGTCTTACCGCTCAAAAGGCAGCAAGCGGTCGCGCACATCGTGAAATCTGACGTATACTTGAACGTGAGGAATTGGCCACTCCATATTCGAAAGAGCCTTCCGAATCCGCCTGCATCGGCCCTGATCTCTTCAAGGTGCGTCAATTTCGTAACGAACTGCAGTTCGTCCTGAACCTGGAATTCCTGAAAGACCGAAACGACCGTGCTGAGCATTGGATGAAGGGCCATTTGCCCGAGCAACCACGCATCGTAGGAATCGGCACTCAACACTTGGTCAATTTCACTTTCCGCTAGCTCGAGAAGCAGCGAAAGATCGTCCGTCAACTCGGGTCGAACCGCCGGTTTGTCGAGATCGAATTCCTTGAACTGCGTGCGCGTCCATTCCGCCGCACTCGACGGCGCGCTCTCGAGGAAGAAGTCAGCCAGATCGGAGTCATCGTCAACGCAGCGGCGAGCCTTGAGTAACAAGATCATCGCCTGTATGGCCACCAGCCGGTCGACGATCACGCCTTTGACCTGAAGGTTGATGACGTATTGAATTGCCGCATCGATTCCGCCAGGGCTGTTCACGAGCCACAGGGCGGCTCTGACGACCTTCAGAATCATCGCCGATTGCGGACTTTCTCCCAACTGAAGATTCCAACTCAGGTACCATGAGTTCAGGTGCCGTTCGAGCGGGACGTTTCCCGACGGTTCAAACACGCCAGCGGGTGGGGCAGTCGGCGGCCAGTCCAAAGTATTGTAGATGATGGGATCACCTGATGCGATCGGCTCGCGCGATGCTTCCGGATCAAGGTGATCCAACGCTGCCAGCAGCATCTTGAGGAATGCCAGTCGCGGAAGGATTGCCGAATTGAGAACCTCAGATGCTCTTGTGGAGTGATTGGCGAGGATTCCGAAAGCCCTCATTTGCCCAAAGAGGCTTTGAGCTATGTGCAGGATAGGCGAGCCGCGAAGTTGCACCATCGCTTATTCCTTTGCTTTCTTCCCGAATGCCTTTCCGACAACCGGAATCAATGCGAGCAGGTCCCGGCGTATGTCCCAGAGCGCCCGAAGGAGGATTGTGAGATGCTCCCGAACCGAAATGCCTTCGCTTCGAGAATAGGGGATGCCTCTTAGGGCCAGGAGTTCGCCTAACGCCTGAATAAATGGCTTGTCCTTGCCGCGGCCTTTCCACGAGTCATTGATGAGGCCCCAGAGTTTTCTGAGACGGTCGGCCGCGTCAGCCTGTACCCCGGAATTGAGCGGGACGAACACGGCCTCCTTGCCCGTAAGGCGCTCAGCAATCACCACGCCGGGAAAGATGATTTGATTGTTGGGAAAAAGGCTTCGTGCGAAAGCAACAACCGGACTCTCGGTGCGAATTGCTCCTAGTCCATCGATTTTGATGTCGCGAACGACACGAGACTTAGGCGTCCCTTCGTAAAGGGCGAAGACATTTGGTCCGGTGTCGTTGGCGATGGAATTGCTCTTCAAGTATTGAAATACCGAGACATCGATCTTCTCGTCCACCAAAACGATCGCGAAAATGCCGGCGTGACGCGCTTCCAGCTTCGCCAGCGCTTCTGAACTCAAAAGGTCCTCGGCAGAGCGGATTTCACCGGAAAAGTTCTTCGACCCTGGCTCCGCGGATAGCGCTTCAAGCAGAGGCCTTAACGGTTCAGCCATGATCGCGAGGCTCCCAATTCTTGGTGCTGTGCCGTACTCGAATCCAGCTAGCGCGAGTTTTCAGGTAGCATGAGACTACCACAAGTTGTTTGCACTTGCAGTATCCATTCCCGGATCTATCGAAACTTCGTGTCCCGGAGCGCCGGCAGCCGAAAAAACCTCAATGATTCCGTAGCCGGTGCGACACATGAAACGGTCGCGTGGGACTCAAAAGAGCATCTAGGATGAGCATGATTGATCCGAACGGTGCGGCGCCGCCCCATCGAAGGCGATCACGAGGCGACGGTGTTGGCCTGTGACACCGTGGGCTCCCGAAGAAGTCGTCCTGATGGGACGGCAGCTGAGATCGCAGTTGGGCTCGTCGCGAAACTGCAACATTAGGCACACCTGCGGAGCGCTTGCCTGGTCCAGCTTGCCCGACAGTCGCTTCCTGACATCCGGCCGTCAAGGGTGGATCCCCGTATTGTGGCGGGCACCACAGCAGTGGGTGGAAGCGACAACCATTGGATGAGTGGTTGTCTTCACCGAGCCGGGTTCGTCCCGGTTGCCTGCACATTCGGACTGCCTACCAGCACGTCGGCTACCGGCCCAATACCAGACTTGGCCGCTGCGATCACATGATCGATCTCGCCTTATGATGCACAGCGGACCAAGCCATCTGATTTGCTTGCGACGCACGCGGCGTCAGCGGTGGTGCGGCCTGACACGAATTGTCGGGACGGTCGCAAAGTCGGGATTGGCAGCGCAATAGGCCATGCGGCCTGATGCGGTAGCCTGACATTGCTGGTAGTTGGTGAAGCTACAATCGCCGGTGCCGGCAAACTCTTCGCCTTGGAGGCAATACCGGTACTCGCTGGCTGCGACCGGGGTTACGCCAGTTGCGAGGACGGTCGCGGACGTCGCGAGAGCAAGAAGGAAGCTACGCATCTTTCTCTCCCACGTTGAAGTGCCCCACGCGACGCTGGGACCAAACGTGCGGGTTCGACGTGAACTGGCTCACATCACTGGATTAAAATTTTCGAGATTAACTGCGCAGATGCATTACAGCCTTTTTGTGGACCGGCGGCCAAGGTGATTGCAGACTGGTGCGACACAGCCGCCACGACATCTTGGTAGACGTCCATGAAAGACTGGCGCAATCTCCTGCGTTGTCATCCTCACGAGGAGCAGTCAAATGAAGGCCACGTCAGCGCTCGCAGCATTGGTGCTTTCGCTTGCCCCGGCTTGCGGCGCACAGGCATCCACGTTCGGTCATTGGTGTGAGCGGGCGGTGAAACAGCGGATGCTGGCGCCCTCGGCGTATCGCCGGGTCAACCTCATCGAATGGCAGCAGCCGGTCTTCTTCACGCCCTATTTTGCCTGGCCTCCGCAGCAGCCGCACAGCCGCCTCGAGGCGTTCGTGGAGTATGACATTCACAACAGGTTCGGCGTTCCGCTGCGGTCTATGGCCAAGTGCGTCTATGGTCGAGATGATTGAAGGCGGGAAACGTGACACGTGCTTTTGTCATGAGTCCCAGCACGACATGTGCTGGGACTCATGACAGTGTCTAATCAGCCAAAACCTTTCTTCGGCTTAGGAACGCAAGCCCGAGTCTTGTTTGGCCTTGATATGCCCTGTACCCGCGATTCAGGTGTGCGTCGGCCAGTGCCGCTCGCGGAACCAGTTGCGATATTCCGACGACATCTTTGCGCGCTGTGCCTGCGGCGCATGCCGCTTGCACGTGGATGCCTCCTCGCTGTTGTCAGGCGCGCCCCACCTCACCTCGACGCAGTCGTTCGGGTTATAGGCCATCTCGAAGCTCGGCGCCCGATCGAGGACCTCCTTGAGCGACAGCGTCCACTGCGAGCCGTCGCTGCGGGTGTAGGATATTTTTCGCGAGGCGAGTTCGGACGCTAGCACCCCTTGCAGCTCGTTCTTCACATCCGCGATGTCCCTGCCGTTCGGCATCGCGTAGCGCGCCCCCCGCCGCACGACGCGATCAGGATAGCCCCGCACGACGTCCATCGCGATCAACAGGCGGAAATCGCGCGCCGGTGTGGAGTAATCCTCCCAGGCTCCTGACGTCTCGAAGATCGAGGGGCCGTTAGGCATGGCCACGTCGCCAGCCTGCTTCTCCTGATATTTTCGTCCGTTTTCGACCGAGGTCACACGCGTCTTCACCTGCTCGTTCAAACTCGCGATGGCGTCCGTCATCGCTTTCACGGGATCGAGCGGCTCGGGCGACATCACGTCATCCATGCGATCGTAAAAGTCCTCGGCACTCATCTTTGACTGATCGAGCGAAAAATCGGCGTACTGCGGATTGCTGGTGATTTCGGCGTTGGCCAACCGCCGCAACGAACCGCCTTTGTCGCGCGCGATCGGCCGGAAGTGCTTGAAACCCGGGCTGCCGAGCGCGGGATCGTGCACGAACAGGAAATTGCCACGCCAGAAGCGCTTTCGCGTGATCGACCCGTCCGGCTCGGCATCGACGGCGAGGAAGACGCCCGGCTTGCCGTCCATCTCCGGCACGCGATGAACGAGCATCAACACGTGTCCATAGGGATCGGCGTACACCGTGCCCGGGCGGAGCGTCTCTTGCGCTAGCGGAACGGTGTAGAAATCGGTGTTTTCGTCGCTCGCGGCGACCCGCACGGCGCCCGTATGCACGACGTCGCCGACGTCCCGCAGATATTCACTGAACGTCGTCGGCGGCTTTGGCTGCGGCTTCGGCGGAGCCGCAACGGGAGCTGGTGTCTGGGCCGACGGGGCGCCGCCGAACATGTTCAGGATCCTCGGCGTTTGCCCAGGCAGTGTGGCGTCGGCGATCGTCGCCGGCGCGATCTCCTGCTCGGGCGGCGCCGGCGGACGTGTCATCTCCGGATGCTCCATGTCGAACCACTGGTAGCATTTGGGCGCCCTGCCGCCGGTGCCGCGTGAGCAGTTGGAATAGCCGAACGGCAGCCCGACCTTGTAGGCAAAATAGGCGCGCAGGAAGTACACGAAGTCGGCGCAGTCGGGGCGAAGGCCGGTCTTCACGTTGTCTTCGCCGCGACCAAGATAGTTGAACAGGAAGTTGCGTGACCGGTCGCGCAGGACTTCATGCCAGGCTTTCCAGGACAGATCCTGATCGGGCGGCGCGTCGAACAGTTTCTCGATCCACGCCGAGAACAAGGCTTCCGTCTCGTGATTCCAGCTGTTGCGCACCTTCCAGAAGCGGCCGGCGGGAATAGCCACAGGGTCCGGCTTGCGCGCGCTCACGGAGATATCGTGTGTGATCGTGCTGCAATCCGCCGTCGGGTGGTCGAGCGCGAGCGTGGCGTGCCACGTCCCCGCGGCCGGCGCGGCGACCTCGGCAAACCAGGAATATGGCGCACCGCCGTGCCGATCAGACGATTTGGCCGCGACGCTTCCATCGGGCGCGACCAGCGACATCACACCCTCGAGCGGCTTTTCGCTGACGATCATGACGCGCAGCGGCGTCCCCTTCCAAGGAGCGAACGGCGAGGGCAAGACCGATATCCCGGCCATCTCCCCGCACGGGCCCGCCGCGTGGGCAGGCGATCCAACTGTTGCGAAAATGAACGCGGCTGTTGCAGCAGCAAACCGGCTGGCGAGATACATTTTGACAACCTTTCTGGAGGAAGCCGGAACCGCATTCGGCCCTGCCGATCCCCACTCGGACGTCCGTGGCTCAGCCGCCGCTACCTTCACGCGCCGTCACTGTCCCGGCTGAGGTCAGTTGCCACTCCAACCGGCGTAGTTCTCAAAGTAGAAGCCGAGCATGCGAATAACCGAGGACCACGATTGTCACGCGAAACGCCGTAGATATGGCGAAAACCGGCACGGCGCGATTTTGTGAAGTGGTTGTTGCCGCGCCGCCACGCAGAGGTCAGTGATGCTGACCAATGCCGGATCCCTTTGTGTTCAGAGGCGGCGGTCAGGGCAGGCGCACGGCGACATCCGCCCTGGTTCGGACAGCCGACATGATGAAAGCGGAACCGCGGTTCAGCTCAGGGGCCCAGCAGGCGACATTACCCGAAGTCATTCCGTTGACAGAGGTACACCGTTCGTCCGCCTGCCTGCGCATCGTTCGTCGCGTGTTCCAGCACGCCGAACCCAAAACGCGCGGTAAACATCTCGTATTCGGCAGGTGATAGGCTCGCGTGATACAGCGGATCGCCCCTGTATTCGCCGACGCTCTCACAGTGCTGCGGTCCGGTATTGAACATCAATATCGTTCCGACAGAGGCGTGGTCGGCAAAAACCGCAAACATTCTTCGCTGGTCGTCGTGATTGAGATGAAAGAAGCTGTCCCACGCGAGAATGCCGTCGAACCGCCGACCGAGCGACAATCGCCGCATATCCGCAACAATCCATTCTTGATCGGGCAGGCGATCACGGCAGAACGAGATCATCGTCGGTGAGGAGTCGACGCCGGTCACGCGCAGTCCTCGTTCAATCATCTGCTGCGCAACCGGTTGCCCTGGACCGCAGCCGAGATCAAGCACCGTGGCGTTCTTGGCTAGTCGGCCGATGAAGCGGTCGTGCCAGACCTTGTCGTTCCAATAGGCGTTCCGACGGTCGCGGTCCCACGCTGCTGCGTGCTTTTCGTAATGAGGGATAATCTGGCTGGCGAGGTCACTCATGCATAGGAAGTGGGAAGTTCTTCAGACTCTGTGCTGGGACTCACGTAACGGATTTGCGGCGACGCAATAGGCGCCGATCGCCGGTTGCAGGACAATCCAGTGGATCGGGCGCCCAGGTGGTCAGCCTTACAAGCGGAAGCCGAACTTTTAGCTGCTGCCAGGAATGTCCCAGGAGGGCAAAAATCCGGAGTAGGGCAAAGCCGGTGCCGTGAAGGCGGCGACGCGCCCTGACTGCGCGGCGGGGTTATGTACACGCTATAATTAGCCACTGAATGTCTCGAGCGGCATCCGGGACAAAGCCGACCACCCCAGTCTCGCCGTGGGAGAATGGCGTGCCGAACGGCTGATCGGATCAATCCGGCGTGAGTGTATCGACCACATCATTGTCTTGGGCGAGGCACATCTCCGCCGGATCCTGCGATCCTACGCCCGCTATTACAATGACATTAGAACCATTGGTCGTTGGATAAGGACAAGCGCGCAGACTCTTTCCGCCGATTGTGAACACGGAAAGTTTTTGGATTTCGCGCTAATCGCCATCCGGCCGCCGCCAAGTCCGGATGACAGGGGCTCATGGCATGCACGCGCATGATCCATTGCCCCCCTGTCGCCGAATGTCTTGCCAGCGCTGCGCCCCTGTGCCGCCGGCTCGGCCTTTGCGATCGAGCCCGAGAGCGCCAAGGTGAGCGCCGCGACCGCCTTGTCGGCTGTCTCGTCTACGAAGCCGTGACAAATTGACACGCTCCGCAGGCATGTGAGCCACGTCACTTGTCAATGAGCAATTCTAGTACAAGGATTTATTCCGCTTTTGTACAGCGACAGCGAGTGCTCTGTAATTCCAGCTTGCCTTGTAATTTATTCTTTTTCGCTGGGAGTATTTCATGGCCGGTGAGGACCGACGATCCGTCGAGCTTGCTTTTCTGCACCCTGCCATTCGAGAACGCGTGCAAGCCATCCAGCACGAACTGAACGGCGCAGGCTTCAACTTCCACATCTTCGAGGCCTTCCGGTCGCCGCAACGCCAGGCCTATCTCTATGCGCAAGGCCGCACCCGGCCGGGCAACATTGTCACCTATGCGCGGCCATGGACGTCGTATCACCAATACGGGCTGGCAGTCGATTTCGTGCTCAAGACCAATGGCAATTGGGACTGGAGCGACGGCCGCGCTAACGCCGTGGCGTGGAAACAGCTTCATAAAATCGGCCGCGCGCATGGAATGGAGCCGCTGAATTTCGAGACCCCGCACCTGCAAATGGCGGGCTTGCGCGTCGAGAACCTTCACGCCGGACATTTGCCGCCCGGCGGCGACGCCGATTGGGCCGAAAATCTCGAAGCGGCCATTGCCGGATGGAGTGGATCGCCGCAGCCGCCGCCTGCGCCGATGGCCGTTTCGCGACCCGCGCTCGCGCCGGGCGCCGCGGTCACGGCGACAGCGGCGCCATCCGACGTCGACCGTCCCGCCAGTTCTGCGAGCACAGTCATGACTTCCAACAACTTCGCGCGAATTCAGCCTTTTATCGAGAAATGGGAAGGCGGCTACAGCAACCATCCCAGCGACCGGGGCGGGCCGACCAATATGGGGATCACGCTCGCGACGCTGCGGACCTGGCGCCAGAACGACAGCCTGACCGCGGAAGACGTCAAGCAACTGAGCCGCGACGAAGCCCGGCGCATCTTCAAGGCGCGTTATTATGACGTGGTGCGCGGCGACGACCTGCCGCTGCAGATCGCCGCGGCCGTCTATAATGCCGCGGTGTTACATGGCACCGGGCGATCCGCCGAGTTCCTGCAGAACTCGCTCGTGAGTTGCGGCGCGCAGGTGAGCGTCGACCGCATCATCGGCCCCGAGACGCTCGGCGCGGTAGGCGTGGTCGAGGTGCCGCGACTCTGCAAGGTGTTCCTCGACATCGAGGACGCCTATTTTCGAGCGCTTCCCGAATTTCCAGTGTTCGGCAAGGGTTGGCTCAACCGGCTCAACGATATGCGGAGTTTCATCGCCACGCTCCCTGCCGAGCCCATAGTCGTCGCAACCGGAGGAACAACGGTGTCGGAACAGCCGAAGGCCCAGCCGAACGTGGCCGAAGTTCTCACGAAGATCGAAGAGTTGCTCGAACTGTTCGGTCAGAAGCCAAACCCGCCGATCGCCAGCACCACGCATCTGGCTGCGAACGACACGTTGTCCCGGATCGGCCAGATCGTCGACGTGCTGCGCCAACTTGGCCTTGGCGTTGCTCCGGTCCCCACCACCCCGGGCGCCGCTACCACGAGGCCCCTGACGCCGGTCAACGGCGCGCTCGGGCAGACAATCGGCAATCTGCTCGACGGCAAGAAGAGCGCGATTGGAATCATCGGCAGCGTGCTGACCGCGCTGCTTGGCGCGGTGGCGCCTGCTGCGGCGACGTCCGGAGCCGCCGGAGCGGCGGGTGGCCTCATGGGTATCCTCTCCACGCTTGGCGTTGCGGTCCCCTATCTGCAACCGATCATGCTCGGTCTCGCGGCGTGGGGCGCGCTCGGCAAATTCGACAAGTGGAGGGTCGCCGCCCAGGCGCAAGCGCCGAAGACCGCTTGAGTGCGTGAAGCGGGAGCAGCCGGGACCGCGGCAGGCGGTCAAGCGCCACACCGCACCGCCGCCACGTGCGTCCTTAGCGTGGAGCGAAAAATGCTCGGCAACGATCAAGATGCAACTGCTGCTCCCGTGAGAGGGAGCAATGAGCGCAGCGCAACGCAAGCAACGACGATCGTGCCGCGGCCAAAGCGCAAACTGGTGCTGTTCGCGGACGGCACCGGCAACGCATTCACAAAGCAGGAATCCAACGTGTGGCGCCTCTATGAGGCGCTCGACCGTACCAGGCCCGACCAGGTCGCCCATTACATCAAGGGCGTTGGTACCGCGGGCTGGGCACCGCTGGCGGCGATCGACGGCGCCACCGGCATCGGCGTGCCGTCCAACGTCCGCAAGCTCTATCGCTTCCTATGCTGGAATTGGGAGCCGGGCGACGAGATCTACATTTTCGGCTTCAGCCGGGGCGCCTTCACCGCACGCACGCTTGCGGCCCTGATCGCCTCGCAAGGCTTGGTGCCGGCGGCGATCGGGGGCGAGACCGTGACGCACGCCGAGATGCAGCGCAACGCCATGGCGGCTTGGCGCGAGTATCGCCGCAAGACTGTGCCGTGGCGGAAGACTCTGCCGACGATCTGGATCACGCGTGCGGTTCGCGATCTCGCGCTAGGCATCTACCATCGCATCATGCGGCACCGATCCTATGACGATGTCCGCAAGGCGATGGATGGCCGCACCAACGTGGAGATCGAATTCCTTGGCCTGTTCGACACGGTGGAGGCGTTCGGCGTCCCGGTCGAGGAGTTGCGCACCGCGATCGACTGGGCGATCTGGCCGATCTCGTTCCGCAACCGAAAACTGTCCGACAAGGTCAAGCTTGCGCGCCATGCGCTGTCACTGGATGACGAGCGCGCAACCTTCCATCCGATCCGCTTCGACCAGAGCGCGCCGGCGAGTGCCGAGCAGATCAGAGAGGTGTGGTTCTCCGGCGTGCATTCCGATGTCGGCGGCGGCTATCCGGACGGCACGCTGTCCTTTGTGCCGCTCGTGTGGATGGTCGAACAGATCGAGCACAGGCTGCGTTTCCAGCCGGGCCGGATCGAACATTTCAGGGCTTACCAGTCGGCGATCGGGCCGATCCACGATTCGCGCAGCGGCGCCGCGGTGATGTATCGCTACGGCCCGCGTCCGATCACCGAAACGAAAGCCGACGGTGGTCCACCGGTCATACATTTCGGCGTCGTCGAGCGCATGCTGCACGGCTGCGACGACTACGCGCCGGTGACGCTGCCTGCCAGCGCCAAGGTGCTGACGAACGGTAAGGCGCAGCCGCTCACGGCGCCCAAGACGGGGGAGGCGATGAAATCGGCTTACGAAAGAACCGCGCGAGCGCACAACGGCCAGGCAAAAATTGCCGCGGACGCATTCGAGACGATGCCCCCGCCCAATGCGGAGATAGCCGACCAGGCGCTCGACACGGTGTGGTGGCGACGGGTGGCGTATTTCTCGCTGCTTGGCGGACTTGCCCTGCTTGCCACCTGGCCATGGGTGGCACGCTCGACTGTCGGGATGCTGTCGAAGCCGTTCGACGCGGTCAGCGTCGGCGGCACCACTCCGCTCGCGGCCATCCGCTGGATAGACGATGGCGTCGGCGCCGTAGTCGGATCGACCGCGAAACTCCTCAGCGGCTTCCTGCCATCCTATGTCGCACCTTGGCTCAACATCGCGATCTATTACCCGTTCGCGACGACCGTCTTGGTCCTACTCGTGCTTGCGGCATGGCACTGGAACGCGTCATTGCGCGACCGCATTCAGGAGCGCGCGCGGCTGGCATGGGATCACCCGAACCGCGCGGTGCCGAACGTCGGCAAGGCCAGCCCGCTTCTGAAGATCGGCCGCTTCATGCGGCTGCATGCCGGGCCAGTGCGTACGCTGTTCACCAAGGGGATATTCCCGGGCATGTTCCTGCTGATTATCTTCAGCATCGCCCTGCTCGCGGTCGGCCGCAGTTACTTCAACTGGCGCGTGGGTACCGGCGGGCTTTGTGACGGCACGGCAAAACCTGCTTCCGTCGGCGAACAGGTAGTGACCGCGAGCGCGCTGTTCGACATCAGCAATCCCTGCTGGGCGAGCGGGCTTAGGGTCGAAAAGGGCCGCCGATATCGCATCTGGATCAAGGCGCGCGATCCGTGGTTCGACCGCACCATCATGTCCGGTGTGACCGGATTCAGGTACGATGAGTTTCGTCATCTCTCGGCGCTGCCGATCCGCCGCCTGTACCGCGCGGACTGGCTCCAGCCGGTGGCACGTATCGGCGATGAAGGATCAGACGACCTGCCGCTACAGGCCATCAATGGAGTGCCGGCCGATGACCTCCCGCGCACCAGCAATGCGGCAGAGAAGAGGACGCTGCCCATCCGGCTTGACGAGGTGCTGCCGTTCAAGGATGAAAACAACGAGTCGGGGCGCACCCTCGCGAAGCTCGGAACTTTCGAGCCGATTCCGCAGGCCTTGCTGCAGGCCGCGCACGAGGTCTGGCGCACGCAGGGATTAGCGGACCTGATGGTGGCGGACTTCGTGGCGCCCGAATCCGGCGAGTTGTTCCTCTATGTCAACGACGCCGTCCAGGTGTTTCCGTTCCTGGGGCCATTCAATCTCTTCTACGGCAACAACAGCGGCACGGCGGAGGTGAAGCTGCAACGCGTGCCGTTGCCACCGCCCGACAAATAACGATGCGGAAGGGTCTTCGCCGGCGAAACGCAGGTTTGCACAGCGGACTGAGCCGCGCGCACTCCGCATCGGCTTGGACGGGCTTCGTCCTTTAGGTCGATGGCTCATCGCCTCACAAGGCAATAGGCTTGGGTCGGGGGTGGGAGCGGGCCCTTGGCGTGCGCTCGGGAAGTAAGGTTCACTACCCGATGCAGAGATCTGTATAACTTCGGATTGCCAAAACACGCAGCCTGTATCAAGCTGAGCTTTTCAAAGACATTTCGGGGGAGTGCCATGCCCCAGTGTTGGTCGATATGCTTTGCTGTTTGGTCCTTTGCTTTCGCGATGAGCTTCGGGAGTTGCTTAGCGCAACCGGCCATTGACGAAAAAATCGTCCTTCAGATTTGCGAAGCTTTCTCAAATCGAGCGGCCGATCGAATGCCAGCGATTGTTACGCCGGAGGCCAGCAAAAAGTTCATCGAGACCTATAGCAGTTTCTCCGAAAGGCTGGACGGTTGTTTGTCAGCGTCCGAGGCAAAGCTGCGGCGTGGCGAAACGGGCGCGACGTTTTTGATCCAGCACACTCGTTACGAGAGCTACTGGCACTTTTCTATAGACGACAGGTCAATCAACGAAATTTCTGTTCGCCATTACAGACCGGTGACCTTAGCAGCTGACGAAGAATGGGAGGAACCATTCCGAATTCGGCCGCCTGCGCCCCGAACAGGGACGATAGGTTTCATCGACATTGACACGCCGTCGAACCAACCGAACATCGTAGAATTTTTCTATGCGACCAACCGTAAAGAATCGGATCAGCCCGTATCTTTAGAAAGAAGTCCTAGGTCGGACTCTAAGGGCAATAGGGCTCTCGTTCTAGGCGCAAACGGTTGGACAGTCGTCGGTGACTACACGGGCGAACGCAATGCGAGCCTCAGTTTCGGCGCAGCTAGGGTTCGCGTGCCGGAGGGGCATCGGATCGGGAAACTAGAGCTGCCTTCGAGCGTCAAAATTTTTGGATTCACACTTAGAACTGACAGCCCCAATCCATCTATGCACTTCACGATACGCAGCATCGCAAAAACGAGCGAAGATCAGTGGATCAAATCACTTTCCTCAACCAAGAAAAAGAGAGCGCTAATATTTGTCCATGGATTCAACACGAAGTTCCGGGATGCTGCATTTCGCACAGCGCAAATAGTCTGGGATCTTCAGTACCAGGACACAGCAGTTCTGTTCTCATGGCCGTCTCGCGGGGAAATAGCCGACTATCTGTATGACAAGGATAGCGCCCTAGGCTCACGTGACGCGTTGCTCCACGTTGTAGCCGACTTACGGAAAGCTGGATTTGACCAAATAGACGTTCTCGCCCACAGCATGGGCAACTTGATTGCTGTGGACGCGCTAGCCAATAGCGCGGCGACACGATCGCGGCCAGACGTCGCTCAACTCATTATGGCAGCTCCCGATGTTGATCGCGACATGTTTGTCCAAGCTATCCCGAAGGTGGCAACAGTCGCCAAAGGCCTAACCCTCTACGCATCCGCAAAAGATAAAGCTCTGCTGCTCTCGAAACGAGTTGCTGGAAATATTCCGCGTGCTGGGGATGTACCCGCGTCGGGACCGATCGTTGTCGCATCGGTCTCGACAATCGACGTAAGCGCTATCGGTGATGAGCTGTTTGGGCTCAATCATAACGCGTTCGCTACAACACGAAACGTTTTGAACGATCTCAAAATTCTTCTTGAAACAGGCGCTCCACCACCGAGGCTAGCCGAAATTCGCGGCTATCCTGAGCCTCCCCAAAAAGCCATCTATTTCCGGTACGCTCCTTAGGTGGAACGCTAGCTTCAAACGCTAGCTTCAATGGGCCGATGCTGTCGAAAAAGTCTCATATTGCTTAGTGACGAGTTTCCCGCTGACCGATGAAACGCGAAGAAGCCGCCGGTCGATGCATGGCCGCACGTCTTTTGGGACGCTCAGCCCACCACTTCGCAACGTCCGGGACCATGTCGCGGATGGGTTCAAAGATTTCCCTCGTCTCTGACATGGCGCACCTGCTTCCCCCTTTTTGGGTATTTTGACGTTTAATTGAGTCCCAGCGAGTTCTTGAAACTCCCGACAATCCCTTACGGATCCAGCTCGGTGTCCCAGTACAGGTAGTCGAGCCAGCTATCGTGCAGATAGTTTGGCGGGAACAGGCGGCCGTTGCGGTGGAGCTGGTGCACGGTCGGCGCGAACGGCGTCTGCTTCGGAAACATCTTGGCCTGCTGCGGCGTCAGGTTGCCCTTCCTGAGGTTACAGGGCGAGCACGCCGCGACCACATTCTCCCAGGTGGTCTGGCCGCCTTTGCTACGCGGGATGATGTGATCGAAGGTGAGATCGTCAGGCGAATTGCAGTATTGGCAGGCGAAACGATCGCGCAGGAAAACGTTGAAACGCGTGAATGCGGGATGCGTGGTCGGCTTGACGAAGGATTTCAGCGAGACGACGCTCGGGAGCTGGATTTCGAAGGAGGGGCTCCGGACCGCCCGGTCGTAATACTCGACGATATTTACGCGATCGAGGAAGACTGCCTTGATCGCGTCCTGCCACGACCATAGCGACAGGGGATAATAACTCAGCGGCCGAAAGTCCGCGTTCAGGACCAGTACCGGCCAACCGCCTTGCGAGACATGTGCGTTCAAGTAACGCTCCCGGCCTCCATATCGCTGCGAAGCAGCATGTACTGACATACTACATGCAGCGTGACGGGATTGTGAAGAGCATTGAGCCGTTTATCCGGCTCTGCGCTGCCATGATCCCGCCGTGATTGCCACCCGCCTGCAAGGCCCGTAAACGAGGCCGCAGATACCACTTGCGTCGGCGGCCTCTGCAATGCTCACCAAGTCCCGCTATCTCGAGGCACCACGCCGGCTGCGCGCCTTCGTCCGCGCGCATGAAACCAGCCTGGTGGTCCTGGCGGCGCTGACCGGAACCATCGGTGGGCTGGTGGTGGCCGCCATGAGCGGCGCGGTCTCGGTCCTGCACGTGGCCCTGTTCGACCTGCCGTTCGGCGAGCGGCTCTCCAGCCAGATCAGCCTCGATCCGCTGCGCGCCGTGCTGGTTCCGAGCCTGGGTGGGCTATTGCTGGGCCTGGCCTTCCTCGCGCTGGCGCGCTGGCGGCCGAAGCGCGAGATTGATCCGATCGAGGCCAATGCCCTCTATGGCGGGCGGATGTCGTTCCGCGGCAGCGTGATCGTCGCGCTGCAGACGATCTGGTCCTCCGGCGTCGGCGCCTCGGTCGGGCTCGAGGCGGGCTATACGCAGCTCTCCAGCGGCATCGCAGCTTCGGTCGGCCGCGCCTTCCACCTGCGGCGCATCGACCAGCGCATCATGGTCGGATGCGGAGCGGCGGCGGCGATCGCCGGCGCCTTCGGCGCGCCGCTGGCCGGCGCCTTCTATGCTTTCGAACTTGTGATCGGCGGCTATACGCCCGCGAGCCTGGCGCCGGTCGGGGTCGCCGCGGTTGCCGGCTATTTTGTCGCCCATTCCTTCAGCGTGCTGACGCTGGGGGTCGGCGTCGATGCCGCCGGCGACGTGCTGGGGCGCGACCTCGCCATCGCCGCGCTGCTCGGCGTGCTGGCGGCGCTGTTCGGCATCGCCATCATGCGCGGCGTCACGCTGTGCGAGACGCTGCTCGGAAAGACAGGGCTCTGGCCGCCATTGCGTACGGCCCTTGGCGGCTTCGCGGTCGGACTGATGGCGCTGCTGACGCCGCAGGTGATGTCCTCGGGTCATGGCGCGCTGCATCTCGGCAGCATAGTGTCGATACCGTTCGCCTTCATGGCCGGCGTGCTGTTCCTGAAAGCGATGGCCTCGATCGTCTCGCTCGGCAGCGGATTTCGCGGCGGCCTGTTCTTCGCCACGCTGTTCATGGGCGCATTGGGCGGCCGGCTGTTCGCCGCCGGTTGCGACATGTTGTGGCCGGGCCTCCAACTCGATCCGGATGTCTATGCGGTGATCTGCATGAGCGCGTTGTCGGCGTCGGTCATCGGCGGACCGCTGACGATGTCCTTCATCGCGCTGGAATCGACCGGCAATCTCTGGCTCACCACGGCGGTGCTGGTCTCCGTCATCATCTCCACGATGATCACGCGGGAACTGTTCGGCTATTCATTTGCGACCTGGCGCTTGCATCTGCGTGGCGAGACCATCCGCAGCGCCGCCGATGTCGGCTGGATCCGCGATCTCACGGTGGACAAATTGATGCGTCGGGATATGACGACGGTGAATGCGGATATGCCAATGGCGCAGTTCCGCAAGCAGTTCCCGCTCGGCTCCAAGACGCAGGTGGTCGCGGTCGATAGCGAGGGTCGTTATGCCGGGCTGGCATTGATCGCGGAGGCGCATGCGCCCGATATCGACATGCACAACGGTCTCGCCGGCATCCTCCGCCACAGCGACGTGGTGCTGCATCCGTCCATGAACATCCAGGAAGCGATCGCCGTGTTCGACGCCGCGGAAGCGGAATCGCTCGCCGTGGTCGAGGAGGGCGCGGAGCGCTGCCCGATCGGCCTCCTCACGGAGGCGCACGCGATGCGGCGCTATGCCGAGGAATCCGAGCAGCGCCGGCGCGAGGTGATCGGCGAGGTCTGATCGCGGCTCTTTAATTTGCGCATGATCTTTTCGGAAAACCGGTTCCCACTTTTCCGGATCATGCTTTAGCTACGCCGGAATCTTCTCCAGCTTCTGCAGGCAGCGCGCCACCCTTACCTCGGCCGGCATCTCGGTCTCGGGAAAGCTGGTCTTCCAGTCGGTGACGCCGACCTCGCCGACATAGATGTCGCCTTTGGAGTCGAGCGCGATGCCGTGCGGCGCCAGGAACTTGCCGGTCTCCACGCCCGGGCCGGTTTCGCCGCCGAGCCGCGCGATGCGATTGCCCTTGGCATCGACGATGGTCAGCCGGGGTCCAAGATTAGGTACCTTGCGGTTGACCGTCATGCCGGGACCGAGTTCGCCGATCACGAAATTGGGTTGCCTGCCGCCACAACAGCAGAGCGCGCAGGGACGGTGCAGATTGTTCCACTGCGTCTCGTATTCGCCGTTGCCGTCGAACACCTGCACGCGATGGTTCTCGCGGTCGGCGACATAGACAAAGCCGTCGGCATCGGTCGCGATGTTGTGAACGATGTTGAACTGTCCGGGATCGGTGCCGGGCGCGCCCCAGCTCCGCATCAGCTTGCCGTCGGGCGTGAATTTGTGGACACGGGCGTTGCAGTAGCCGTCGGAGACATAGATCTCGCCCTTTGGCGATAGAGCGGTGTGGGTGCAGCGGTTGAACGGCTCTCCGCTCATGAACGGCGCGGGCTTAGCTGGGATGCCGATCGTGAGCAGCACCTTGCCCTCGCTTGCGCATTTGCGCACGGTGTGGTCGCCGTCATCGGTGCAATAGAGATTGTCATCGGCGTCGATGTGCAGGCCGTGGGCGCGGGAGAACAGGCCTTCGCCCCAGCTCCGCAGGAAATTGCCGTCGCGGTCGAACACGATCATCGGATGCTCGCCGCGATTGAAGGCGTAGATGCGGTCCTTGCTGTCGACCGCGACGGAGGCGACGTCGGTGAGCTGCCAGCCGTCGGGCAGCTTGGCCCAGTTCTGCACCACGCGGTAGCGATGCTCGCCGGAGCCGAGGATGGTCGACATGTGTGTCTCCCCAGGATGTCATTCCGGGGCACGCGCAGCGTGAACCCGGAATCTCGAGATTCCGGGTTCGCTTCGCGCCCCGGAATGACGCCATTAACTACGCAAACGTCGCCCGCGGCCCGACGTCGCGCGGCAGCAGGCCTTCCTCGATCGCCTTGATCTGCAGCGCCAGATGCTTCGAGCCGATCCGGCATTGCGCCAGTCCGCCGGCGATCAGCCAGAGGCCAGCCTGGTGCGTGCGGGTGTACATGTTGCGGAGCTCCTGCTCCTCGCCAAAGCCCCAGATCGTGCCGACGCGGTCGGCGACGTCGGCGCCGAACAGCTTCTTCACCAGTTCCTCCTGGCGCTTGTAGCCGGTCGCGAGCACCACGAGGTCGGCGGGGAGGAGTTCGCCGTTCTTCATCCTGGCGCCGGCGGCAACGAACGTCTCGATATCGGCAAACTGCTTCAGCGCGATCTCGCCTTTGACGATCAGATCGGAGCAGCCGACGTTGAAATAATAGCCGCCGCCGCGGGTGAGATATTTGAACTGCCAGCCGGTGTTATCCTCGCCGTAGTCGAGCTTGAATCCGACGCGCGTCAGGCCCTCGAGCAGGTCCTTGTCGAGCGCCTTCGATTTCTCGGTCACCATCGCGTGGCTCTTGCGGCCCAGCTTGAGCGGCATCGACATCGCGATCAGGTCGTTGTCGTCGAGCGTTCCGTCATTGTAGGGCGCGTAGACGAGCTGCGCCGATGGCTCGATGCTGACCACCAGCGTCGGGCTGCGCTGCACCAGCGTCACGTCGGCGCCGCTGGATTAGAGGTCCTGGGCGATGTCGTGGCCACTGTTGCCGGTGCCGATGACGATGGCGCGCTTGCCCTTCCAGTTCTCGCCGTCGTCATAGCCGCTGGAATGCAGGACCTTGCCGGAAAAATCCTTCAGGCCGGGGATATCAGGCACGCTCGGAATCCCGCTGACGCCGGTGGCCAGCACCACATGGCGCGGATGCATCTGGCGTTTCGAGCCATCGGCGCCGCGCAGCGTCACCGTCCAGCGGCCTTCGTTCGCGTCGTAGTGCCCGCCCTCGAACTCGGTGCTGGTCCAGAAGTTCAGCTCTATGGCGTCGACATAGGCTTCGAACCAGTTGGCAAGCTTGTCCTTCGGGATATAGGTCGGCCAGTTCGGCGGAAAGTGCATATAGGGCAGGTGGTTGACCTGCACCTGGTTGTGCAGCGTCAGCGCGTGATAGCGCTTGCGCCAATTGTCGCCGATGCGCTCCTCGCGGTCGACGATCAGCGTATCGACCTGCAACTGCTTCAGCCGTGCGGCGATGCAGAGCCCGCTCTGGCCGCCGCCGACCACGAGCACGGTCGGATCGCGGTCGGCATAGTCGGTCGACGCCTTGCGGAGGTCAAGCCAGTTCGGCCCGCGGAAGTCACGCGAATAGGCGTTACCACGGGGGCGGTTGACGCCGAGCTGCTCCTCAAAGCCCTTGAGCTCGCCGAGCTCGGTCAGCAGCGTCCAGGCCTTGAGCGCGTTGCCGTCGGTAGGGTCAGGGATCAGGCGGACGATGCCGCTGCCGCGACCGATCGTGGTCTCGAACTTGAACATCGCCTCGATCGCATTGGTGCCGGCCCGCATCACCTTGCGCGGGGCGCGGCGGTCGGGATCGATCACAATGCGGCGTGGTGCCGCGCGGCCCGCATGCCGCTTCAACTCGGCAATGATGGCGTCCGCGCCGTCGATGGTCTGGATGTTCCAGCTCAGCGCCAGTATATCGCGCCAGAAGCTATCGGGGAGAAAAAGGAAATTGAGCGCGCCGTCGCCGGGCTTGCGAAGTGCGTCCTCGAATCGCGCGAGCCAAGTGTCGGCGGCCACCGAGATGTCGTCGGTCTTGTCGAGCATGAGCGTTTCCCATCACGGCCGTCTCCGCGGCGTGTTCCCGTGCAGCCTATACCTATTCGGCAGGCCGCAGAAAGACCGTGACGGGATGTCGGCTATTCCCAGAGTGAGAGAATAAGCCCCAGTTCCGGCGGCACGCGGCCGCTCAGGATATCGAGATAGGCGATGCGCACCGCCGCAGGGCCGAGACCTTCGGTCACCTCAAGCCATTGCTCGAGCTTCGGCGCGAAGCCAGCCCATGCGGGGCCCAGGCGCGCCTCGATTCCGCCCGGTCCCCACTCTTTGGCACGCTTGCGGATCTGCTCGGGCGCGGAGAACCAGCTCGGCTTTGCGCCCGGCAGTTCCGGCTCATTCTCCGATGAGCGGCGATGCGTCAGTCCGACGCGCCCGGAATATTTCATCTGCGCGCCGAAATGCCGGTGCAGCACCTCGCGCAAGCCGCTGTTGCCGGCCATGTCGACGAACGCCGCCGGTCGATCGGCAGCCAGTGACGCGACGCGATCATAGGTGATGACCTCGTCGTAGCAGCCTAGCGATGTTACGAAGCTGGTATTTGCCTCCGAGGTCAGGCCGATCACCTTGATGCCTCTGGAGTGCAAGAGATGCGCGAGCCCGAAGGCGGTCTTGCTGGAGGCGGAGGAGAGCATCACGCTTTCCGCGCCGAAAAATCCGTTCTCGGCGAGGAAGTCGTCGACCAGGAACGACAGCATGAACAATGGCCGCAGCAAGGCCTGGTAGTCGCCCTGCCGTCCGGCAAAGGCGGAATTGCCGCTCACGCGCGCATAGGCGTTGTAGACCGGCGCCACGCCCTGCCGATGTGCGGCGCCGTCACGCAGGCCGCGCTTGCTGACGTCGGCGGCCTCGATCACAAGGTGCGTCGCCATCGGGAAATACCCGAACAACCGTTCACCCTCGGCAACGTTCGGATGGCGGGAGGCGATGACCTCGCCAAATCCCCACACCGGAATGTTGCCGAACCCATCCGGTGCAGGAAAGAGCTGCCAGTATTTCAGCTCGTCGCCGAGCACCGCATAGGTGATGTTGTTGGCGGTCAGCGCAAAGCGCGTCACCTTGATCAGCAACGTCTCGCTTGGAAGCGCGGCGGCATCGGGCACTGTCTGCTCGATGAATTTGCATTGCTTGAGATCTTTGCGGGCGACGACGAAGTCGGTCGATTTCATGGCGGCGGCTCCGGCTCGTGACGTGCCGCCATCTTTGCGTTGGGCGATGGATGCTTTGCAACAGCAACATAGTTTAAAACGCTGTTCGCTTCCGGCGGCTGCGATGAAGCGGACACCGGCCTGACAAGCCGTTTGAAATTGTGGGTCCGAGGCAGACGCGGGGCCGCTCCTCTTGCCCTGAAGGCGGTCAAAATGAACGCGACGGTGGTGCTAACGATAGAAATCAGCATGCTTGTCCTCAACGCTTATGCCGAACGCGGCAGCGGAATGGCGGAACGGAACACGTCGTCGGGATCGTAGCGTCGCTTGATCTCCATCAGTCGCTTGGCATTGCCGCCGTAGCTCTGTCTCGCGCGATCGAGTTCATCCTTGCCGAGAAAGTTCGGATAACCGCCGGGTAGCGCTGAGGCGAAGCGCTCGCGCGTTGAGCGCGTCCAGTGCAGGTGCCGCGGCCAGTCGCTGGCGTTGGAGCGATCCGGAAAGCTTGCCAGGATTTCGACCAGCAGGTGATCGCGACGCAGTCCGAACGCCGTCGCAGCCTCCGCGACCCGGGACGCCGCGCCGCGGAATTCGTGGGTGATGATCGCACATCCCGGCGAGACCGCGTTTTCCATCGCGTGGATGAACACGTCGATGGCGTCGCAGTCGAGCGCCGGCAGCCAGCAACTGTCCATCACGGTCTGCAATCCGCTCGCGATGTAGGGATCGAACATCCCGAGCAGAGCTCTATAGGATTTCAGTTCGATTCCGCCTGCGAGCAGCGTTCCCAGCCGCGCGAACGGCTGAAGTCTCGCTTCGCTTTCCTCCGGCCGGCCGCTCCAGGTTGGAATGACCAGGACCATCACGGCGCCGCTTGGATCGGCCATGAGCGTGTGCTGCACCGTCAACTCGTCCGGCGCCGACGCCATCAATGCGCTGCATCGTTCGAGCACCGCGCGGGCCTCGGAAAAGGGATAGACGAGCATGCCGGAATGGACGCTCGGCAGTTCATGGACGCGATGACGCATCGCCGTCACCACGCCGAAATTGCCGCCGCCGCCACACAGCGCCCAGAACAGATCGGCGTTGCTCTCGCTGTCGGCATGCACGATGCGGCCGTCGGCCAGCACGATCTCGGCGGCGAGCATGTTGTCGATCGCCAGTCCGAAGCGTCCGATCAGCGGACCATAGCCGCCGCCGAGCGTGAGTCCGGCGATCCCGACGCTCGAAACCGATCCCGCCACCACCGCCAGCCCGTGTGGATCGGTGACAGCTATGACATCCGCGGCGCGGGCGCCGCCCGCAATCGAGGCGCTGCGGCGGTCGGCACTCAGCGCGACGCTGCGCATGCCGCACAGGTCGATCACCGCGCCGTCGCAGAGCGCGCGGCCCGCCCAGTCGTGGCCACCGCCGCGGACCGACAGTGGCAGCTCGCGCTCGCGCGCAGCCCGGATTGCATCCTGGACATCCCCAGCGGTTCGGCAATGCACGACCGCACCGGGCGCGACGCCGACCTGCTTGGCCCAGATACTGGTCGCCGCCGCATAGCGATCATCGCCGGGCAATGACACCAGCCCAGGCAAGTCCTCGCTCAGGCCGTAAACGGCGGCATCGATCGTAGCAGACATGGCTTCACTCTCCTGTGATCGGCGCGAGCGGAGTGCTCGGCGTGTCTGCCGATTTACGGAGAAGCGGGCCCTGCGTTCGTGAAGATTCCTGCGGTTTTGCTGGTTCGCTCAGACAAACTCGGAGGGCGCGACGCCGTACACGCGTCGGACCCATCGCGACAAATGGCTCTGATCTGCAAACCCGGTGTCGACAGCGATTTCAGCGAGACCCATTCGTCCTTCGCGCATATGCCGCGCCGCCGCCTGCAGGCGGAGATGGACCACGTAGCGATACGGCGTCATGCCGACCGATCGAGTGAATACGCGCGAGAAATGGAACGAGCTGCGGCCGGCGAGTGCGGCCAGATCGGCGACCTCGATCGGCTCGGCGAGATTGATCAGCACATAGTCTCTGATCCGCTGCAGCGCGCGTTGACCGAGCCGGCCGCGAACTGGGCGTCGCGGCGTCGACGTATAGTTGGACACCAGGCGGCCGATGAAGCGGCTCGCGGCTTCGCTCCAGAACAGCGGACCATTGGGATAGCCTTGCGCACTCTCCGCGGCCAGTGACTGCGCCGCCTGCTGAAGCATTTGGTCGTACCCCGACAGCCGTTCCGGCAGCTCTGCTTCGAGCGCGTAATCTTCCGCGGCCGCAAGCGCAAGCTGGGTCGGCTTGACCGCGACCAGCAGCATATCGGCGGTGCCGTCGGCGTCGGCGGACGAGTCAATGCCGGCCGGACAGATCGCGAGCGCGCCGTGGGTCGTCTCGTGCCGAAGCTGCCGTCCGGCTATTCGGCAATCGAGCTGCAGATGGGGTGACATCTGAAGGAAGACGAGGTGCTGATCCGGTGTGGCGCTGAAATGCGCGCCGCCGTCGAACAGCGCCCGGAACACCCGCACGCCGCTTTCGCCTGCCGGGCCGTCCGCTTGGGACGTCGTCGGCGGGCTGCCATCCTTCTGAGCCCAGCGCACCTGACCGAACTTCGTCACGCCGATCGCGCTCCATTGGCAACGCATGAAACAACGTTGCTAGGTTGGGAGCGGATGGAGGCTGCGAAAGGGCGGCGAAGCCGTTCCTAACGCACACGTGAAAAGGCGTGAGAGCGCATTTGCCTCGGCCGCATCAAACGGCTGCGCGGAGCGTGCCTTCGCGATGCAGATCGCGCAGCTTGCGTTTGAAGATCTTGCCGGTGGCTTCGCGCGGCAGCGCGTCCATGAACTGGATGTCCTTCGGCACCTTGAAGTTGGCAAGTTTGCTGCGCAGAAAATCCTGCACGGCGGCGACCGACAGCGTCGCGCCCGGCTCGGGCTCGATGCAGGCGAACAGCCGCTCGCCATATTCGTCGTCGGCAACGCCGAACACCGCGCAGTCGCGCACGCCTTCCATGCCGATCAGCGCGTTCTCGATCTCGGCGGGATAGATGTTGACGCCGCCCGAGATCACCATGTCGCGCTTGCGGTCGCACAGGAACAGATAGCCGTCCGCATCGAGATAGCCGACGTCGCCGACGCTGACGAGGCCTTCACGCCCGGCGTCGGCGCGCGCCTTGGCGTTGCCGTGATAGTCGAAATCCGGGATTGCCGTCTGCCGCATGAAGATCTCGCCGGGCTCGTTGACGTCGCATTCGGTCCCGTCGGGGCGGAAGATCTTTACGATGCCGCCCTCGATCACGCGGCCGACGGTGCCGGGCTTTGCCAGCGCCTCCGCCGCCGAATGCCAGACCGGGATCCCGGTCTCGGTGGAGCCCAGATACTCGTTCACCACCAGTCCCCACCAGTCGATCATCGCGCGCTTCACATCCTGCGGACAGGGCGCGGCGCCGTGAATGATGAAGCGCAACGAGGAGACGTCGTAGCGTCGTCTCGTTTCCTCCGGCAGCCGCAGCAGCCGCACGAACATCGTCGGCACCATGTGCATGTGGGTGACGCGGTGGCGCTCGACGAGCTGCAGCAGATCCTCGGGATCGAAGCGCGGCTCGAGCACGATGGTGCAGCCGCTGCGGAACGCCAGCATGCCGTAGCTGTGCGGCGCCGAATGATACATCGGCCCGTTCATCAGAACGATCTGGTTGTCGTTCGGCTTGATGCCGTAGGCGATCGCGCTGACGCGGGCGGCCGCGGCCTGCAGTTCGGGCGGCATCGGCTTGCGCCGCACGCCCTTGGGCTGGCCCGTGGTGCCTGAGGTGTAGAACATCGGCGAAGCGCCGATCGGGGCATCGGCCAGGGGCGGATGCGTGTCGCGCCAGTGGTCCCAGTCGGTCAGGCCGTCGGGTACCTGCGCCATCGCCGGCGAGACGCCATAGGCCGCGGCGATCTCGGGCGGCGTCGCTACGACCAGAAGCTTGAGCCCGGCGGGCAGCCCGTCGCGTATTTGCGGCAACAGGTCGGCATGACAGATCAGGACGTCTGCGCCGCTATCGGCGAGGATATACGCGACTTCCTCGGCCTTCAGGTGCCAGTTGATCGGCACGATTGGGCTGCCGAGCGCGGCGGAGGCGGCCACCGCCTCGAACAGCGCGAAATCGTTGCGCAGCATCATCGCGACCGGCCGGCGATCACGCACGCCCAGCGCGCGCAACCCGGATGCCGCGCGGGCGACGCGCTCGTTGATCTCGCCATAGCCGATCCGGCGTTCACCGCTGATGATCATGCTCACATCCTCAATCTTTTGCGACAGGCCTAGCGGTCGTCCAGGATCTCGCCGAAAGCGACCCAGCTTTTGCCGTTGAAGCGCCGCAACTGCAACTGCTGGAACGGCAGATAATCATCCGAACCGGTCGTAACGGTCATTCCCGGCAACAATAGCGGCAGCTTGACCTCGCGCAGCGACGTCGCCTGGCGCAGGATGTTGTCGCGGCTGAAATCGTCCTTGCATGCCCTGAGCACGGCCATCAGAAGCGTCGCATAGTGGTAGCCGGCGGCGTAGTTCGAATTGTTGAGGTCGGCGTTCGGCAGATACTGCTTCATGAACGCAAAATATTGTTTCACACCTGCGTCATCGGCCCACTGCACATCCATCGTGTCCTTTTGATTGCTCGAGGAGATCAGGCCGACTGCATTCTCCAGTCCCGCCGGCTCCAGGAATGAGGTCGAGGAGGCCGAGGTCGGCACGAAGAACAGTTCGGGCTTCCAGCCGAGCTCGGCCACGCCCTTGATCGACTGCGAGGTGAATTTCCCAAGCACGACGGCGAACAGCACGTTGGCGCCGGAGGCCTTCAATGTCGCCAATTGCGAACTGATTGTCGGCGCGCTGGTCTCGTAGCTCGCCTCCGCGACGATCATGCTGGCTGCCTTGGGGCCGAGCGCGCGCTTGAAGCCGGCGACATAGTCGCGGCCGAAATCGTCGTTCTGGGAGAGGATAGCGATCCTGGCGTCGGGCTTGGCCTGCAACACATATTTGGCATAGACGACGCCCTCGGATTCGTAGGCGGCCATGCCGGGCATGGTCCAGGGAAAGTTCTTCGGGTCGGCCCATTTGGTGGCGCCGCTCAAGAGGAACAGTTGCGGGACCTTCTTGCCGTTGAGGTAGCGGTGCACGGCGCTGTTGGTCGCGGTGCCGAGCGAACCGAATATCATCTGCACCTCTTCCTGCTCGACCAGCTTGCGGGTCTGCTCGACCGCCTTGGGCGGAGAGTAGGCGTCGTCCATCGTGATGAACTTCACCTTGCGGCCGTTGATGCCGCCTTCGGCATTGACCTTGGCAAAGAAGGCTTCCTGCGTCCGCCCGATGATGCCGAAGCCGGACAGCGGACCGCTATAGGGCAGGGTCTGCCCGATGCGGATGTCTTCCTTGTCCTCGGCGAAGGCCGTTGCGATCGCGCCCAAGGTAAACAGAACGGCCAATGCGTGCCGCAGCTTCATGGTCTCTCTCCCGATGACTAAAGATTTTTATTCTGAATTGAGGGCGCTTGATCGCGCCTTTCCCTCGCCCCGCTCTTGCGGGGAGAGGGTTGGGGTGAGGAGCTCTCTCCGCGAATACGATGACAGAGACATTCGCGGAGGCAGCCCCTCACCCGAAATTCAAGCGCAGCTTGAATTTCGACCTCTCCCCGCGAAGAGCGGGGCGAGGTGAATTCACGCGCTCGCGCGTCTCAGGAAATCGCTGCTCGCTTCGGTGAATTCCGTCTTGAGCCGCTCCACCAGTTCGGCGACCGGCGGGATGTCCGCGATCTGGCCGATGCCCTGGCCCGAACCCCAGATGTCGCGCCACGCCTTGGCCTTCATGTTGCCGCCGGAGCCGAAGTTCATCGTCGACTTGTCGGCAACAGGCAGATTGTTCGGATCGAGACCGGCGGCCACGATCGACGGTCCGAGGTAGTTGCCGTGCACGCCGGTGAACAGGTTCGAATAGACGATGTCGTGGGCGGCATGTTCGGTCAGCGCCTGCTTGTAGCGCGGATCGGCATTGGCCTCCTGCGTGGCGATGAAGCGGGTGCCCATGTAGGCGAGGTCGGCGCCAAGCGCGAGCGCGGAGGCGATGCTCCAGCCGTCGGAGATCGCGCCCGACAGCAGGATGGTGCCCTTGAACCATTGCTTGACCTCGCGCACCAGCGCGAACGGCGACAGCGTGCCGGCGTGCCCGCCGGCGCCGGCGCAGACCAGGATCAGGCCGTCGACGCCCTGCTCGGCGGCTTTCCGTGCATGCTTGACGTTGATGACGTCGTGAAACACCACGCCGCCATAGGAATGCGCGGCCTCGACGATTTCCGACGGCGGCCGCAGCGAGGTGATGATGACAGGAACCTTGTGCTTCACGCAGGTTTCCATGTCCCGCATCAGCCGGTCGTTGGAGGCGTGGCAGATCTGGTTGACCGCGTAAGGCGCGACCTTCTTGTCCGGATTTCGCGCCTTGTACTCGCCGAGCTCGTCCTCAATCTGCGTCAGCCATTCGTCGAGCTTCTCGGCGGGCCTGGCGTTCAATGCCGGAAACGAGCCGACGATGCCGGCCTTGCACTGGGCGATCACGAGATCGGGCCCTGACACGATGAACAGCGGCGAACCGACCACCGGTAATTCGAGACTGTTGGCGAGCGAGCCTGGCAACGGCATGTCTGGTCCTCCCGGCGCCTGCGGCACCTTATCTTGATCTTGACGCTGTCAATATAGGACTGGACGGGGCGATGGTGACGTTCAATATTGAACGGTCGATCTATCAGGAATGAACGGGGCTATCGACACCGAGAGGCAGTCGGATGGATTGGGACCTGTGCAAGACCTTCGTCGCCGTCGCTGACACCAGGAGTTTCGCCGGCGCCGCACGCCGCCTGCGCGCCAGCCACCCGACGATCGGCCGCAAGATCGCGGCGCTGGAGAAGCAGCTCGGCACCCGCCTGTTCGCGCGCTCCAATGACGGGTTGTCGCTGACCTCGCAGGGCCGCAAGTTTCGCGAGCATGCCGACGCCATGGCGGCCGCAGCGCTGCGCGCCGAGGCCGCGGCGTCCGCAACCGGCGAACAGGCTCGAGGCGTCGTGAAGCTGTCGATCGGCGCGACGATGGCCGCGCACTGGCTGATGCCGCGGCTGGGGCCGTTCCTGCGCGACCACGACCATATCCAGCTCGAGATCATCACCCATCCGTTTCCGGCGAGCGTGCGCCGCCGCGAGGCCGATGTGGTGTTGCGGCCGGTCGATGCCGGCGAGGAGAACCTGATCGGGCGCAGAATAGGCCGGCTCGGCACCGGGTTCTACGCCTCGCGCGACTATGCCGCGCGGCGCAAGCTGCCGGAGCGGCGCGAGGAGTGGCGCGGGCACAGCGTGATCGGGTTTGCCGACCAGGCATCGAACGCGCATCTGGCGCGCTGGAGCGATTTCATCACCCGGGAGGGGACTTTGGTGATGCGCTGTTCCTCGCAGGGCGACATGCTCGCCGCCGCGCGCGCCGGGCTCGGCATCTCGGCGCTGTCCTGCTTCGTCGCCGAGAGCTGCCCTGACCTTGTGCGGGTCGCGCCGCAGAAGCTCGGCAGCGTCTCCGACCTCTGGCTGCTCGCGCATCCCGACCTGATCGAGCTGCCCGCCGTCCGAGCCGTGACCAGCTTCGTCACCGCCTGTGCCCGCGAAGACCGCATCAGGCTGCGCGGCTAGTGCCCCGTAGCCCGGGTGGAGCGCAGCGCAACCCAGGACATCTGCATCAACATTGACGATCGGTCCCGGGTTACGCTGGCGCTTCACCCGGGCTACGGGCCAGTCCAGAGAACTTTCGCCGGCCGCCGCGCTTGTCAAAGGACATGAGGCTCACAATCATGCGCCGACGCTCTGTAAGCGTTACAGTCAACGACAAGATGCAGCGCGGGTACCGCTACGTCCTTACCGAACCTGCCGGACGCAATTTCGATCCGGAGTTCCGTCCCGAACTCACGCCGAAGCAGCTGCTGGCCCTCGGCATCTTCTGCGGCAAGTACATGACGGACTGCCGCAAGGAATTCCCGGCGAGCTGGTTTGCCGGCGCCCGACTTTCCCCTTCGAGACGCGACTGCTCGCTGAACTACTTCGGCGTCAACGCGAGCCAGCCTCTTTCGGTGTGGCGACAGAAAGGATGGATCCACCCCGACGATCCCCGCGGCTGGTTTCAGTGGTATTGCCGCTATTACATGGGCCGTCGCATATCGATGGAGGATGCGCGGCAGATCAGGCGCTGGAAAGCGATCCGGCGACATGTCGCGCAGATCAAGCGCAGTTGCGGACCCGGTGACCTGACGTGCAGGCCACGGCAACGCCAAGCGTTGCTCCATTGGGCCTACGACAGCCGCAAACTTTGACGCAGGCTGTGTTAGTCGTGGCACGCAGGGACAATCCTCTGCGTCGATGTCAGCGGCGGCCAAGATTGGCGAACAGTCTTGCTGAAAGCCAAGTTACCGCGGCAAACAGGACGCCAGCGTAAAGTCCAAAGAATGGACGATAGGACGAGCCTTCGAGATATCGATGAAGTTCAAGAGCTTGGAAGAAAGTGATGCTGACGATCCATATCGACGCAACGAACCATTTCCACAATATCGGGTCTAGATCACTTTCTTTCCGGGCTCTTCTGAGGAAAAAGAAAACGATCAAAGCGACAAAGATCGAAAACCAAGTCATGGTGGGTTCGTCCAATTTGACGCACAGGTAGCCCAAGACAGTTTCGGTTTTGGTCGATCATAGATCGCAATTTGATTAAATTTCGTGTGCACGCACACGGGCATGACGGGATACGTCCTACTTCGCGCCTGCAATCACGCCTTCGCGCTTCTTCAGCACACGGTAATAAGCCCACCACAGATGCGCCGCGGCGCCGCGCAGCGGGCGCCAGGGCTCGGCCAGCGGCGCCATCTGCTTTGCCGTCGGCCGTTCCTTCAGTCCCAGCCCGATCTTGACCGCTTCCTGCACGGCGAGGTCGCCCGCCGGCCAGGCGTCGCCATGGCCGAGGCAGAACAATAGATAAATGTCCGCGGTCCATGGTCCGATGCCGGGCAGCGCGGTCAGCGTGTTGTGGGCGATGTCGGCGTCTTCGTTCGCGAGCACGTCGAGGTTCAGCCGCTCGGCGGCGAGCTCGCGCGCGATGTGCTTCAGTGTCTTGATCTTCGCCGCCGACAGGCCGAGCCGGCCAAGCCGGTCGGCGCGCGCCTTGCTGATCGCATCATGATGAAAGGGATCGAATGCCTTGCTGACCCGGCCCCAGATCGCCGCGGCGCTCGCGGTCGAAAGCTGCTGGCCGCAGACGATCGCGGCAAGCCCGGCAAAGCCCGGCTCGCGCTGCCGCAGCGCCGGCATGCCGGTGATCTCCAGGACTGGCCTCAGCCGCTTGTCCTGCTTCACAAGAGTTTTGATCGCGTCTTCGAGGTCCGATTGGGTTTCGAAGTGGATGAGCATGGAGGAACAGTCTCGTCGCGTCATGCGCGGGCTTGACCCGCGCATCCATCTGCTATCGATAAGAGTCCTAGAGGATGGATTGCCGGGTCAAGCCCGGCAATGACGAATTCCAATACAATGTCGCCACCCGTTTTCCGATTCGCGCCGAGCCCGAACGGTTATCTCCATCTCGGCCACGCTTTTTCGGCGTTGTTGAATTTTGACCTCGCGCGCGAGGCCGGGGGACGCTTCCTGCTGCGGATCGAGGACATCGATCCGACGCGCTGCCGGACGGAGTTCGAGACTGCGATCTACGAGGACCTCGCCTGGCTCGACATCGCCTGGGAGATGCCGGTGCGGCGGCAGTCGGAGCATCTTGACGCTTATCGCGAGGCGGTCGAGCGATTGACCGCCGAGGGCCTGCTCTATCCGAGCTTTGAAAGCCGCGCTGAGATCGCGCGCCTGGTCGCCGAGCGCGAGGCGGCGGGACCATGGCCGCGCGATCCGGATGGCGCGCCGCTTTATCCGGGCGCCGCGCGATCGCTGCCGGCGCCGGAGCGGCGGCGGCTGATCGAGTCGGGGGCGCCTTACGCGCTGCGGTTGAACATGGCGGCGGCTCGCGCGCGGGTGAAAGATCTGAGCTGGGCCGAACAGGGGGCGGGACCTGCCGGCGAGCACGGAACCGTCATCGCCCGGCCGGAGGCGTGGGGTGACGTCATCCTGGCGCGCAAGGAGACGCCGACCAGTTATCACCTCTCGGTCGTGATCGACGACGCCCTGCAAGGGGTGACCGAAATTATCAGGGGGCAGGACCTGTTCTGGTCCACCAGCGTGCACCGGCTGCTGCAGGCGCTGCTCGGCATCGCTTCGCCGGCCTACCGGCACCACCGGCTGATCCGCGATTCGGTCGGACAGAAGCTGTCGAAGTCGACCAAGGCAACCGCCTTGCGGGAACTGCGCGCCGGCGGTGCGACGCCCGCTGATATCCGCCGTCTGGTGGGGTTACCCTAGGTGCTTCACCTCTCCCCGATGGGGAGAGGTGGTCCTCGCGGCCAGATCGAGCTCAACCAAACGGCCTCAGCCCACTTTCGCGTAATGGCGCCGTCGCCCAAAAGGTCTCCGTGACACCCACCACCCTCGCATGCCATTCTGCCGGCCGGGGCAGGGTTCACGGGAATCATGGCGGCAAGATCGCGCGTTGGGCGCACCATTCGGCATCCCAAGAAGACGCCGTCGCGGAAGCGTGTCTTGAAGGCGGCAAAGGCACGCCGCGGACGCGCGCCTGCCAAGGCGGGCCCCGGCGTGGTCGAGACTGCGCTGGCGGCCTTCGCGCATGAGGTGCGCACCCCGCTTACCGGTATTCTCGCGATCAGCAACCTGCTTGCGACCTCCGACCTCGACGAGCGCGAGCGGCGCTGGGTCGATACCATCCAGGCCGGCGCCGAGCATCTGGCCAGCCTTGCCACCCTGTTCGTCGATGCCGCGCGAAGCCGTGGCCCCGGCCTTGAGATCCGGCAGGATTTTTTCGACCTGCGCACGCTTGCCCGCAACGCCGGGAATTCACTCGCCGGGCGGGCGGCGGCCAAGGGCCTGCAGCCCTCGGTCGATATCTCCGAAAAGCTGCCGGCCTTCGCCGTCGGCGATCCCATTCGGCTGCGTGCGGCGCTGGAGAACCTGATCGACAACGCGGTCAAATTCACCGAACGGGGAACAGTCGCGTTCGAGGTTACGCCGACGCGCGCCGCGAAAGGCAAGGTCGGGGTCGCCTTCGCGGTCTCTGACAGCGGCATCGGGCTTTCGCTCGCCGAGATCAAGCGCCTGTTCCGTCCGTTCTCGCAGGCCAATGTCCGGGTCGCCTCGCGCTTCGGCGGCGCAGGCCTCGGCCTCTCCTCGGTCAAGCAGCTTGCGCGGGCGATGGGCGGCGACATCGTCGCCAGGCAGCGGCGAGGCGGGGGCACCACCTTTACGCTGACGATCGTGCTGGCGTCCGCCGGCGAACCGGCCGCATCCAACGGTGATGCCGGGAGCGACGTCCCGGCCGGGTCGCCGCGCGCGCTCCGGCTGCTCAGCGTCGAGGACAATCCGTTCGGCCGCGTCGTGCTCAACACCATCCTCACCGAGCTCGGCCATCAGGCGGAGTTCATCGGCGATGGAGAAGCGGCGCCGGAGCGGCTTCAGCAGGGCGCCTTCGACGCCGTGCTGATGGATATGGTGCTGCCCGGCATCGATGGGGTGGAGGCGATCAGGCGTATCCGCGCGCTTCAGTCGCCGCTTGGCCGCATTCCGATCATCGGGATTTCCGGCCGCAGCGAGGACGAGGCGGCATCGCGGGCGGCCGGCGCCGACGCGTTCCTGGTCAAGCCTGTGAGTCCGCGTGCTTTAGCGACTGCGCTGCTTGAAGCGATACGCCCTTCGGCAGGCGCGACTTGATGATCGCCGCGTTCAATTCGCCGCCATAGACGAAGATCGCGGCGATGAAATACAGGAACACCAAAGCGATGATCACCGACGCGAGCCCCGCATACATCGTGACATAGTTCTTGGCGAAGCGCGCCAGGTACTGACCGAACACGATGCCTGATATCAGCGAGGCCACCATGGTGAAGATGATGCCGGGCAGGATCTGCAGGAAATTACGGCGCCCCGCCGGCAGCCAGGCATGCAGGATGAACAGCGCAACGGTCAACGCCGTGATGGTGATGCCGTAGCGTGCAATGTTGAGGATGCGCTCGTTGCTCTCGACGAAGAACGGAATGTAGTGCCGTGCCGTCTCGAGCATCAAGGGACCAAGCACGATCAGGAACGCCATCACCAGTGAGGAGATGGCGGCGACAAGGGTGTAGCCGATCGATTCCAGCCGCAGCCAGTACCAGCGACGCCGCTCGACCACGGCATAGGCGCGGTTCAGCGCTACCCGCAGCGCCTCGACGCCGTTGGAGGCGAAATAAACCGCGAGCGCCGCGCCGACGGTGAGGATGTCACCGCGCGTGGTCGTGAGGACGTCATGAACCTGGCTGGACAGCGTGTCGGCGACTTGTTTGGGCCAGGTCTGCAGCAGCAGGCTCGCGGCCTGGTCGGCCAGTTCCTTGGAGCCGAAAAAGCCGGCGAGGGAGGTCAGCACGATCAGAAACGGGAACAGCGCCATCAGGGTCGACAGCGCGATATGGCTCGCAATCGCCCAGCCGTCGTCGGCGAGGAACGTGTAGAACGCATCCATCACGACGTGGTAGACGTACCGAACCTGCTTCACTTCCCACCCTGATCCGGCCAGCGAGGCCGCGCGCCAGCTTCCGATATAATCGCGCCAAACGCCAGATCGTTGCACTTGCCCCATGTGGCGCTTCAGATATCGCGGTGTTATGTAGCGCAGATGGCATCCTTCTTAAGTACGTTCATCCTCCCGATCGCGGTCGGCGCCGTCGGGGTGGTCCTGTTGCTCGGTCTCGCCAACATGATGCGCGGCGGCTCCCCGAACACCTCGCAGAAATTGATGCGGCTGCGCGTCTTGCTGCAATTCGTCGCCATCGTAATCGCGATGCTCGCGGTCTGGGCGATGGGGCGCTAGTTCCTACCTCTCCAAAAGGAAGAGGTGGTCGCAAATACCGGAGCTGGAACATGGTCGTGCTCAACAAGATCTATACGCGCACCGGCGACGACGGTACGACGGCGCTCGGAAGCGGCGAGCGGCGGCCGAAATATGATCTGCGCGTCAGCGCCTACGGCACGGTGGACGAGACCAATGCCGCGATCGGCGTGGTGCGGCTTCATCTTGCGGATAATCCCGCGCTCGACCGCATGCTCGGCCTGATCCAGAACGACCTATTCGATCTTGGCGCCGACCTCGCGGTGCCCCAGCGCGAGGGCAAGGCGGAGCGTTTGCGGATGCTGGCGAGCCAGGTCGAGCGGCTCGAGCGCGACATCGATACGCTCAATGCCGAGCTGGCGCCGTTAACCTCTTTCGTGCTTCCCGGCGGTACCCCGGCGGCAGCCTATCTGCACCTCGCCCGTACGATTTGCCGCCGGGCGGAACGAATGATGGTGGAACTTGCGGCCAAGCCGGATGAGCCAGTCAGCGAGGCTGGCATCCAGTATATGAACCGCCTGTCGGATTTCCTGTTTGTCGCCAGCCGTTTCCAGAACGACAAGGGTGCCGGTGATGTGTTGTGGGTGCCGGGCCAGAACCGCTAGAATGGGTCTCATATCCACGGGGCCGATTTTTGGCTTTCGCGCGTTGACCGCCGATAGCGGGACCTTTAGGTTCCGCGCCCAAGCCAATCAACCCCCTAATTTCAAAGCGAAAGAGGATCGATGAAGGTTCTTGTGCCGGTAAAGCGGGTCGTCGACTACAACGTCAAGGTCCGCGTCAAGAGCGATGGATCGGGCGTGGAGCTCGCCAACGTCAAGATGTCGATGAACCCGTTCGACGAGATCGCGGTCGAGGAAGCGTTGCGGCTGAAGGAAGCCGGCAAGGCGACCGAGGTCGTGGTGGTGTCGATCGGCCCGGCGCAAGCCTCCGAGACCATCCGCACCGGCCTTGCGATGGGCGCCGACCGCGGCATCTTGGTCAAGGCCGAGGGCACGGTGGAGCCGCTCGCAGTCGCCAAGCTCCTGAAGTCGGTGGTGGAGGCTGAGAAGCCCGGCCTCGTCATCCTCGGCAAGCAGGCGATCGACGACGATAGCAATCAGACCGGCCAGATGCTGGCCGCACTGCTCGGCTGGTCGCAGGCGACGTTCGCCTCCAAGCTCGAGGTCGAAGGTTCTGACTTCAAGGTGACGCGCGAGGTCGACGGCGGCCTGCAGACCGTGAAGCTGAAGGGCCCGGCGATCGTCACCACCGACCTTCGCCTCAACGAGCCGCGCTATGCTTCGTTGCCGAACATCATGAAGGCGAAGAAGAAGCCGATCGACGAGAAGAACGCCGCCGATTACGGCGTCGATCTCACACCGCATCTCGAAATCCTTAAGACTTCGGAACCGGCGGGCCGCAAGGCGGGCGTCAAGGTCAAGGACGTCGCCGAACTGGTGTCGAAGCTCAAGACCGAAGCCGGGGTTCTCTAAATGACGACATTGCTGATTGCCGAACACGAACACGAGAAGCTGAAGGACGTCACCAACAAGGCGCTGACCGCGGCGACCCAGTTGGGCGGCGACGTGCATGTGCTGGTCGCCGGCGGCGGGGCGGGCACCAAGGCCGCGGCCGAAGCGGCGGCGAAGCTCGCCGGCGTCAAGAAGGTGCTGGTGGCCGAAGGCGAGGCCTATGCGCACGATCTCGCCGAGCCGCTTGCCGCGCTGATCGTCTCGCTGGCGCCGTCCTATGACGCGATCGTTGCGCCCGCGACCTCGCGCTTCAAGAACGTGATGCCGCGCGTCGCGGCCCTGCTCGACGTCATGCAGGTCTCCGAGATCATCAAGGTGGTCGCGCCTGATACCTTCGAGCGTCCGATCTACGCTGGTAACGCGATCCAGACAGTGAAGTCCAAGGACGCCAAGAAGGTGATCACGGTCCGCACCTCGACCTTCGCCGCGGCGGGCGAGGGCGGCAGCGCCTCGGTCGAGACAGTGGCGGCTGCGGCCGATCCCGGTCTCTCCAGCTTCCTCGGCGAGGAGGTCGCCAAGAGCGATCGTCCGGAACTGACCTCGGCCAAGATCATCGTTTCCGGTGGCCGCGCCATGCAGAGCCGGGAGAATTTCGCCAAGTACATCGAACCGCTGGCCGACAAGCTCGGTGCCGGTGTCGGCGCATCGCGCGCGGCGGTCGACGCCGGCTATGCCCCGAACGACTGGCAGGTTGGCCAGACCGGCAAGGTGGTGGCGCCGGAACTTTATGTCGCGGTCGGCATCTCCGGCGCGATCCAGCATCTGGCTGGCATGAAGGATTCCAAGGTGATCGTCGCGATCAACAAGGACGAGGACGCGCCGATCTTCCAGGTCGCCGATTACGGCCTGGTCGCCGACCTCTACCAGGCGGTTCCGGAGCTGACCGAAGCGCTCGGCAAGCTCGGAAAATAAGCAAAGAGAACACCGGCCGGATGGTACGGCCCCGGCCGGTGTTCTTGTTTTTGAATGGCGTTTTTCCGCGAAGCAGGTACCTTTCGCCCGTAGCATGAGCCGGAAAAACGGGTACCGGTTTTCCGAAAGATCATGCTCAATAAAAAGAAAGACGGAGCATGATCCGTACCCGGAGCGCCGCGTCGGCGCTAAGTGGGCGCCGGTTTACGAAAAAGATCATGCGCAAACGTAAGACTTGTCGGATATTGGGGACATAGTAGGGGACTTGGGCGAGGCGCGATGGACGCGCTGTCCCGGTGGTGACAACATGACGGTCGCAATCAAGAAGGTCGGCGTAATCGGCTCGGGCCAGATGGGTAACGGCATTGCCCATGTGGCGGCGCTTGCGGGCTTCGACGTGCTGCTCAACGACATTTCCGCCGATCGCGTGAAATCGGCGCTCGCAACCATCAACGGCAATCTGTCGCGCCAGGTGGCCAAGAAGTCCATCACCGAGGAGCAGCGCAAGCAGGCGCTGTCCCGGATCGTCGCGACTGACAGCCTCGACGAACTGGCGGATTGCGATCTTGTGATCGAGACCGCGGTCGAGAAGGAAGAGACCAAGCGCAAGATCTTCCACGATCTCTGCGCGGTCCTGAAGCCGGAGGCGATCGTCGCCTCCAATTCGTCGTCGATCTCGATTACGCGGCTCGCCGCCTCGACCGACCGCCCGGAGCGCTTCATCGGCATTCATTTCATGAATCCGGTGCCGCTGATGGAGTTGGTCGAGCTGATCCGCGGCATCGCCACTGACGATGCGACCTTCGACGCTGCCAAGACGTTCGTTGGCAAGCTCGGCAAGCAGGTCGCGGTATCGGAGGATTTTCCGGCCTTCATCGTCAACCGTATCCTGCTGCCGATGATCAACGAGGCGATCTACACGCTCTACGAGGGCGTCGGGAACGTCGAGGCCATCGACGCGGCGATGAAGCTCGGTGCCCACCATCCGATGGGCCCGCTGGAACTGGCCGATTTCATCGGACTGGACACCTGTCTGTCGATCATGCAGGTGCTGCATGAGGGGCTCGCCGATTCAAAATACCGGCCGTGCCCGCTCTTGGTGAAATATGTCGAGGCCGGCTGGCTCGGCCGCAAGACCCAGCGCGGCTTCTACGACTATCGCGGCGAGAAGCCGGTCCCGACGCGCTAACTTGTCGTCATTGCCGGGCTTGACCCGGCAATCCATCCTCAAGAAACGACTCTTGTGAAGATTGATGGATACGCGGGTCAAGCCCGCGTATGACATGCCAGGATCGGGGCCGGCTGGCGCCCGACATATCCAGCTTTCATTAACCCCTGCCGCCTATGGTGCGCCCGAATTGGGGAGTACCGCGTATGGATATGATGAGCATGGTCTCGGGCATTCTGGCCATGCAGGCCGGCGGCCTGCAGTCGCAGATCCAGACCTCGATCATCAAATCCAATGCGGACGCCGAGAAATCCGCGGTCCAGACGCTCCTGGGTGCCCCGTCCACGGCCAACCTGGCGCCGGGCGTCGGCGGCAATCTGAACGTCGTCGCCTAGATTCCTGCCGCGGCCGGCTGTACGGCGGCCGTGATCAGCTTCACGGCGTCATCGCTGGCCCATTCGGCCGGACCCGCAATGGTCGCGATCTCGCAGCCGTTGCCGTCGATGAGCATCGAGGTGGGCATCCCAAGCGCCTTGCCTATGCTCTTAAGGTCCTGGAAAACCTTGGCTTTCACGTCACTGAAATAGCCGAGCCGGGTCAGATTGGCGTCTTTCAGGAAATTCTTCGGCTTGTCGAAGTCGCGGGTGTCGATGTTGATCGCCACCACCTCGAAATCCTTGCCGCCGAGCTTGGCCTGGAGCGCGTCGAGCGCCGGCATCTCCTTGCGGCAGGGCACGCACCACGTGGCCCAGAGGTTCACCAGCACGGCCTTGCCGCGCCAGTCCGACAGCTTCCTCGGCTTGCCATCGGCGTCCTCGAAGGCGAGGTCCGGCACGCGCAAGGGTTTCGTCGCCATCGTCAGCGCGGCCAGTTCGCCCCGCGCCAGCGGGCCGAGCTTCTTCGCCAGAGCAACCGTCCCGCTGCAGACAGGATCGCCGGCGGGGCCGCGGCCCATCAGCCCGCCAAATCCGGAGACGCCGGCATAGCCGATCAGCGCGCCGACCAGCACCGCGCCGATCACGAGCGGGATCCGGCGCGTGGCGCCACGGGACGGGGGAGTTTCGGGCATATCGTTTGTCATTCCGCGTCAGATATGGCTAAGCAGGGCCCGCGCCGGCGGCGGGTCGGTTTCGACGGTCGGCGATCAAGGGCAGGCCTGAAGTTTTAAGAAGTCGTGAGCGAGCAATCATGAGCAACAAGATGTGGGGCGGGCGGTTCTCCGAACGTCCCGACGCGATCATGGAGGAAATCAACGTCTCCATCGACGTCGATCGTCACCTTTATGCCCAGGACATTGCCGCGTCCAAGGCCCACGCCGCGATGCTCGCCGCGCAAGGCATTATCACCGCGTCTGATGCGAAAAATATCGGCAAAGGTCTAGACACGATTTTGTCAGAAATCGACAAGGGATCGTTCGATTTCAAGCGCGCGCTCGAAGATATCCATATGAACGTCGAGAGCCGGCTGTCGGAATTGATCGGCCCGGCCGCCGGCCGGCTGCACACCGCGCGCTCCCGCAACGACCAGGTCGCGACCGACTTCCGCCTCTATGTCCGCGACACGATAGATGAGACCGATGCGGCGCTGGCCGCGTTCCAACAGGCGTTGGTCGAGCGCGCGCTGGAACATGCCGGAACGGTCATGCCGGGCTTCACCCATCTGCAGACCGCCCAGCCTGTTACCTTCGGGCATCATCTTCTCGCCTATGTCGAGATGGCGGCGCGCGACCGCGGCCGCTTCGCTGATGCTCGCAAGCGGCTGAACGAATCGCCGCTCGGCGCCGCGGCGCTCGCCGGCACCTCGTTTCCGATCGACCGGGCCGCGACGGCAAAAGCGCTCGGATTCGACCGTCCAATGGCCAATTCGCTCGACGCCGTCTCCGACCGCGATTTCGTTTTGGAAACCCTGTCGGCTGCCGCGATCACGGCTGTGCACCTGTCGCGTTTTGCGGAAGAGATCGTGGTCTGGACCTCGCCGCTGGTCGGCCTGGTCCGCCTTAGCGACAAGTTCACCACCGGCTCCTCCATCATGCCGCAGAAGCGCAATCCGGATGCGGCGGAGCTGGTGCGCGCCAAGACCGGCCGCGTGATCGGCGCGCTCACCGCGCTCCTGATCGTGATGAAGGGCCTGCCGCTCGCCTATCAAAAGGACATGCAGGAGGACAAGCAGGGCACGATGGAGGCCTTTGCCGCGCTCTCGCTCGCGATCCGCGCCATGACCGGCATGGTCGAAGACCTCGTGCCCGACGAGGGGCGGATGAAAGCCGCGGCCGGCGAGGGCTATGCCACCGCCACCGACCTCGCCGACTGGCTGGTGCGGACCCTGAAAATGCCGTTCCGCGAGGCCCATCACGTCACCGGCCGCATCGTCGCGCTGGCTTCGCAGCAGGCCGTCGCCCTGCACGAACTGCCGCTGAAGGCGATGCAGGAGGTCGAGCCGAAGATCACTGCCGACGCGCTGAAGGTGCTCTCGGTCGAATCATCGGTGAAAAGCCGCATCAGTTACGGCGGCACCGCGCCGAAGAACGTGCTTTCCCAGGCGAGGGCTTGGGCGAAGCGGCTGGAAAAAGAGCGAAAATTGGGCTGAACGACAAATTTCGCTGCAATCTCATGGTTATCCGGGGGCTCGCCAGAGCAAATCAATGTTTGTATGGTGCGGCCCGCATTGGGGATTTCGTCGTGACCAGTAACCACCGCCTGACCCGGTCGGGATGGGCTCTCATCCTTGTCGGCGTTGCCGCGCTGACGCTCGGCGGCTGCGGACGCAAGGGACCGCTCGACCTGCCGCCGACCGCGAGCTCGGCGCAGACGCCGGCCGCGCCGCAAGATACCGAGACCCAGCGGGCAGCCCAGCCCAGCCTGTTCAATCCGAACTACGGAACGGATGCGCCGCCGGCTGCGGCCAAGGGTCGTCAGCGATCCTTCGTCCTCGACCCGCTTCTCGACTGAGCGCGCCATGAATCATTTCGACTATCGCGACGGCGTGCTGCACGCCGAAGCCGTTGACCTGTCCAGGCTTGCCGACACCGTGGGCACGCCATTCTATTGCTATTCGACCGCGACCTTGGAGCGCCACTACCGGGTGTTCACCGAAGCCTTCGCCGGCGAGAAGGTGCTCGTCTGCTACGCGATGAAGGCGAATTCCAACCAGTCGGTCCTGCGCACCTTGGCAAAGCTTGGCGCCGGCGCCGACGTGGTCTCGGGCGGCGAATTGAAGCGAGCCCTTGCCGCGGGCATCCCGCCCTCGAAGATCGTCTTCTCCGGCGTCGGCAAGACCGAGGCCGAGCTGCGCGCCGCGCTGTCCGCCGACATCCTCTGCATCAATATCGAATCCGAGCCTGAGCTTGAACTGCTGTCGCGGCTTGCGGCCGAGATGGGCAAGACCGCGCGCATTTCGGTGCGCGTCAATCCTGACGTCGATGCCGGGACGCATGCCAAGATCTCGACCGGCAAGTCCGAGAACAAGTTCGGCATCCCGATCTCCCGTGCGAGAGACGTCTATGCCCGCGCGGCGAAGCTGCCGGGCATCGAGGTGCGCGGGGCCGACATGCATATCGGCAGCCAGATCACCGATCTCAGCAAGATGGAGACGGCGTTCCGGATCCTCGCCGAATTCGTCCAGACCTTGCGCGCCGACGGCCACAACATCTCGCATATCGATTTCGGCGGCGGCCTTGGCATTCCCTATTACATGGACCGCGAGGCGCCGCCGGCACCCGACGCCTATGCCGCGATGGTGAGGCGCGTGACGCATAACCTCGGCTGCACGCTGATGTTCGAGCCGGGGCGGATGATCGTCGGCAATGCCGGCATCCTCCTCACCCGCGTGATCTATGTGAAGCATGGCGATGCCAAGAACTTCGTCATCATCGATGCCGCGATGAACGACCTGATCCGGCCGACGCTGTACGAAGCGCATCACGACATCCTGCCGGTGCGGCAGGCCGAGAAAGACGCGCCGATGATGGTTGCCGACGTGGTCGGCCCGGTCTGCGAAAGCGGCGACTATCTCGCGCTCGACCGTTCGCTGCCCGAGCCCAAGCGCGGCGATCTCCTGGCGATCATGACCGCCGGCGCCTATGGCGCGGTGCAGTCCGGCAGCTACAACACCAGGCCGTTGGTGCCGGAAGTGCTGGTCAAGGACGATCAGTACGCAGTCGTGCGCCCGCGCGTCGACATCGAGGCGCTGATCGCGATGGACAAGCCCGCGCCGTGGCTCTGACCTTGTCCGGCGCCGTGCCCGCTCAGCGCTCACCTCGACATTTAATAGTGATCGCCGCGGTTTAATATCTCGCAGTTTTAAGCGCCGGAGAATCCGCGCGCAACGGACGCTTTTTAACGGCGGGAATTCTGCGCGGGGCGCGGGAGCCTGCGGAGCCATTTGAGCTATGACCGGGGCGCGCCTCCGGGCAGCTTCCGCTTAACACAACGGTATTCACATCTTCTCAAAGCCGCGGCGCAGCGCCCGCTGACCCTCGGGGTGACGGATAAGTCTCGGATAGGGCGCAGTATTTTCATTTGTTGACCGCTGTCCCTGCGTCATTTTCGCATGCCTGTAATTTAAATATTAAATCCTGATTGACAGACATTTAAATTCGAGTGAGATTAATATTATCAAATGCGGCTGAGCGGGGGTGTAACAATGTCATTGCCAGGCTGGGTTCTCGCGATTTTCCTCTTGATGGCGGCGGCGGTGCCCGCCGGTGTCTACTTCACGGCCACGCTGTTCTTCCCTCCCGACCAGGTCTACACCTATGTCGGCCAGGGAACGTATCGTGGCGCGCCGGGCCCGGCCGCTGGCGCAGGCCTTCCCTTCCTCGTCGCTGCAGGCGTCTATTGGTACGTCAGGCGCCGTCGCAACTCAAAATAGCGCTTGCGCTCTTAGCGCCACAAAAGCGACCGACACAGAACATCTTCATGGAAGTCGTAAAGACCGCCGCAAGGCGGTCTCTATTTTGGCTCGAGCATCACCTTGTTCGGTGTCGTCCCGCACCGCTGTCGTCCCCGCGAAAGCGCTAGGGCATGCACAGATGTGGTGCGGTGCGGCGGATTGACTCGGGGCGGGTGTGAGGGATTCCAGAATCGGGAA
>NZ_JBVBEF010000051.1:0-64077 GCF_055456055.1 Bradyrhizobium sp. LeoB3
CCAAGGCTTCCTCCTAAAAGAAAGCCTTGAATCACGTTCCATCTGATTTGAGAATCCCAAGAGTCCACACGACCTAGGGCATGATGCCATTTGGTTGGATCGGAAGCGAGTTCACTTCACCTCTCCCGCTTGCGGGGGAGTTCGGCGCACCCGGATCGGCGCTTCGCGCCGTCCGAGTACAGGCTCCGCGCCGGGTGGGGGCTCTCTCCACACGCTCGGACAGCGTGAATTGTGGAGAGAGCCCCCACCCCAGCCCTTCCCCGCAAGCGGGAGAGGGAGCGCAGCGCACATCGCGGGCGCAGTTCGACCTGATCTCGTCATGCTCTAGCTAGCCGGTTCCGGCAGGTATTCGGAGAATGAAATGAAAGTGATCGGACTCGCAGGCTGGAGCGGTGCCGGCAAGACCACCTTGCTGTCGCGCGTGATTCCGCATCTGCTGGCACAGGGCCTGCGCGTATCCGTGATCAAGCATGCCCATCACGAATTCGACGTCGACGTGCCCGGCAAGGATTCCTGGGTGCACCGCCAGGCGGGCGCGACCGAGGTGCTGGTCTCCTCAAGCCGGCGCTGGGCCTTGATGCATGAGCTGCGCGGCGCCGGCGAGCCGCGGCTGGCCGAGCTGCTCGCCAAGATGTCGCAGGTCGATCTCGTCGTGGTCGAAGGCTTCAAGCGCGAGCCGCTGCGCAAGATCGAGGTGCATCGTGCCGCCAACAACAAGCCGCTGCTGTTCCCCGATGATCCCGGCATTGCCGGGATCGCGACGGATGCGACGATTGAAACCCGGCTGCCGACCGCCCACCTCGATGATGTCGCCGCCGTTGCAGCCATGATGCAGCGCGCCGCCGTTGCGGTGGACGAAATCCTGGCGAAGAGCGAGACCTGAAATGGCGCAACTGTCCGACGATTGCTTTGCCTTCAGCGGGCCGATGATGTCGGTCGATGAGGCCGTGCGCCTGATCGCGACTCGGGTGACGGCGATAGCCGATATCGAGACCGTCGCGCTCGCGGAGGCCGACGGGCGCATCCTCGCCAATGAGATTTTGGCGCCGTTGCCGCTGCCGCCCTTCACCAATTCCGCCGTCGATGGCTATGCGGTCGCAAGCCGCGATCTTCCCACAGGTTCGGAACAGGCGTTTCCCATCAGTGGACGGGTGCAGGCGGGCACTGCTGCGAATGCGCCGGTCGAGCGCGGTCATGCTGTGCGCATCTTCACGGGCGCGCCGATGCCTGACGGTGCCGACACCGTGTTCATGCAGGAGGACGTCCGCGTCGAGGGCGACAAGGTCGTGTTGCCCGCCGGCCTGAAGCCGGGCGCCAATGTGCGGCCGGCCGGCGAGGACATCCCGCTCGGCCACGCCGCGTTGCAGGTTGGAAAGCGGCTGCAGCCGCAGCATGTCGCGCTGGCCGCCGCGTTCGGTCTTGTCAGGCTCGAGGTGATCAGGCGGATCCGCGTCGCGGTGTTCTCGACCGGCGATGAGCTGGTTTCTCCCGGCGAGCGCCGCGCCGGGCCGCAGCTTTTCGATTCCAATCGCTTCATGCTGATGGCGATGCTGCGGCGACTTGGCTGCGAGGTCAGTGATCTCGGCATTCTGCGCGACGAGCCTGCGAGCCTCGCACGCGCGCTGAAGGACGTCGCAGGCCAGCACGATCTGATCCTCACCACCGGCGGCGTCTCAACTGGTGAGGAGGATCACGTCAAGGCCGGCGTCGAGAGCGTCGGCCGCCTGGTGCTGTGGCGGATGGCGATCAAGCCGGGGCGTCCGGTCGCGATGGGCATCATCGGCGGCACGCCGTTCATCGGCCTGCCGGGCAATCCCGTCGCGAGCTTCGTCACCTTCGTTCACGTGGTGCGGCCAACCATCCTGGCGCTGTCCGGCGGCGCGCCGGAGCCGCTGGTGCCGATGCCGGTGCGGGCCGGCTTCACCTACAAGAAGAAGGTCGGGCGCCGCGAATATGTCCGCGTCAATCTGCGTAAAGCGCCGGATGGTATGCTCGAAGCGATCAAGTTTCCGCGCGAGGGCGCGGGGCTGTTGTCGTCGCTGGTCGACACCGATGGCCTGGTCGAGCTTGGCGAACACATCACACACGTCGAGCCCGGCCAGACCGTCGGATTCCTGTCCTATGCAAGCCTGATCTGAAGCCTTCGCGTAGCGATTGACGCTGTGCGAATGCTTCGCCATGGTCGGAAACATGACGACGACAAAACTCGATCTCACCGGTCTCAAATGTCCGCTGCCCGCGCTCAAGACGCGCAAGGCACTGAAGGCGGTCAAGCCGGGTGATTTTCTCGAAGTGCTCTGCACCGATCCATTGTCGGTGATCGATATCCCGAACCTGATCCGCGAGACCGGCGACAAGGTCGAGATCACCGAGCGGAGCGAGAGCCGCATCGTGTTTTTGATCGAGAAGACAAATGGGACGATAGAGAAAATCAATGATGCCTCGTCCGCATAGCAACAATAGCCGTGCGCTGCAATAATCGCTCTGGTTGATACCTACCTTTTTCCTATCGACACATTTTAGCCCTTCTGTCCCAATTGAACCTCTCCGCGGTGTCGCGGAGATCAACGACGCTCGGGCTACACACGAGCGACTCCGGGCGGGGCACGTCTTCATTTATCAGGTTGGCGCCGTCACTGAGCATATTGTGTCGCGTCGGGGGTTGGGAATTCCGAAAAGCGCTTGATGATCTCTGGCGCACAGAAAGAAGTCGTGGAGCGGCAGCGCCGGTTTCCGCGACGACAATTTGGTTGGGTCAACGAAAGCGAGCACGCTCGATTGAAGAGCGGCCGCAGGGAGGATCGGATGACGACGATTAGCAGCACCGGCAATGTGGCCGGCGCGGGGCTTGGTTTCCTCGACAAGGAGCACACGATTGCGACGGCCGGCTTCAACCGTTGGCTGGTGCCGCCGGCCGCACTCTGCATCCATCTGTGCATCGGCATGGCTTACGGCTTCTCGGTGTTCTGGCTGCCGCTCTCGCGCGCGATCGGATTGAATGCGCCGAAGGCCTGCCCCGACATCTCGCTGTGGCAGGAATTGTTCACCACCACCTGCGACTGGAAGGTGGCGAGCCTGGGGTGGATGTACACCCTGTTCTTCGTGCTGCTCGGCGTCTCCGCCGCGATCTGGGGCGGCTGGCTCGAACGCGTCGGTCCGCGCAAGGCCGGCTTCGTCGCGGCACTGTGCTGGGCCGGCGGACTCGTGATCGGCGCGCTCGGCGTCTACATCCATCAGCTCTGGCTGATGTGGCTGGGCGCCGGCGTGATCGGCGGAGTCGGCCTCGGGCTCGGCTATATCTCGCCGGTGTCGACATTGGTGAAATGGTTTCCCGATCGCCGCGGCATGGCGACCGGCATGGCCATCATGGGGTTCGGCGGCGGCGCCATGATCGGCGCGCCGCTTGCGAACCTCTTGATGAACTATTTCAAGACACCGACCTCGGTCGGCGTCTGGGAAACCTTCCTGGCGATGGGCGTGATCTATTTCGTGTTCATGATGATCGGCGCCTTCCGCTATCGCATTCCGCCGACAGGCTGGCAGCCTGAGGGCTGGACGCCGCCGGCCAAGGCCAACAAGATGATCTCGACCAACAACGTCCATCTCAAGGACGCGCACAAGACGCCGCAATTCTGGCTGATCTGGTGGGTGCTCTGCCTCAACGTGTCAGCAGGCATCGGCGTGATCGGCATGGCCTCGCCGATGCTGCAGGAGATCTTTGGCGGCAAATTGATCGGGCTGCCTACCATGGGCTTCAACCAGCTTGATGCGTCGCAGAAGGCGCAGATCGCCGGCATCGCGGCAGGCTTCGCCGGGCTGCTGTCACTGTTCAACATCGGCGGCCGTTTCTTCTGGGCGTCGCTGTCGGACAAGATCGGGCGCAAGAACACTTACTATACGTTCTTCCTGCTCGGCATTGCGCTCTATGCGCTGGCGCCGACCTTCGCGGCGATGGGCTCGAAACTTCTGTTCGTGCTCGGCTTCGGCATCATCCTGTCGATGTATGGCGGCGGCTTTGCGACCGTGCCGGCGTATCTCGCCGACATGTTCGGAACGCAGTTCGTGGGCGCCATTCACGGCCGGCTGCTGACGGCGTGGTCGACCGCCGGCATCATCGGCCCGGTCGTCGTGAACTATATCCGCGAGTTCCAACTCGCTGCCGGCGTTCCGCGCGACCAGCTCTACAACACCACGATGTACATCCTCTGCGCCATGCTGATCGCGGGCCTGATCTGCAACTACCTGGTCAAGCCGGTCGATGCGAAGTGGCACATGAGCGAGGCGGAAGTGGCAAAACTGCAGGCGGCGAGCGCGAGTGCGGATGCGGCCGGTCCGCATGGTTCCTACGGCATCGGGTTCGGCGGACTGGATGCCAAGGCCGCGCTGTTCTGGGCCTTTGTCGGCATTCCCCTGGCTTGGGGCGTCTGGAAGACGCTGGAGAGCGCGGTCAAGATCTTCTGATTGAGCTTGGCGCCGCGGGCGATGCGTTCGCCCGCGGCGCCTTTTTTCATCCATTCAATTCAACGAATAGAACAAGGGAATTTTCGCGATGTTTCGTATCGGAACTGGTGCCGCCGCCGCGTTGTTGATCATGGGTGTACTGACTGTAGCTTCCGCTCAAACTACCGCGCCCGCGCCTTCCGCGCCTGCTGCTTCGAGCGAGGCGAAGCCTTCCAGGGCGAAGCTGACGGCGCAAAAGCTCAAGGACATGAAGGCCAAATGGAGCGCCAACAGGGGCAAGTTGAAGACCTGTCGCCAGGAGGTCAAAGCCAAGGGATTGGCGGGCGACGACCGCTGGTTCTACATCGAGGACTGCATGGGTAAGACCTGAGGACAGGTTTGTCGCGGGGGAAACGGAGCGGGGGCATGCGCCGGCGGCATGCCCCTTAAATGCTTCTTCGGACGCGATAATTTTCTCTTGGCATTGGTCTTGGCATCTGGCATGCCAAAGATTAGAGTTGATCTAAAGCGTGGTAAGAACGGATGCTTCAATGACTGTCCATGACGTGCATGAGGTTCGCGCGTTCGAGCACCCTGGCGCCGGGCGGCGCAAGGCCAAGGCGACGCCGAAGGGACGCCAGATCGATCCGACGGCCGCGCATGACGTCGAGCAGTTGCTCGGCGACCGGCCGCGCCGGCGCGACCTGCTGATCGAATTCCTGCACCTGATCCAGGACAAGTACCACCAGATCTCCGCCGCGCATCTCGCCGCGCTCGCGGACGAGATGAAATTGTCGTTCGCGGAAGTGTTCGAGACCGCGACGTTCTACGCGCATTTCGACGTGGTGAAGGAAGGTCAGCCGGATGTCGCGCCGCTTACCATCCGCGTCTGCGACTCGCTCACCTGCGCGATGCTCGGCGGCGAAAAGCTGCTGGAGCAATTGCAGGACTCGGCCGGTCCCGGCGTCCGCGTGGTGCGCGCGCCCTGCGTCGGCCGCTGCGACACCGCGCCGGTCGCGGAAGTCGGCCACAACTTCGTCGATCAGGCGACGGTCGAGAGCGTGCTGGCGACGGCGAAGGCTGGCGAGACGCACGCGCATCTGCCTGATTATGTCGGCTACAACGCCTATGTTGCCGGCGGTGGCTACCGATTGCTGAACCGGCTGCGCGCGGGCGAAGTGTCGAACGACGAGATCCTGAAGGCGCTCGACAACGCCTCGCTGCGCGGACTCGGCGGCGCGGGATTCCCCACCGGGCGCAAATGGCGCGCGGTGCTCGGCGAACCCGGGCCGCGGCTGATGGCGGTCAATGGCGACGAGGGCGAGCCCGGCACGATCAAGGATCGCTATTATCTCGAGACCGATCCGCATCGCTTCCTCGAGGGCATGCTGATCGGCGCCCACGTGGTCGAAGCCGCCGACGTCTACGTCTACATCCGCGACGAATATCCGGCGGTGCGCGAAATCCTCGCGCGCGAGATCGCAAAGCTTCCGGCCGGCGGTCCACGCCTGCATCTGCGTCGCGGCGCCGGCGCTTACATCTGCGGCGAGGAATCCTCGCTGCTCGAGAGCATCGAGGGCAAGCGCGGATTGCCGCGGCACAAGCCGCCTTATCCGTTCCAGGTCGGGCTGTTCGGCCTGCCGACGCTGATCAACAATGTCGAGACATTGTGGTGGGTGCGCGACATCGTCGAGAAGGGCGCCGACTGGTGGAAGAGCCACGGCCGCAACGACCGTCAGGGTCTGCGCAGCTTCTCGGTCTCGGGCCGCGTGAAAAATCCCGGCGTGAAGCTGGCGCCGGCCGGCATCACCGTGCGCGAGCTGATCGACGAATATTGCGGCGGCATGGCCGATGGCCACACCTTCCATGCCTATCTGCCGGGCGGCGCCTCCGGCGGCATCCTGCCGGCGACGATGGACGATATCCCGCTCGACTTCGGCACATTGGAAAAATACGGCTGCTTCATCGGCTCGGCCGCGATCGTGATCCTGTCGCAAGCGGACAGCGTGAAGGCGGCAGCGCTCAATCTGATGCGCTTCTTCGAAGATGAGAGCTGCGGGCAATGCACGCCTTGCCGCGTCGGCACGCAGAAGGCGGCGATGTTAATGGAACGGCCGGTGTGGAACCGGGCGCTGCTCGAGGAACTGGGCCAGGCGATGCGCGATGCGTCGATCTGCGGTCTCGGCCAGGCCGCCTCGAATCCCCTGACCTCCGTGATTAAATACTTCCCCGACGAGTTCAAGGAAGCTGCGGAATGACGACGATCCAGTTCGAACTCGACGGCAAGCAGGTCGAAGCGAAAGCAGGCGAGACCATCTGGCAGGTGGCAAAACGCCAGGGCCAGGAGATCCCGCATCTCTGCTATTCGCCGGCGCCGGACTATCGCCCCGACGGCAATTGCCGCGCCTGCATGGTCGAGATCGAAGGCGAGCGCGTGCTCGCCGCCTCCTGCAAGCGCACGCCGTCTGTCGGCATGAAGGTGAAGACGGCCTCTAGCCGCGCCGTTGCCGCGCAGAAGATGGTGATGGAGCTTCTGGTCGCCGACCAGCCGGCGCGCGAGACCTCGCACGATCCCGATTCGAAATTCTGGCACTGGGCGGAGAAGACCGGCGTCACCGAGAGCCGCTTCCCGGCGGCGGAGCGCTGGGAGGGCGATGCCAGCCACCCGGCGATGCGCGTCAATCTCGATGCCTGCATCCAGTGCGGCCTGTGCGTGCGCGCCTGCCGCGAGGTGCAGGTCAACGACGTCATCGGCATGGCCTATCGCAATGCCGATGCCAAGATCGTGTTCGACTTCGACGATCCGATGGGAGAATCGACCTGCGTCGCCTGCGGCGAATGCGTGCAGGCCTGCCCGACCGGCGCGCTGATGCCCGCCGTGATGCTCGACGAGAAGCAGACCCGCGTTACTTATCCCGACCGCAAGGTGGATTCGCTCTGTCCGTTCTGCGGCGTCGGCTGCCAGGTGACCTACCAGGTCAAGGACGAGAAGGTGATCTATGCCGAAGGCCGCGATGGCCCGGCCAATCACAACCGGCTCTGTGTCAAGGGCCGCTTCGGCTTCGACTATATCCACCATCCGCATCGCCTGATGAAACCGCTGGTTCGGTTGCCGAATGCAAAGAAGGACCCCAACGATCAGGTCGATCCGGCCAATCCGTTCACGCATTTCCGCGAGGCGAGCTGGGAAGAGGCGCTCGATATCGCCGCGCGCGGCCTCGTCAAGATTCGCGACGAGAAGGGCGTGAAGGCGATCGCCGGCTTCGGTTCTGCGAAGGGATCGAACGAGGAAGCCTATCTGTTTCAGAAGCTGGTGCGCACCGGCTTCGGCTCCAACAATGTCGATCACTGCACGCGGCTGTGCCACGCGTCATCAGTGGCGGCGCTGACGGAGGGCCTGAATTCCGGCGCGGTGTCGGCGCCGTTCTCGGCGGCAATGGATGCCGAGGTGATCATCGTGATCGGCGCCAATCCGACCGTGAACCATCCGGTGGCCGCGACCTATATCAAGAACGCGGCCAAGCGCGGCGCGAAATTGATCGTGATGGACCCGCGGCTGCAGTCGCTGTCGCGCCATGCCGATAAGCATCTCGCCTTCAAGCCGGGAAGCGACGTCGCGATGCTGAACGCGATGATCAACACGATCATCACCGAGGGCCTGACCGACGAGCAGTACATCGCCGGCTACACCGAAGGTTTCGACGAGCTGAAGGCCAAGATCGTGGACTTCACTCCGGAGAAGATGGAGCCGATCTGCGGTATCCCGGCCGAGACCTTGCGCGAAGTGGCGCGGCTCTACGCCCGCGCGAAATCCTCGATCATCTTCTGGGGCATGGGTATCAGCCAGCATGTCCATGGCACCGACAATGCGCGCTGCCTGATCGCGCTGGCACTGATCACCGGCCAGGTCGGCCGTCCCGGCACCGGCCTGCATCCGCTGCGCGGCCAGAACAACGTGCAGGGCGCGTCCGATGCTGGCCTGATCCCGATGTTCCTGCCGGACTACCAGCCTGTCGGCCGCGTCGATCTGCGCGGCAAGTTCGAGGAGCTCTGGCAGAAGAGCCTCGACCCGGTCCGCGGCCTGACCGTGGTCGAGATCATGAACGCGATCCATGCCGGCGAGATCAACGGCATGTATATCGAGGGCGAAAATCCCGCGATGTCCGATCCCGATCTGCAGCACGCGCGCGAGGCGCTTGCCATGCTCGATCACCTCGTGGTGCAGGATCTCTTCGTCACCGAGACCGCGTTCCATGCCGACGTGATCCTGCCGGCTTCGGCGTTTGCGGAGAAGTCCGGCACCTTCACCAACACCGACCGCCGCGTGCAGCTCGCGCGCGAGGTGATCAAGCCGCCGGGCGACGCGCGGCAGGATCTCTGGATCATCCAGGAGATCGGAAAGCGCATGGGCCTGCCGTGGAACTACAGCGGTCCGGCTGATGTCTTTGCCGAGATGGCCGAGCTGATGCCTTCGCTGAAGAACATCACCTGGGAACGCCTGGTGCGCGAGGGCGCGGTGACCTATCCGGTCGACGACCCAGATAAGCCCGGCAATGAGATCATCTTCACCACCGGTTTCCCGACCGAAAGCGGCCGCGGCAAGATCGTGCCGGCGCATGTCATCCCGCCGGATGAACTGCCCGATGCCGAATATCCGATGGTGCTGTCGACCGGCCGCGTGCTCGAGCACTGGCACACGGGATCGATGACCCGCCGCGCATCCGTGCTCGACCAGATCGAGCCGGAGGCGGTCGCCTTCATGTCGCCGAAGGACATGCGGCGCATGCAGCTCTGGCCCGGCGATTTCATCCGGCTCCAGACCCGCCGCGGCGCCGTCGAGGTGAAGGTGCGCTCCGACCGCGACGTGCCTGTCAACATGGTGTTCATGCCGTTCTGCTACGCGGAAGCTGCGGCCAACCTCTTGACCAATCCGGCGCTCGATCCGTTCGGCAAGATTCCGGAATTCAAGTTCTGCGCCGCGCGCGCGGAAAAGGCCGAGCTCCGCTCGGCCGCGGAGTAGGCGCTGCCGCCTTTATGCCGCTTCTATGCGGGATGGCGGCTGCGCAGCAGCGAAATGACACGATGGGCCAAGTGCGGACATCTGGCCGCAGCACGATTGGCCGATGGATTGATCTATCTCAAGGCTCTTTCCGAAACGCGGGCCCAGCTTACCTTCGCAAGGCAGCGACAATCGGGAGGTGAAGCATGTACCGGCATATTCTCATTCCGACAGATGGGTCGGAACTGGCGGAGCATGGGGTGGCGCATGGGTTGGCGTTGGCGAAATCCCTTGGAGCCAGGGTATCTGTCATCTTCGTTGTGGAACCGTTTTCAGAGATGTCAGGGCGGTTCCTTGAAGCAGTCGCAACATATGCCGAGCTGCGCAAGGAGCAGGCCACGAGCGCGTTGGATCGCGCGGCAAATGCAGCCAAGGAGGCCGGTGTCTCCTGCGAGACGATTCAAGCAGAGAACGGGCAACCCCATCAAGCCATCATCGCAGCAGCCGAGGACAAAGGCTGCGACCTCATCGTCATGTCATCGCATGGACGCAGCGGGCTTTCCATGCTTCTCATCGGCAGTGTGACAAACAAGGTGCTGGCGCACGCGAAAACCCCCGTACTGGTTTGTCAGTAGCGACAAGTCGCCGGGGCGCACCAGGCCAGTAGGGTCGAACAATTTACGGCACCCGCAATTCGACCTGAGACACTTGTTGGGACACTTGGGTTCAAATACAGGCAGCATCCCTTCCTCCTATAGGAACGGATCGCCTACTCAGGACGCTTCCCGAACGCTGAAGAGGCCTGCCTGTATATCCGTTCTGGGTCATTCGCGTCGATTGGGCGATGCCGCAACCGCGTCCGGTCTCCCCCTTAGCAGCAGGCGCCTTGGCGGCCGCCTCTGGCCACGAACGCACCGCCGCGGGACCCCGCGGCCTTACTTCGAGGCTTTGGTGATCTTGTGCTCCAAGTGGCCGGTCTCATGATCACGGCGGAGCTGGCTCAACGATGTCTCGTTCAGCTTAAGTAGAACCTCGCGGAGCTTCTCCGTGTCAGGATACCCAGCCGCGAAACTCTGGCCGTACACCTTGCGCAACGTGCGAATGAGGGTGTTTCCGTGTTTGGCGCTGATTTCTCCGTCCTTGTTGCGGTGGCGATTGTCAAGAGTTGCCTTGCTCATGCTGCCCTCCATTGTGTCCGCGCCAACAGCATCCACCCGCCGAGACCAAATCGCAACAACGCGTGCTCGGGAGATACACTTTGCGCTCCATAGCTTTTGGTAGTAGCGGGCGATTGGCTCGCGGAGCGCTTGTTTAGCTGGTCCCGCCTCCGTTCAATGCGACCACGGATACTAAAGGCATGTTCGGGAGGTATTAGGTCAAGGTTGCTGACGCGCTCTTAGACCGCGAGTCCCTCTGCCACGGCGCTCTTTTTTGCTTTCACCAGCCTGGGCCGGGAGCAACAGGATACATTGCATTACGGCAAGCTCCACGCTAGAGCAGCCGTAACTTCTAGAGGTAAACACATGTCATATGCCTATAAGCTGAATGAAGACGTTCACCACCAGCCCCAAGGCCCGCGAGGACGTGCCTCAACTGAGGCGCCAATGATTTATACCATCGTTCAACTTATGCCCATCGAGGCAGATGGACGTCTTAGATACCGCATCAAGAGCAAGTCGGAGAATATCGAGCGAGTCGTTACGGAAGATCAGCTTTCGTATTCTCAGTGATTTAGCGCGCTTGATGACGGTAGGAGCCTAGTCGTGCTGAATGATCGAGAAAATATCCTGCGTGCGCTCCGCGAGAAGCCGCTCAAAGTGTACGAGGTCATGAAACGCGCCAATGTCGTGAATGAAGAAGCTTGCCAATCCCTCCTGTTGAAAATGCGAGACGAAGGCCTGGTGAAGTTCGATATCAACAAAGGGCGATGGCGCATCGGATGATTCGTGAATCGCGGGCGACCGTCCAGCGTTGATCACAGAAGACTCGCTGCGGCGATTAGGAACACGTTCAGACTTGAAGGACTGAGCGTCCCGCAGCACCCGATGGCGGCAGATCAGCCGCGACGATTCTTCCTTGCCTTCTTTCCGAATGCGGCTTTCGCAGGCGACGCGTTTGCCGGCTGCCGCTGTCCAGCATGGCCGGACTTGTTCCGGTGTTTCTTTTTCTTCCCGAAACCCGGCTCGCTGGCAAATTTCGACCCGCTTTCGCGGTGAGGCTTGCCGCGTTGCTTCTGTCCTGTCGCGTCACGAGAATTGTCGCTTCGACGAGCATTGTGATCGAAGTCGCCGGCTTCGCGCCAAGGCGAGTGTGACTGCTTTTCCAAAGGCGCCTGATCTGGGGGAGTGTCTGCCAGCGGCTCGATGCGGATGTTGTCTTCCTTATCCGGACGTCGGATCTTGGCGGCGAAGGATCCTGCGACCCGCTCGGAAATTTCGAACTCGGTGGTGGTGTCCAGAATCCGGATGGCGCCAATGTCACGCTTGTCGATGCCGCCACGACGGCAAATCATCGGCAAGAGCCAGCGCGCTTCTGCATTCTTTTTTCGTCCGATGGCGGCCCGGAACCATACGCTGGCCTCCGCCATGCCGTGACGCGACGATGATCTTCCCGTTTTCGATCGGGGCCCGGTGGGGCGTTCATCGCCGCGCGATGTCCGGATGTGTTCTCGACCGCGGTCGTCACGAGGTCGGCTGCGATCCTGGCCGGGATCGAGAATGTCTTCGGGCGAAGGAAGCCGCGCGCGATAAAGCCGCGCGAGCGCCGCGGCGATATCCTCGGCCGACCGCTCGGCAAGCAATGCCCGCGCCAGCACCAGATCGTCGGCGGTCGTCTCCTCGGTGAAAACGGCATCCGTGAGCATACGTTCATGATCGAGCCTGCGGATTTCATCGGCCTGGGGAGCCGTGCCCCAGACGACGTCAATGCCGGCCAGATTCAGCAGCAGTTCCGCGCGTCGTTTTCGGGCGGGCGGCACCAGCAGGATGCTCACGCCCTTGCGGCCCGCACGACCGGTGCGGCCCGAGCGGTGCTGCATGACCTCCGCGTCCTTTGGCAGATCCGCATGAATGACGAGGTCGAGGCTCGGCAGGTCGATACCGCGCGCCGCCACGTCGGTCGCCACGCAGACGCGGGAACGTCCGTCGCGCAACGCCTGCAGCGCCAGGGTTCGCTCGTTCTGCGTCATTTCACCGGAGAGAGCGACCACGGAAAACCCACGCTCGAGCAGCGCCGCCTGCAAATGCCTGACCGCATCTCTCGTGTTGCAAAACACAAGTGCGCTCGGCGATTCGAAAAAGCGCAATACGTTGACGACCGCGTGCTCGACATCATCAGGAGCAATCCGGATGGCGCGGTACTCGATATCGGCATGACCGCCTTCGTCGCCCGCGACCTCGATCCGGGAGGCCTGTTGCTGGTACTGTTTTGCCAGCGCAACGATGCCGCGCGGAAAAGTCGCCGAGAACAACAACGTGCGGCGCGTATCCGGCGTGGTCTTGAGGATGAATTCCATATCCTCGCGAAAACCGAGATTGAGCATTTCATCGGCCTCGTCGAGGACGACAGCCTTCAATTCCGAGATGTCGAGATGGCCGCGCCGCAAGTGATCGCACAATCGGCCGGGCGTCCCGACCACGATGTGAGCGCCCGCGGCAAGCTCGCGCTGTTCGCGGCGCGGATCCATGCCGCCGACGCAGGAGACGACGCGCGCATCCGCGTATTGATAAAGCCATGCGAGTTCGCGATGGACCTGCAAGGCGAGTTCGCGCGTTGGCGCGACGATCAAGGCAAGCGGCGCGGCCGCCCGCTGAAACCGCTCGACGCTGCCCAAAAGATCCTTTGCAATTGCCAGCCCGTAAGCGACGGTCTTGCCTGAGCCGGTTTGGGCCGAAACGAGAAGGTCGCGGTCGACAGCTTCTGCCGCAAGCACGGCGATCTGGACAGGGGTCGGCCGATCGTAGCTGCGCTCGGCTAAAGCTCGGGCGAGCGGCGGACTTGTGGTCGGGAATGACACGAGATGGAAACCTTTGTTGGCTCAGGCGCAGAACGTCGAGCCGAGTGACTTGAAGCTGCGTGCCCGGCAGACGGCACAGCCGCACGCGCGGCGATCTGATTCAGATGCTTTACGCCAAGAGAAGCCAGATCGCTACCCCAGGATGAGGTTGACGGTCAGGGATGAGCCGGCGCGACTTCCGCTCCGGGTCATTTTCGACCGGCTCTATCGGCTTTGCCTGCGATGTAATGTCCGTTTGTCCCCAAAGCAACCAATGCCGGGACTCAGCCAAGAACCAGCGTTTGGCCGGATGCCCGTGCTTCAAACATCCCTACACAACTTGCGACGACCGCTTCGTTCGCTGGTGGCGCACCGGTGCGGCGGGCAAAGTATCCCGCACGCCAGACCATTCTTCGTCGTCGAGTTCGGCGATCGCCTTCCTGACCTCGGCCTTGGCGGCGTCGTTCAACTGAACGATCGGGAGGCGCGTATTCGGCTGGATCAACCCAAGCAGCGACAGCGCATACTTCAGCGCCGCTGGATGCTCGGTGGCGAGCAACCCGGCAATCGGGACCAGGCGGTTGAACAGATACCCGGCCGATTGCGGTCGTGCTTCCTTGAGGCTTGCAAGAACCGCCTGGCACAGTTCCGGTACGAGGTTCGCGACTGCCGAGATGCAGCCGTGTCCACCGACGGCCATGAACGGCAGCGTGGTCAAATCGTCGCCTGACAGCAGGCGGAAATGCGGCGGCAGCGACGTGCGTATGCGGACCAGGCGTCCGACATCGCCGCTGCTGTCGCGCAATCCGATGAACTGCTCGGATTCAGCTAGGCGCTCAAGCGTTGCGTCGGAGAGTTCGCGAAGGGTGCGCGAGGGAACGTCGTGCAGGATAACCGGAAGCGCGGTCGCCTCGGCCACTGCGCGGAAATGCGCGAGGAGTCCAGCCTGCATCGGCTTGTTGTAATAGGGGACGACCGAGAGCACGGCATCGGCGCCGGCGGCCTCCGCCTGCCGCGTCAGTTCGACGGCGCGGTCTGTTGCGTTGGATCCGGCGCCGGCGATGATGCTGATACGGCCATGCGCGACCTCGACGGCGCGGCGAACGAGGCCGGCCTTCTCTCCCGTCGTCAGGGTCGGCGCCTCGCCCGTGGTCTCGCCGACCACGATCGCACTGGCGCCGGCTGCGATCTGACGCTCGCATAGTTGCACAAAGGCGTCGAAATCGACTTCGCCATCTTCGTCGAACGGCGTCGGAAGGTCGGGGATGTAGCCCGCGAGCCAGTCCTGTTTCATGTGTCGTCCTTCGGAATAGGCACCGCATTCAATATCTGGCGGCGCGTGAGCGCGTGCCGGGGAGTGGAGCATTGCTGCGCGGTGCCAATCCGCGCCACAGCCAGTTGTTGACCTTGGGCTTTCTGATGCTCGGCGGCGCCGTATCGATTTCGATTTCGACGGCGCTTGCAAATGCCCGCTTCAGGCGCGGATTCTCGATCCGCTCAAGATACTGACGTAAAGCGGCATCGGCGGCGTCGTTCTGCCGTGGAATGGCGCTGCAGAGGTCGGCACTGATCTTGCGGAAGAAGCTGAAACTCGGCTGCTCCTCGGAGCTGTGGCCGCCGCGATCAATCTCGGCGGCTATCGCCATCACGTTCAACCGATCGGCATTATCGAGCGTTACGGCAAAGCGCAGAAGCGCCAGTTGCCAGGCGCGCAGCAGTCTGTTGTGCCATTCAACCGGATCCTGCGATTCCATTGGTAACGCCTTCCCAGCCGCGCAAATGCTTCGCGGTTCACGCCGCTCTTTCCATTTGCACGAAACCCTGCCGGTGAGCGGCAAGCACGAGGCCGCGTTGGCACCTCACGCCTGCCTCGATCCGGAAGCCCATCTGCTCCAGCCTCCTTCGGATGTTGAGGCAGAATTCGCCTTCACGAGAGTCGATCAGGATCGCAATGGTGGCGTTCGTGCTGAGGAACTGCGAGACTTCCAGGAGCGCCGCCTCGATCGCCGCCAGGGATTTGTCTCCCGTGAGCAGGCCGATGCTGTGCTGTCTCCTGGGCACCCGGCAGGTTGCGGTTGTCGCGACCTGAACGAAGCCGCGCCTGCGCAGCGAAAGATAGAGCTCCATGGCTCCGCTTCCCGCGATGATCGTGCGGTGCAGGTTGGACAGGTGCGTCAGCGTAATCATCGTATCGACGACCTGGTCGCGGTCGGCAACTAAACAAGGCTGCATCATCTGACTCCTCCTGAATGTAGGCCGCGAATCGGATCAGGCGACGCGTCGCGCGGCTGTTGCTTGTGACGGCGCGGCGGAGGAACTGCGGTTCATGTCAAGTTCGAATTCGCGCGACAGTTCGACGATGGTTTCTGGATGATGCCCGTTCTCGAACAGCGCGTATTTGACTGCCTGGGAGCGATTGACGAACAGCCCGCCGTAGAGACCGTTCTGTTCCTGGGCGACCCACTGGCCGCGCCGGTTCCGTCCGATAAAGACGATAGGCGAAGCAGAGCTACACGATGGAGGTTCGTCGAGTTTGATGTTCACGAGTTTCATTTTTGTGATTCCTTCACGAGACTTGGTAACGCGTTCAATATCTTTGCGGGTGGATATGAAATCGAGGAGGGCGGGCAATCGATCTCATAAGAGACCTATAAGATCGCGAGGACTGTCGCGGGATCACCGGCCGGTTGCCGAGGCGAGCGCGCAAAGCGCGGCATAGGCTGCCATCTCGTCCCAATGGTTGAGATCGGCATCCATGAATTGCTCCCGCCGTATCAGGGCGATGACGGCACAGAGCACGGTGGACATCCAGAGCAGCGCGATGAAGCTGCGGCCAAAGCCGATGCTCCCGAACAGCGCGAAACCGCTCAGGATCAGCAACCGAAACACAAATCGAACCAGGACCTGGGCGGATTTCAGCTTTTGCGGCAGGTTTGGCAGTGGCTGCACGGCGCTGCTCGCTCAGGCGAAATTGTCGCTCAGCATCGGCTGGTAGAGGCCGTCGGCATGACGTTCGACGCTCGGCACGCTGGGCCGGCTCGACGGCGCAGTGATCCGCTGTGCCTCGACGAACGCGCTCAAGATGGCGAGCGCCAGATCGGCATGATGGGTCTCGATCGATTGATCGAGCCAGTCCGGCAGTTCGCGCTCGCGCGATAGCGCGCAGTACCATTCGCCGTCGTCATAGGCGAGGCGACGAACCTGCCATTGCGGCAGTTTGAGGTCGAGCAGCGCCAGCGCTGCATCGGTCCACGCGCCGAGTTTGATCAGTGCCTCGACGCGCGCCGTCTTGTCGCGTTGCCCCTGCGAGGGAAAGCGTCGGCAATAGTCGCGGATGAGGTCGGACATCAGTTCGACTGTCACGCTACCGGCGTCCCGCAGCCGAAGGCCGAAGTCGGCGGTCAAGGGTTCTGAAAGCAGTGACATGGCGAGACCTATCAATCATGCGGTTTGACGAAATGCCGCAGGTCAAACGTGGTCAAAACGCCATTTGAAAACGAGATGGGGCGGCGGCCGGAAATATAGGGATTTCATAAAGATGGACGGGGCGCGCGATGCCGAACCTCACGCGTCGTCCCGACAAACGCCAGGACCCAGATCACCATTCTGTGTTTGGAAGCGTGCTGTGGCGGCCCCACCTCTTCGATACCGATACCGGAGGTTGTGGGTCCCGGCTAGGCCAAGGGCTCGCCGCGGCGTGCAAGCCTGAGAAGCGGATCTTTATAAGATTCCTATAACGACGCCGCAGCCTACATCTCGAAAACCTATGCGGCGGGTGGCACCTCACCTCGGAACCAAAACGGGCCGTTTGTTGGCCCGCTATGCATAGGAGCCTCCAATGCTTGATCTCGTCATGCTGGTGCTCGCCGCGGCATTTTTCGCAGCCGGCATAGGCTACGCCTACGCCTGCGAAAGGCTGTGAGGGGGCGCGCCATGATTTTCGACTATTCGCTCGCCGGCCTCGTCTCGCTCGGCCTTCTCTTCTACCTCACCTATGCGCTGCTGCGCCCTGAGCGGTTTTGATCAAAGCCATGTTCATGCTCGGCCAGCTTCTCGTGGCAGATGCGGCGCTGACCACCCTGCTCGTCGGCGTGCTTGCCGTGCTGCTGCGCTCAAAGCCCATTCGAAAGGTTTAATGCCATGACCGCCATCGGCTGGTTCCAAATAATCCTCTTTTGCGCCGTCGTCGTCGCGCTGGTCAAGCCGCTCGGCTGGTACATGACGCGCGTCTTCAACGGCGAGGCGACTTTGCTGTCGCCGGTGCTGCGCCCGGTGGAGCGCGGGTTCTACTGGATCAGCGGCGTCGACGAAAGGCGCGAACAGCACTGGCTGACCTATACGGTCGCGATGCTTCTGTTTCATATCGGCGGCTTCCTGATCATCTACGGCGTGATGCGGCTGCAGGCCGTGTTGCCGTTCAATCCGGCGGACCAGGCCGCCGTTGCCCCGGATCTGTCGTTCAACACCGCGGTCTCCTTTCTCACCAACACCAACTGGCAGAACTACGGCGGTGAAAGCACGGTGTCGTACCTGGTCCAGATGCTCGGCCTGACGCACCAGAACTTCCTCTCGGCTGCGACCGGCATGGTGCTCGCTGTGGCGTTGATCCGCGGCTTCGCCCGCGCCTCTGTACGCACGATCGGCAATTTCTGGGTCGATATCACCCGCTGCACGCTCTACATCCTGCTGCCGATCTGCATCGTCTATTCGCTGTTCCTGGTGTCGCAGGGCATGCCGCAGACGCTCGGGCCCTATGTCGACGCAACCACGCTCGAAGGCGCCAAGCAGACGATCGCCGTCGGTCCCGTAGCGTCGCAGGTCGCGATCAAGATGCTCGGCACCAATGGCGGCGGCTTCTTCAACGCCAACGCCGCGCACCCCTTCGAGAATCCGACCGCGCTGTCGAACTTCGTGCAGATGCTCTCGATCTTCGTGATCGGCGCCGCGTTCACCAACGTGTTCGGCCGCATGGTCGGCAACCAGCGCCAGGGCTGGGCGATCCTCGCCGTGATGGGCGTGCTGTTCATCGCCGGCGTTTTTGTCTGCTACTGGTCCGAGGCCAACGGCACCACCGCGCTGCAGGCGCTGGGTCTGTCCGGCGGCAATATGGAAGGCAAGGAAATCCGCTTCGGCATCGTCGCGTCCTCGCTGTTCGCCGTCGTCACCACCGCGGCGTCCTGCGGCGCCGTCAATGCCATGCATGACAGCTTCACCGCGCTCGGCGGCATGATCCCGCTGATCAACATGCAACTCGGCGAAATCATCGTCGGCGGCGTCGGCGCCGGTCTTTATGGCATGCTGCTGTTCGTCGTGCTGGCGATCTTCGTCGCCGGCCTGATGGTCGGCCGTACGCCGGAATATGTCGGCAAGAAGATCGAGGCGCGCGAGGTCAAGATGGCGATGCTCGCGATCCTGGTGCTGCCGCTGATGTATCTCGGCTGGACCGCCGTCGCCGTGGTGCTGCCGTCCGCGGTTGCTTCGATGGCCAATGCCGGCCCGCACGGCTTCACCGAGGTGCTCTATGCCTTCACCTCGGCGACCGGCAATAACGGCTCGGCCTTTGCAGGTCTCACCGGCAACACCTTCTTCTACAACCTCACGCTCGCCAGCGCGATGTTCGTCGGCCGCTTCTTCATGATCGTGCCGGCAATGGCGATTGCGGGTTCGCTGGCGCAGAAGAAGTCGGTCCCGCCGTCGGCCGGCACGTTCCCGACCACCGGCGGCCTGTTCGTCGGTCTCGTCGTCGGCGTGATCCTGATCATCGGCGGCCTCACCTTCTTCCCGGCGCTGGCGCTCGGACCGATCGTCGAGCATCTCGCCATGAACGCCAACACCCTGTTCTGATCGAATTAATTGGAGTCACATCCATGGAAACCATGAAACTGCAAAAGCAGGTGAGGGCGTCGACCATGCTCGACCCCAAAATCCTGGTACCTGCGATCAAATCGTCCTTCATCAAGCTCGATCCGCGGCTGATGGCGAAGAACCCCGTGATGTTCGTGGTCGAGATCGTCGCCGCGCTCACCACGGTGATCTTCCTGCGTGACCTCGTCACCGGCGCGGAGAACATCGGCTTCACTTTCCAGATCATCCTGTGGCTCTGGTTCACGGTGCTGTTCGCCAATTTCGCCGAAGCCGTCGCCGAGGGCCGCGGCAAGGCGCAGGCGGATTCGCTGAAGAAGACCCGCACCGAGAGCCAGGCCAAGCTGCTGGAAGGTTCGGGGCGGAACTACCGCCTCGTCCCCGGCACCACGCTCAAGGTCGGCGACATCGTTCTGGTCGAGGCCGGCGACATCATCCCGTCCGACGGCGAGGTGATCGAAGGCGTGGCCTCGGTCAACGAAGCCGCGATCACCGGCGAGTCCGCGCCCGTGATCCGTGAATCCGGCGGCGACCGTTCGGCGGTGACCGGCGGCACGCAGGTGCTGTCGGACTGGATCCGCGTCCGCATCACCGCGGCGCAGGGCTCGACCTTCATCGACCGCATGATCCGGCTGGTCGAAGGCGCCGAGCGGCAGAAGACGCCGAACGAGATTGCGCTGAACATCCTGCTGGCCGGCCTCACCATCATCTTCGTGTTCGCGACCGTGACGATCCCGAGCTACGCGGCCTATGCCGGCGGCTCGATCTCGGTCGTGGTGCTGGTGGCGCTGTTCGTGACGCTGATCCCGACCACGATCGGCGCGCTGCTCTCGGCGATCGGCATCGCCGGCATGGACCGCCTGGTGCGCTTCAACGTGCTGGCAATGTCCGGCCGCGCGGTGGAAGCCGCCGGCGACGTCGACACGCTGTTGCTCGACAAAACCGGCACCATCACGCTCGGCAACCGCCAGGCGACCGCGTTCCGCCCCGTGCGTGGCGTCACCGAGCAGGAGCTTGCCGATGCCGCGCAGCTCGCCTCGCTCGCCGACGAGACGCCGGAAGGCCGTTCCATCGTCGTGCTGGCCAAGGAGAAATACGGCATCCGCAGCCGCGACATGCATGAGCTCGCCGCGACCTTCGTGCCGTTCACCGCGCAGACCCGCATGAGCGGCATCGATGCCGGCTCGTCCGCGGTCCGCAAGGGCGCGGTGGATGCGATCCTCAACTATATCGGCGGCGGCACCGCGCAGACGCTGGCGAGCGGCAATGCTGTCCGCGCCCTCCAGGCCAATGTCAACACCGACGCCGCGCGCGAACTGCAGAGCATTGCCGACGAGATCGCCAAGGAAGGCGGCACGCCGCTCGCCGTGGCCAAGGACGGCCGGCTGCTCGGCGTCATCCACCTCAAGGATATCGTCAAGGGCGGCATCCGCGAGCGCTTCGCCGAGCTGCGTCGCATGGGCATCCGGACCGTGATGATCACCGGCGACAATCCGATGACCGCGGCGGCGATCGCGGCCGAAGCCGGCGTCGACGACTTCCTGGCGCAGGCCACGCCCGAGGACAAGCTCAAGCTGATTCGCGACGAGCAGGCCAAGGGCAAGCTGGTGGCGATGTGCGGCGACGGCACCAACGACGCGCCGGCGCTCGCGCAGGCTGACGTCGGCGTCGCCATGAACACCGGCACCCAGGCCGCGCGCGAAGCCGGCAACATGGTCGACCTCGATTCCAACCCGACCAAACTGATCGAAGTGGTCGAGATCGGCAAGCAGCTCCTGATGACCCGCGGTGCGCTGACGACGTTCTCGATCGCCAACGATGTCGCGAAATATTTCGCAATCATCCCGGCGATGTTCCTGGCGTTCTATCCGCAGCTCGGCGTGCTCAACATCATGGGCCTTTCAAGCCCGCAGAGCGCGATTCTGTCGGCGATCATCTTCAACGCGCTGATCATCATCGCGTTGATCCCGCTGGCGCTGAAGGGCGTGGCCTATCGCGCGATAGGCGCCGGCGCGCTGCTCCGCCGCAACCTGATGATCTACGGTATCGGCGGCATCATCATCCCCTTCATCGGCATCAAGGCGATCGACCTCGCGGTCGCAGCCTTGCACCTGGCTTAATGGACACCGTCATTGCGAGGAGCGAAGCGACGCAGCAATCCACGATCTTTGCCCCGCGGCCCGATGGATGGCTTCGCTTCGCTCGCAATGACGAGAATTAGGAGAGACAACATGCTTAGAGAAATTCGTCCCGCCATCGTCCTTCTGCTGTTGTTGACGGCAGTCACGGGCCTCGCCTATCCGCTCGCGATCACCGCCATCGCCGGCGTGATCTTTCCGTCAGAGGCGCAGGGCAGCCTGATCGAGAAGGACGGCAAGGTCATCGGCTCCGCCCTGATCGGTCAGGAGTTCAAGGAGGACAAATACTTCCACGGCCGGCCGTCGGCGACGCTGGCGCCGGATCCGAACGATTCCTCCAAGACGGTGCCCGCGCCCTACAACGCGGCGAACTCCGGCGGCTCCAACCTCGGCCCGACCAGCAAGGCGCTGAACGACCGCGTCAAGGAGGATGTCGAGAAGCTGAAGGCGGAAAACCCGTCCCAACCGGTGCCGATCGACCTCGTCACCACCTCGGGAAGCGGCCTCGATCCCGACATTTCGCCGGAGGCGGCGCTCTTCCAGGTGCCGCGGGTGGCAAAAGCGCGCAACCTGCAGGAAGCGCAGGTCCGCCAGCTCGTCGAAGCCAACACCAAGGGCCGTTTGATCGGCGTGCTCGGCGAGCCGCGGGTGAATGTCCTGGCGCTTAACCTCGCTTTGGACGGCGCTTCGAAATAAAGGCGGCTAGGCCGAATGACGTGACGCGACTATATTTGCTCTATGGCAAATGAGCATCGCGACCCTGAGAAGCGACCCTCGCCGGACGCGCTGTTGGAAGCCGCCCGGCGAGAGAACGATGCGTCCGGACGGCTGAAGATCTTCGTCGGCGCCGCTCCCGGCGTCGGCAAGACCTACGAGATGCTGCAGAGCGCGCATGCCAAGCTCAAGGGCGGCACCGATGTGGTGGTGGGTGTTGTCGAGACCCACGGCCGGGCCGAGACCGAGGCGCTGCTGCAGGGGCTCGAAGTGATCCCCCGCAAGCGGATCAATTACAAGGACCAGGTGCTCGAGGAGATGGACCTGGATGCGCTGATCGCGCGCCGGCCGCAGCTTGCCATCGTCGACGAGCTCGCCCACACCAACGCGCCCGGCAGCCGGCATCCGAAGCGCTATCTCGACGTCGAGGAACTGCTCTCCCACGGCATCGATATCTACACCGCCGTCAACGTCCAGCACATCGAAAGCCTCAACGACGTCGTCGCCCAGATCACGCATGTGCGGGTGCGCGAGACCGTGCCGGATTCGATCTTCGACCGCGCGGATGCGATCGAATTGATCGACCTGCCGCCCGACGATTTGATCCAGCGATTGAAGGAGGGCAAGGTCTATGTGCCCAAGCAGGCGGAGCGGGCGCTTCAGCATTATTTCTCGCCGGGCAACCTGACCGCGCTGCGCGAACTGGCGCTGCGGCGGACCGCCGAGCGGGTCGACGAACAGTTGCTCAATCACATGCAGGCCAATGCCATCGCCGGTCCCTGGGCCGCGGGCGAGCGTATATTGGTCTGCGTCAGCGAGGATCCGCGCGCCGCCGGCCTCGTGCGCTACGCCAAGCGGCTTGCCGATCGCCTGCACGCGCCCTGGACCGCGATCAGCATCGAAACCCGGCGCAGCCTGCAGCTCTCTGACGAGCAGCGTGACCGGCTCGCCGATACGATGCGGCTTGCCGAATCGCTTGGCGGCGAGGCGCTGACGATTCCCGCCGTGCATCGCCGCATCGCCGATGATCTGATCAGTTTCGCGCAGTCCAGCAATGTCACGCATGTCGTGATCGGCAAGTCGTCGCGCTCGCGGTGGTTCGAGATCCTGCGCGGCTCCGTGGTGCACGATCTGGTGCGGCGCGCAGGCAATATCAGCGTGCACGTGATCGCCGGCGAGGATCTGCCTGCCGGCCTCGACAAAGGGCCGGCGGTGCAGACGGCGGCGCGAACCGAGCCGTTCAACCTCAGGCCTTATTTGTACTCGCTCCTGATCGTCGGCCTCGGGCTCGGCGCTGCCGAACTTGTTCACCCCCGCTTCGGCGTCGAGAACGTCGATCTGGTGTTCCTCACCGCCGTCGTCGTGGTGGCCGTGCGCTATGGCCTGTGGCCGTCGCTGCTCACCAGCGTCATAGCTTCGCTGTGCTACAATTTCTTCTTCCTGCCGCCGGTCTACACCTTCACGATCACCGACCCGACCAATATCGCGGCGTTCTTCTTCTTCATGCTGATCGCGCTGCTCGTCTCCAACGTCGCGGCGCGGGTGCGGGTGCAGGCCGATACCGCGATCAGCCGCGTGCGCATGACCGAGTGGCTTTACGCCTTCAGCCGCAAGCTCGCGGGCACCGCGACCCTGGACGACGTATTATGGGCGACCGCCTACCAGATCGCACTGATGCTGAAGGTGCGCGTGGTGCTGCTGCTGCCGGAAGAGGGCTTGCTCGTCGTCAAGGCCGGCTATCCGCCGGAAGACCAGCTCGACGACGCCGATCTTGCCGCCGCGAACTGGGCCTGGTCGAACGATCGGCCGGCTGGCCGCGGCTCGGACACGTTGCCGGGCGCCAAGCGCCTGTTTTTGCCGATGCGGACCGGCCGCGGCCTGATCGGCGCCATCGGCATCGACAATGACAAGACCGGCCCGCTGCTGACGCCGGACCAGCGGCGGCTGCTGGATGCGCTGGTCGACCAGGGCGCGCTCGCGATCGAGCGCGTGCTGCTGGTCGAGGACATGGACAAGGTCAAGCGCACCGTCGAATCCGAGCGCCTGCGCTCAGCGCTCCTGACCTCGATCTCGCACGACCTGAAGACCCCATTGGCCTCGGTACTCGGCGCCGCCTCGACCATGCGCGATCTCGGCGGCAACCTCACGGATGCGCAGAAGCACGATCTGCTCGCGACCGTGATCGACGAGTCCGAACGGCTGAACCGCTTCATCGCCAATCTGCTCGACATGACCAAGCTCGAATCCGGCGCCATCGTGCCGAACACGGCGCGGCATGATGTCGGCGAAATTGTCGGCAGCGCGCTGCGCCGCGCCGGCAAGATCCTGGTGCGGCACAAGGTTTCGCTCGATCTCGCCGCCGATCTGCCGATGCTGGAGCTCGACGCGGTGCTGTTCGAACAGGTGCTGTTCAACCTGCTCGACAACGCGGCCAAATACGCTCCTGCCGACACCACGATCTCGATCCGCGGCCGGCGCGATCGTGATTCGATCGTGCTGCAGGTCATGGACGAGGGCAGCGGCATTCCGCCGACCGAACTCGAAAGCATCTTCGACAAGTTCTACCGTGTGCAGAAGGGCGATCATGTCCGCCCCGGCACCGGCCTCGGTCTTGCGATCTCCCGCGGATTCGTCGAAGCCATGCATGGCACGATCTCGGCCGCCAACCGCACCGACCGGAGCGGCGCCGTGCTCACCATCCGGCTGCCGATCCCGGCGGCTACCGCTGCGCTGGATACCGCTGCATGAACGCGACACCCATCAAGGTCCTGGTCATCGATGACGAGCCGCCGATCCGCAAATTGTTGCGGATGGGGCTGAACACGCAAGGGTACGAAATTCTCGAGGCCCCCAACGGCAAGGCCGGACTGGAGATGCTCGCGCAGGGGCCTGCGCTGATCATCCTCGATCTGGGCCTGCCTGATATCCAGGGCCACGACCTCCTACGCATGATCCGCGCGCGCAACGAAAGCGTGCCGATCGTGGTGCTGTCAAGCCGCGGCGACGAGGCGGGCAAGGTGCAGGCGCTCGACCTCGGCGCCGACGATTATCTGACCAAGCCGTTCGGCATGGATGAGCTCTTGGCACGACTGCGCGCGGCGCTGCGCCATCAATTGCAGGTGCAGGGTGAACGGCCGGTGTTTCGCACCGGTGATCTCTCGGTTGACCTCGTGCGCCGCATCGTCAAGGTCGGCGATCGCGAGGTGAAATTGTCGCCAAAGGAATATGAGCTGCTTCGTGTGCTGGTGCAGCACGCGGGCAAGGTGCTCACACATCGTTTCCTGTTGAAGGAATTGTGGGACGAACTCACCGATGCGCAATATCTTCGCGTCTATGTGCGTCAGCTTCGGCAGAAGATCGAGGCTGATCCCGAGCGTCCGCAATTCGTGCTGACAGAGACTGGGATAGGCTATCGCTTGCGCGCGGCGGACTGAAGCGGGTTGCATAGACGGAACTTTCTTCGGGCAAGGAAATTAATCTCCCTCAACCGGGAGATACGCCAATGGCACGCAAGTATTCCAGGAAAGCATCCGGCGACGTCAAGCGCGCGATGAAGAAGCGCAAGGCCGGCACGTTGAAGAGCGGCCGCTCGGGCCGCAAGGTCAAGAGCCGCAAACAGGCGATCGCGATCGGGCTTTCGGAAGCACGCGCCAAAGGCAGGAAGGTGCCGAAGAAGGCTTCGAAGAAGAAAGCTTCCAAAAAGAAAACGACGAAGAAGCGGAAGAGCAGCAAGAAGCGGAAGACGAAGCGCTAACTTAAGCTCCCGCCGCTCTACCTGTTTGCTCCGTCGTCGTCCCTGCGAAAGCAGGGACCCATAACCACAGGGAAGGGTTGTGGTGCGAGCAAGCAGTTGGAGCGGAGCACATAACAACTCCCTGTGGTTATGGGTCCCGGGGCAAGCCCGGGACGACACCGGAATTGTGGAGACGGCGCCATTCCAAACCGCGACCATTTCAATGGCTGCCTGGCTCGACGGTCGCTATGACTACCCCGCCTTGCGTGCACGCGCGGTCGAGCGATGCGCTTTTCGCGCTGCGCGGCGGCGGGCGGGCTGGCGGCGGGCGGTGGAATGGCTGCGTTTCTTGGCTGCCGAGCGGCCCTTCAGGCTCTGCTTCAGCGCATCCATCAGGCTGACGACGTTGCTCGGCCGCTCCTCGGGCTCCGGGGCCTCGATCGGCTTGCCGGCCGCCTTGCGTCGCACCAGTGCCTTCAGTGCATCCTCATAGTCGTCCTTGAATTTCGAGGGGTCGAAATGCGCCGCCTTGCTGTCGAGGATGTGGCCGGCGAGCTCGACCATGTCCTTGGTGATCTTCGGCGTCTTGATGTCGTCGAAATAATCGGCCTCGTCGCGCAGCTCATAAGGGTAGCGTAAGGTGGTGCCGAGCAGGCCCTTGCCGAGCGGCTCGATCGCCATGACGTGCTCGCGGTTGGTCAGCACGATCCGCGCCAGCGCGACGCGGTCCTGGTCCTTCATCGCGTCACGGATCACAGCGAAAGCGTCAGCACCGGCCTTGCCGTCGGGCGCGATGTAATAGGGGTGGTTGAGATAGCGCTTGTCGATCTCGTCGCTGGGCACGAAGCTTTCGATGTCGATTGTGTGGTTGCTCTCGATCTGGACGGATTCGAGCTCCTCCGGTTCGATCTCGACATATTTCCCTTTCCGTAGCTCATAGCCGCGCGCCTTCTGGTCGGCTTCGACGATGTCGCCGGTTTCGGCGTCCACCATCTGCTGCTTCAAGCGGTTGCCGGTCTCCTTGTTGATCATGTGGAAGCGGGTTTTCGCGACCGACGTCGAGGCCGGATACAGCAGCACCGGGCACGCCACTAGCGACAGCTTCAGGGTGCCTTTCCAATAGGCGCGAGGGGCCATTTCATTCTCCGGATATCTTGGAGTATGGGAACTTCAACCGATGCGAGGGGTTTTGGTTCCTGGTATATACCGCCGCAAGGCGGCGGCCATTTGCGTGAGGTGCACCCGTGCTGCAGAGAAACCTGTCCACCTATCGCAAGAAACGCGACTTCTCCAAGACCGACGAGCCCTCCGGCGAGGTCAAGGTTGCGCCCTCCAAACAGCGCCGCTTTGTGATCCAGAAGCATGACGCCACGCGGCTGCATTACGACCTCCGACTCGAAATGGACGGGGTGTTCAAGTCGTGGGCGGTGACCAAGGGTCCCTCGCTTGATCCGCACGACAAGCGGCTTGCAGTGGAGGTCGAGGACCATCCGCTCGACTATGGCGATTTCGAAGGCACCATTCCGGAAGGCCAGTATGGCGGCGGCACGGTGATGCTGTGGGATCGCGGCTATTGGGAATCGGACGATCCCGCAGCCGGGTTCAAGAAAGGCGATCTGAAGTTCACCCTGGATGGCGACAAGCTGCATGGAAGCTGGGTGCTGGTGCGGATGCGCGGCGATCGTTTCGGCGGCAAGCGCACCAATTGGCTGCTGATCAAGCATCGTGACGAATACGCCAGCGAGGACGGGGAAAGCATCCTCGATGAGGACCGATCCGTCGCCTCCGGCCGCACCATGGAGCAGATCGCGGCCGGCAAGGGCAGGGCGCCAAAGCCGTTCATGCTGGCGAAGAACGGCCGCGCGAAGGCGAAGGCCGATGCGGTCTGGCAGTCCAATCGGGAGGAGACCGGCGCGGCGCGTCCGAGGACGAAAGCGCCGGCGCCTAAAACGCTGGCGTCGAAGTCGCGCGCTTCCGCCAAAGCCAAAGCAAAGAAGATCGAGCCAAAGAAGGTCGAGGCGATGCCGGACTTCGTTGCGCCGCAGCTCTGCACATCTGTCGACCGGCCGCCCGGCGGTGCTGGCTGGTGCCACGAGATCAAGCTCGATGGCTACCGCGTACAATTGCGGGTCGAGGACGGCGAGGCCACGCTCAAGACCCGCAAGGGTCTGGACTGGACCGACAAGTTCGGTGCGATCGCGAAAGAAGGCGGCAAGCTGCCTGATGTGATTGTTGACGGCGAGATCGTCGGGTTGGACAAGAACGCCATACCGAATTTCTCGACGCTGCAGGCGGCGATCTCGGACGGCAAGACCGATGATCTGATCTTCTATGCCTTCGACCTGCTGTTCGCCGAGAATGAGGATCTGCGCGCGCTGCCGCTGGCCGAGCGCAAGGCGCGGCTGAAGCGGCTCCTGGAAGCACGAAAAGGCAAGGGCAAGTTGATCCACTATGTCGAGCATTTCGAGAGCGGTGGCGATGCGGTGCTGGAGTCGGCCTGCAAATTGGAGCTTGAGGGCATCGTCTCCAAGAAGTTGGACGCGCCCTATCGCTCCGGCCGCTCCGAACTGTGGACCAAGGCGAAATGCCGTGCCGGTCACGAGGTCGTGCTGGGCGGCTGGAAGACCACCAGCGGAAAATTCCGCTCGCTGATGGCCGGCGTCTATCGCGGCGATCATCTCGCATTCGTCGGCATTGTCGGCACCGGCTTTGGCCAGGACAAGGTCCGCCGGCTGTTGCCGGTGCTGAAGGCGCATGAATCCGACGAGAGCCCGTTCGGCGGCGAGAATGCGCCGCGCAAGGCGCGCGATATCCATTGGCTGAAACCAGACCTCGTCGCCGAGATTGAATTTGCCGGCTGGACCGAGGGCGGCAATATCCGGCAGGCTGCTTTCAAGGGACTGCGGCAGGACAAGCCGGCCAAGGAGGTGGAGGCCGAAGAGCCGGCCAAGACCGAGATCGCCGAGCCGAAGCCGGGCAGGGCCGCGGCGAAGGCTGCGAAATCGGCTGCGGATAAATCCTCTGTTGTCATGGGCGTTGTGATCTCCAAGCCCGACAAGGAGCTGTGGCCCGACGCCTTCGACGGCGAGGGCGTGACCAAGCTCGATCTCGCGCGCTATTTCGAGGCGGTCGGCGAATGGATGATCGTCCATCTCAAGGGCAGGCCGTGCTCGATCGTGCGCGCGCCTGATGGCATCAATGGCGAAAAGTTCTTCCAGCGCCATGCGATGCAGGGCATGTCGAACCTCTTGGAGCTCGCAAAGGTCTCCGGCGACCGCAAGCCCTATGTGCAGATCGATCGCATCGAGGGACTGGCGGCGGTTGCGCAGATCGGTGGGCTCGAACTGCATCCCTGGAATTGCGCGCCCGATATCTACGATACGCCGGGGCGACTGGTGTTCGATCTCGATCCCGCGCCGAACGTCGAATTCTCAGACGTCATCGAGGCCGCCAAGGACATGCGCCAGCGACTCTCAGCCGTCGGCCTCGAGAGCTTCTGCAAAACCACCGGCGGCAAGGGCCTGCATGTCGTGGCGCCATTGCTGTATGGCGCAAAGGACCGCGTGACCTGGAAGGAGGCCAAAGCGTTCGCGCAGGCGATCTGCCAGTGGATGGCCGATGACGACCCCGAGCAATATCTGCTCAACATGTCGAAGAAGCTGCGCAAGGGAAAGATCTTCCTCGACTATCTGCGCAACGACCGGATGTCGACTGCGGTCGCCCCGCTGTCGCCACGCGCACGCGAAGGTGCCACCGTCTCGATGCCGCTGACTTGGGCGCAGGTGCGCGGCGATCTCGATCCGAAGAAGTACACGGTGCGCACCGTGCCGTCGCTGGTCGCGCGGAGCAAGGCCTGGGATGGCTATGACGATGCCGCCACGTCGATCAAGGCGGCGATGAAGAAGCTGGCAGCGAAGAAGTAGCGATGAGGTAGGTGGGCAAAGCGCAGCGTGCCCACCATTTCTTGCGGAGTGTGGATGGTGGGCACGCTCCGCTTTGCCCACCCTACAGCCAGCGTCGTCATGCTCCGCGAAGGCGGGGCATCCAGTATGCGGCGGCCTCTCGGCTTATGCATCGACGTCTCCGGAATACTGTCATCACCCGCTTTCGCGGGTGATGACAGCGGAGAAACAGCGTCAGATTCTCCCGAGCAATAGCAGGATCAGCAGGATGACGATCACGAGTCCGAGCCCGCCGCCGCCGTAGTAGCCGGTGCCATAGAACGGCCCGCCGCCTACGCCGCTGAAGCCGCCCAGCAGCAGGATGATCAGAATGATGAGTATGATCGTTCCAATTGACATATAAGTCTCTCCTCAGCCCGGAGGGCCTGGTTGCCGCTTCTGCCCTTCGTGAGGAAAACGAACCTAATTCATGAAGGTTCCGGCTCTCGCGCCGCACGTATCGGCCTTCTGTTTAGCTGACGTGGCACTACATGCAGTTGATCAGAGGAGGAATTTTGCAATGTCTGCTCCATTGGTCGTTTCGATTCCGCATAGCCTTGGCCGCGAGGAAGCCATGCGTCGCCTGAAGACGGGACTCTCGCGCGCTGCGAACAGCGTGCCGGTGCTCAAGGTCGATGAGGAGCGCTGGGAGGACAATCGCATGATCTTTCGCGTGCGCGCGCTCGGACAGGCCGCAACCGGTCACGTCGATGTCAACGAAGATAATGTCAATGTGGAAGTGACATTACCCTGGCTGCTGCAACGCTTTGCCGAAGTCGCGCAAACCGCGATCCGCAATCGGGGCCGTCTGCTGCTGACCAAACGCAATTGAAGCGCGGCGTATCCGCAGTGAACGCTGCGCTCCCTCTCCCGCTTGCGGGAGAGGTGGCGTCCCTTATTCAGGCGCGGACGCGCTTTCGGGTTGGCTTTAAGACGGCGGCGACTTTCGCCTTGAGGACGGCAACAGGCATATGCCTGAAGAGCGTGGAGAGCTGCAGCTCGTTCTCGCCGGCGTCGGTGACATAACCTTTAATCGTGACCGCGCCGTCGAAAGCCTCTGCTTTCGGCCAGACACGGCCGACTTCGGTGAAAGGCGCGAAGGACTTTGCAACGGCGACGATGACTGCATCCCGTTCCCATTGTCGCGCAAAGGCGATGATGTGATCGCGGTGTGCTCCACTCGTCTCCAGCGGCAGATAGTTGCCTTGCGTGAACACGTCGGGGAATTCGCTGCGAAGCCGCAGCAGGTGCCGGGTCCAGGCGAGCTTCAACCGACCGTCGGGCCATTGCTGGACAAGCTGCGCCCAGTCCGGCTCTTCCAACACGGCAAGCGCGGATGTGCGCGCGGCGAAGTCGACCGGACGGCGATTGTCAGGATCGACGAGGGAAAAATCCCAGAACTCGGTGCCCTGGTAGAAGTCCGGCACGCCGGGAAGCGTCGCCTTCAGCGTGAGCTGGCTCAGCGAATTCAGCGCGCCCAATAGCGACAGCCGCCGTGCCAGGGCTTCCAGCGCGTTCAGGAAGTCGGCCGAGCGGGAACGGTCCAGGATGCGCTCGAGGAACGTCTTGACGCCAGCCTCATAGACCTCATGCGGATTGAGCCAGCTCGTCTCCTGCTTGCCTTCGCGCGACGCTTTCAGCGCATAGGCCTGCATGCGCTCGAGGAAGCGGGGATCATCAGGTTGCCAGGCGCCGAGCATCGCCTGGTAGAGCATGTATTCCGATGTCGCCGATGGTGCGCGAAATTCCCCTTCGACCACAAGGTGCGGCGCGTTGAGGACTTTCCAGCGCGATACCGCGCTGGTCCACTCACCGGGAATTTCAGCCAGCGCCAGGATGCGGGCACGAGCATCCTCGCCGCGCTTGGTGTCGTGGGTCGCGGTCGCGGTTATGCCGTGTGGCCCTTCATTGGCGCGCCTCTGCATCATCTGGTGAAATGCGTCGACCGACAGCGCTTTCGCGGCCGGATCGCCGCCGACTTCGTTCAGCGCGAGCAGGCGATGATAGCGGTAGAAGGTGGTGTCCTCCAATGACTTTGCCATCATCGGACCGGTGAATTGCTGCACCTTCTGCGCAAAGCGCCGGACGCGCGGCGCGCTGTGAGTGGCGCGGCCGGGCTCGATCAGGTCCATGGTCAGCGCGTCCTGGAGGAAATCGAAAATGCCTTCGTCGGCGGCGAACCAGTCGCCGCGCGCCCGCTCGATCGTGTGGGCGATCAAGGCTCGATCATGCGGCGTCGGGCCGGAGGCAGTGAGATAAGTGCGATAGACCGGGAAGTGCAGCACATAGAGCTCGAGCGCCTGCCGCAGGCTGTCGGCGGAAAAATCGCGCGTCGAGTAGTGGCCGTTCGCGATCCGCGCGAGCAGCCGCCACAGCACCGTGAACTCGCTGGTGAGCAGCGTCTCGAGCACGCGGCGCTTAGCTTCTTTCAGCACCGGCGCGAGCCTCGGCGAGCGGTTGCTGATCTGCCGCCAGATCTCGTCGAGCGGCGCCAGGCCCTTGCCGTCGACCAGGACTTGGGCGATCGCGTTCATCCATTCATAGCCGGTGGTGCCGTGAACGCCGGCAAGCGCGGGCAGCTTCTCATGCTCGCCGAGGATCTTTTCGATCACAAGATAGAACGGCCTGCCGCCGCCTTGCGCATGGCGGATCAGGCGGCGCAGCCGCTGGCAATATTGCGCGGGATCACACAAGCCGTCGATATGATCGAGCCGCAATCCCTGCAGCTTGCCTTCGGCGATCAATCGCTGCACGAGCAGGTGGATCGCCTCGAATGTGGCGGCATCCTCGACGCGGATGCCGGCGAGATTGTTGATGTCGAAGAAACGGCGATAGTTGATGTCGCTGGAGGCGAGCCGCCAATGGCCGAGCTTGTAGTGCTGGCGTTCGAGCAGATGATGCAGCGCGAGCGTTTGCGCCGGGCGGCCCTCGCCGGCGCGGTAGGCCGATAGCCCGCGCGCGATGATCTCGGCGGCATCTGCGATTGCCGTCAGTTCCGCCTTGAACCCCGGGGCTTCCTTCCGATTGGGATGCCGCAGTCCCGTGTAGCGCGACGCCAGCGCGAGGATGCCCTTGCCGGCATCGCTCTCGGCGGCGTCAGCCTCGCGCACGATCGTTCGCAGCACCTCGCCATAGCGCTCGGGTGCGATCGGCAGGCGGTGCTCGAAATACCAGGCGGAGAAGCTGCCCTCGCCGGCATCGTAGCGCAGCTCGATCTCGCCGCGCTCCAGCGCTTGCCCATAGGACGAACCTAGGATCGGCAGCAGCACGCCGCCGCGGGCGCGGTAGGGCAATTGCTCCCAGTCGATGTCGAAGGAGGCGGCGTGCGGCGAGGTGGGGCCCCACTCGAGCACGTCGAGCCACCAGGGATTGTCGTCGAAATGCACGCCAACATGATTGGGCACGAAGTCCAGGATCAGCCCGATATCGTGCTGCTTGAGCGCCGCATTTAAGCGCTCGAAACCGGCTTCGCCGCCGAGTTCCGGATTGAACTTGGTGTGATCGACGATGTCATAGCCGTGGGTCGAACCCTTGCGCGCCTTCATGAAGGGCGAGGCATAAAGATGCGTGATGCCGAGCGCCTTCAGATAAGGCACGACTTCGGCGGCGGCATCGAAGTCGAAATCGGCGGTGAGCTGCAACCGATAGGTCGCGACCGGAATCGCGGGGGGCATTCTTCTATCCGATGTGCCAGCACACCGACCAAGCGGGGATGTTATCGCCCAACGCGCTGCCCCAGATCAAAGTTCCCGTGGACCGGTCTTTTGGCGTTGCAATCTCTCGGTTGCCGAGATTGGCGGTCAGCGACAGTTGCCTGCCGTCGCCCATGCGCCAATGCGCCGTCAGCAGGTCGGCCTCCGCCTGCGCGTCGCCGAAGCTGGCGCCGGCAAGCCGTGGCATGATTTCGCGGCGGCGCATCGCAAGCAGGCTCCTGACCAGCGCCAGCCGTGTCCGTCCCGGCTCGCGGTCGCGCTCCGTCCAATCCAGCACGGCCGACTGAAAGGTCGATTGCTGCAGCGGATCGGGAACCTCGTCGCCATATTTGGCATAGGCCCAGGCATATTCCTCACGCCGGCCCTTGCGGACGGCGTTGGCGAGATCGCCGTGGAAATCGCAGAAGAACGGAAACGGCGCCTTCGAGCCCCATTCCTCGCCCATGAACAGCATCGGCGTCATCGGCGCCAGCAGCGTGATCGCCAGCGCGGCCTCGATGGCTTTTGGATCGGCGAAGCTCTCGAGACGGTCGCCGAAGGGGCGATTGCCGATCTGGTCGTGGTTCTGCAGGAAGTTGACGAAAGAGGTCGGCGACAGCGCGCCGCTCGGCTCGCCGCGGCGGATGCCGCCCCAGAACGTCGAGACCTCTCCCTGGTAGACGTAGCCGGACGAGAGCGCGCGGGCGAGATCGTCACGCGGCGAGCGCTGGTAGTCGCCGTAATAGCCTTGCGCCTCCCCGGTCAGCATCACGTGCCAGACGTGATGATAGTCGTCGTTCCACTGCCCGCGATATTTGCCGCGCGGCGGGTCTTCGGTAGCATCGAGCAGGCTCGCACGATTGTCGCTGTTCTCGAGCACCAGGTTGATGTGCCGGCCGGCCTCCGCCGCAAGCCTGCCGACAGCGATGCTGAGATCATGCAGGATCGGAATTTCGCCTGTTTCCACGATGGTGTTGACGGCGTCGAGCCGCAGGCCGTCGAAGCGGTAGTCACGCAGCCAATGCACCGCGTTCCCGATCGCGAAGTCGCGCACTTGCTTGACGCGATAATCGATAGCGCTGCCCCAGGGCGTGTGCGCGTCGGTGAAGAAGCTGGGCGCGTAGCGGCCGAGATAATTTCCTTCGGGGCCGAAATGGTTGTAGACGACATCAAGCATCACCATCAGCCCGCGCTGATGGGCGGCGTCGATCAGCGCCTTCAAATCCTCCGGCCGGCCATAGGCGCTGTCGGGCGCGTACCACAGGACGCCGTCATAGCCCCAGTTGCGTGTTCCTGCGAAATCGGCGAGCGGCATCAATTCGAGCGCGGTGATGCCGCTCTCCACGAGATGGTCGAGCCTGTCGATGATCGCGCGATAGGTGCCTTCGGGTGTGAAGGTGCCGACATGCGCTTCGAGGACAACCGCCTCATGCCACGGCCGCCCGCGCCAGTCGGTGGCGCGCCACGGGAAAGCTTCGTGATCGATCACCTCGCTCGGGCCGAAGACGTCGTCGGGCTGGAACGCGGAAGCCGGGTCGGGGACGTCGATCTCATCATCGATGCGAAACCTGTAGCGCGCGCCAGCGGCGACGCCAGGGATTTCGACCTTGAACCAGCCATCGTCGCCGCGGCTCAGCGCATGCGGCTTGTCGAGCAGCACGTCGACGCGCTTGGCCGCCGGCGCCCACAGGCGGAACAGCGCGCCGTCCTTCGTCAGCAGGGGACCGAAATGCCGCTCATTCATGCCGAGCCCGCAAAGGCGAGCACCGAGCGGGAAGGCGCCTTGGTGTCGGCGCCCGACGCGAAATCAACGGGCATCTGCTTGTTCTCGGTGGTGTTGAGCACCTGGCGCCAGTTCCTGTACTCGGGCATCACAGGCATCTTGAACGCGATCTCTTCCGGTGCGGCATTCAGCACAATAAAGATCGGCGCCTGCCCTGGTTCCATCGGTCCGAGCACATAAGAGAGAAAACGCCCTTCCGGGAAATTCCAGTCGGACTCCTTCATCTCTTCCGCCGCCGGCGTCAGCCACAGCACGCCGTAGGAGCCGTCGGCGCGGCGGCCATCCAGCCAGCGCTGCGAGCGAAGCTGGGCGAACTTGCGGCGCAGCTCGGTCAAATGGCCGACGAAATCGGTGAAGTCCTCGACCTCGTCGCCGAAATTGTCCCAATTGACCCAGCCGACCTCGTTGTCCTGGCAGTACGCATTGTTGTTGCCATCCTGCGAATTGCCGACCTCGTCGCCGGCGAGCAAGAGCGGCGTGCCCTGCGCCAATAGCAGGCAGGCGAGCTGGTTCTTCCGCAACTGGCGGCGCAGCGCGATGATGTCGGGATCGTCGGTCGGACCCTCGACGCCGCAATTGTTGCTGTGATTGTCGTTGGAGCCGTCGCGATTGTCCTCGCCATTGGCTTCATTGTGCTTCTGGTTGTAGCTGAAGAGGTCCATCAGCGTGAAGCCGTCATGCACGGTGATGTGATTGACACTGGCGCGCGTCGCGCGATTGTCGTGATTGAACAGGTCCGATGAGGCCGTCATGCGGCGCGAGACTTCGCCGATCAGGCTGCCTTCGCCGCTCCAATAGCGCCGCATCGCGCTGCGATAGCGGTCGTTCCATTCCGACCATTGCGAGGGGAACGCGCCGACCTGGTAGCCGCCAAGGCCGAGGTCCCAGGGTTCGGCGACGAGCTTGACGGTGGAGAGCACCGGATCCTGCCTGACCGCGGTGAGGAAGGACGCGGCGCGGTCATAGCCGTTCGGTACGCGCGCCAGCGTGGTCGCGAGATCGAAGCGGAAGCCGTCGACGTGGCACACCTCGACCCAGTAGCGCAGCGAGTCCATCACCATCTGCAGCACGCGCGGGTGGGTGAGCCTGACCGAATTGCCGCAGCCGGTGAAGTCGTCATAGTAGCGCGGATTGTCCGGCTTCAGCCAGTAATAGGAGGCGTTGTCGATGCCGCGGAACGACAGCGTCGGGCCCATATGGTTGCCCTCGGCGGTGTGGTTGTAGACGACGTCGAGCATCACCTCGATGCCGGCATCGTGCAGTCGCGCCACAGTGGTGCGGAAGGAATCCAGCGCATTGTCCTGCGCGTAGCGCGGCTCCGGCGCGAAGAAGGCGAGCGTGTTGTAGCCCCAATAATTGGCGAGCTTCTTCTCGACCAGGATGCGGTCGTCGATCAGGCCGTGGATCGGCAACAGTTCGATCGTGGTGACGCCGAGCCGCCTCAGATGATTGATCATCGCGGGCGAGGACAGTCCGCCATAGGTGCCGCGCAGGTTCGGCGCGACGTCCTCGCGCTTCTGCGTCAGTCCCTTGACATGAGCCTCGTAGATGATCGTGTCTTCCCAGGGGATGTGGGGACGGATTTCGCGGCGGCCCCAGTTGAAGGTCTCGTCGACCACGACCGCCTTCGGCATGCCGCGGGCATTGTCGCGCCGATCAAAGGATAGGTCCTCGCGCGCGCTGCCGGTGCGGTAGGCGAAATGCGCATCGCTCCACACCAGCCGCCCCGCGAGCCGCTTGGCATAGGGATCGAGCAGGAGCTTGTTGGCATTGAACCGGTGGCCGCGCTCCGGCGCGTAGGGGCCGTAGACGCGATAGCCGTAGAGCTGGCCCGGCGAGACGTCGTTGAGATAGCCGTGCCAGACGTCCTCGGTGCGCTCCGGGAGTTCGATGCGTTCGAGCTCGCGCCGGCCCTGGCTGTCGAACAGGCACAGCTCGACCTTCTCCGCATTCGCAGAGAACAACGCAAAATTGGTACCCCTTCCGTCCCAACTGGCGCCCAGCCGGGACGACGTTCCCCCAGTCAGTCGCATACGTCAGCTTTCAGGTACGAGGAAGATCGCAGCCAGCGGCGGAATGGTCAGGCTGAGCTCGGGCACAATGCCTTCATGCGTGACCACCTCACCGATATTGCCGACATTGCTGCCGCCATAGTGGGAGGAATCCGAATTCAGCACCTCGCGCCATTTCCCGGCAAAGGGAACACGAATGCGATAGTCGTGATAGACGTTCGGCGAGAAGTTGACCACCACCAGGCAGCGCGAACGCGCGCTGTTGCCCTTGCGGATCCAGGCGAACACGTTGTGGTCGGCGTCATCGGTGATGACCCATTCGAAGCCGGCCGGATCGCAATCCAGTTCATGCAGCGCGGGGAGCGCGCGATAGAGCCGGTTGAGATCGCGGATCAGCGCCTGCACGCCGGCATATTTCGGTTGCGCGAGCAGATGCCAGTCGAGCGAATGTTCGTGAGCCCACTCGCGCTCCTGGCCGAACTCGCAGCCCATGAACAACAGCTTCTTGCCGGGATGGCCGAACATGAAGCTGTAATAGGCGCGCAAATTCGCGAAGCGCTGCCAGTCGTCGCCGGGCATGCGGCCCAGGATCGAGCGTTTGCCGTGCACGACCTCGTCATGCGAGAGCGGCAGGATGAAGTTCTCGGAGAAGGCGTAGTGCAGGCCGAACAGGATGTCGCCGTGGTGATACTTGCGGTGGACAGGCTCCTTGCCGATGTAGCGCAAGGTGTCGTGCATCCAGCCCATGTTCCACTTGTAGCCGAAGCCGAGCCCGCCGAATTCGACCGGGCGCGACACCTGCGGCCAGGCGGTCGATTCTTCCGCCGCGGTCGTCGCCTGCGGAAAGCGCCCGAACAGTTCGGTGTTGAAGCGGCGCAGAAAGTCGATCGCCTCCAAATTCTCGCGGCCACCATATTTGTTCGGGATCCAGCCGCCCGGCGGACGGCTGTAATCGAGATAGAGCATGGAGGCGACCGCATCGACGCGCAGTCCGTCGATGCCATAGCGGTCGAGCCAGAACAGCGCGTTCGAGACCAGGAAATTGGTCACCTCGGTGCGCCCGTAATTGTAGATCAGCGTGCCCCAGTCGAGATGGCGACCCTGCAGCGGGTTGGCGTGCTCATAGAGCGCGGTGCCGTCGAAATGGCCGAGGCCGTGCGGATCGTCCGGGAAGTGTCCGGGCACCCAGTCCAGCAGCACCCCTAACCCTTCGCGATGACAGGCATCGACGAGCGCAGCGAAGTCGGCCGGCGAGCCGAACCGGCTGGTCGGCGCGAACAGGCCGGTCGGCTGATAGCCCCAGGAGCCGTCGAATGGATGCTCGCTGACGGGAAGGAATTCGAGATGGGTGAAGCCCATGTCGCGCGCATAGGCCGGAAGCTGCTCGGCGAGCTCGCGATAGGTCAGCCACTCATTGTTGCCTTTGCGGCGCCATGAGCCGAGATGGACCTCGTAGATCGAGATCGGCGCGCCAATGCCGTTGATGCCTGGTGGCGCTGCCTGCGGATGCGGAATGTGGTCGAGGTCGACCACGATCGAGGCGGTCTTCGGGCGCAGCTCGGCGCCGAATGCCACCGGATCGGACTTCAGCGGCAGATGTTGGCCATTGGGGCCGATGATGTCGAATTTGTAGTGGTCGCCGGCGCGGGCATGCGGGATGAACAATTCCCAATAGCCAGGGCCGCGGACCCGCATCGGATGCCGCCGCGCATCCCAGAAGTTGAAATCGCCGACCACGCTGACCCGCCGCGCGTTCGGCGCCAGCACCACGAAGGCGACGCCCTCCACGCCATCGAGCGTCATCGGATGCGCACCGAGCTTGTCGTAGATGCGCTGGTGGGTGCCTTCGCCGAGCAAATAGAGATCGAAGTCGCTCAACACCGGCGGGAAGCGATAGGGGTCGTCGAGATCGACGACATGGTCGCCGAAGCGGGCGCGGAGCTGGTATCGGCGCGAGCCGTTCGGCAGCGCGCCGGCGAACAGGCCAGCATCATGAATGCGCGCGAGCGGCGCGGTTTCGCCATGCTCGCCGATCGCCTCGACATTGGAGGCTTCCGGCAGGAAGGCGCGCACCACGCTCTGGTCGCCCTCGGAGTGGAGCCCGAGATAGCGGAAGGGGTCGGAATGGCGGCCCTCGATGATCGCGTAGGCTTCAGCAGGCAATCTGGTCATTGCGGCTCATGCGGTTGTTGCGCCAGGATACGGAGCATCCCGGTCAGCGGGACGCGCAGCCAGTCGGGCCGGTGCGCCAGCTCATATTCGATCTCGTAGAATGCTTTCTCAAGCAGGAAGAAGTTGAGCATCCGCTCCGCGGCTTCCGGATCGGCCGGCCACAAGGGCTGGCCCGCCATGGTCTCGCGATAGACGGCCAGGAACGTCGCGGTAGCCCGATCCCGCCAGTCGGCGAGCGCCAGCGCGAGCTTGCTTTGTTCGTCGGGTGCGACCTTGAGCGCCCGATCGAGCGCAGCGGTGACGGAGTAGTCGATCGAGCGGACTAGCCCGGCGACATCGCGCGCCGCCGGCGCCTTGCGCCGCCGCTCAGCGATGCTCCGCCGCGGCTCGCCCTCGAAATCGATGATGAAGATGTCGTCCTTGACGATCAGCATCTGGCCGAGATGGAAGTCGCCGTGATGGCGGATGTTGAGGCCGTCGATGTCTCCGGGCAGCAGCGCCTTCAGCCGGGCCGGCAAGCTATCCTGCTGCGCCAGAAACTGAGCCACCAGCGGGCGATCGGCCTCTTTCAGCGTATCCCGTCGCTGCGTCAGTGTCTCGAAAACGCGATCGGCACGGGCCAGGATGTCGTCGATCCAGCGCTGCACGTCTTCCGGCCTGGTCGGCTCCGGCACGAACTCGGGCAGGTCGCGGTTGCTCGCCAGCGCAATGTGCAGTTCGGCGACCCGCTTTCCCGTCTGCGCCATGTAGCGCAGATAGGAGATCTGCTGTTCGCTTTGCTTCGTCTCATGATTGGTCGCGAGCAGCCGCTGCTCTTCGACGAAGCGGTCGAGATAGGCTGATGTGACGGTCCATGCCTCGCCCTGGTTGGTGACAAAGGCGTGAACGATGCCGATCGCACTGCGCTTCTCACCCTCGACGAGCTCGACCGTGCCGAGCAGCGCCGGCGTGTTGGCGAAGCCCGCGACGTCGGTGAGGAAGCGTCCCATCTCGATCTCCGGATTGATGCCGGGCTCGAGCTTGCGGTAGATTTTGACGACGTAATCCTCGTCGACCAGCGCCGTGCTATTGGACTGCTCGGTCTCCACCGCGCGGATGCGCTGGGGCTGTTTGATCGGCTTGTCCGTGAAGCGGCTGGTCGGGCGGAATTCGAGGCGCAGCGCGATGCCGAGCTCCTCGTCCTCGACCGTCAGCGACTGCGCCAGATTGCGGAGCAACAGCGCGATGAAGATCTCGTCGGTCGCAACATCGAGCAGCGTGCCCTCGCGCGCGCCTTGCCGTACCGCGGCTAGGGCGCGCGGATTGTAGCGCTCGCGGTCGAAGCGCACCCATTCGATCCGGATCGGCAGCACGTAGCGTGAGGTGGCGCCGCGCTGAGTCGTCTCGAAGAAAGCGAGCCAGGGGCGGTTGTCGCCGATATCGCAGAAGGGAATCGCGGAGACGAGCTGCGGCTGGATCGCCTTCGACAAACTCTCCGGATACCAGCGCGCCCGCGACAGGTGGCCCGGCAGCACGTCGCGCTCGAACACGCCGCGGGCGCGCGCCAGCGACACCCAGGTCGAGTTCAGCGGTACGACCAGCGTCTCGAATTCCGGCACCGCGCGCCGCGGGATGGCGATGGACTTGTCCGGCTCCTGGAGCTGGAACCAGTAGAAGCCATACGGCGCCAGCGTGACCATATAGGGCAGTTCGCCGATCGTCGGGAAGCGCGTGCGGCCGAGCATCTCCAGGGGAATGCGTCCCTTGAAGGCGGAAAGGTCGAGCTCGGTCGCCTGCGCCGAGCGCGACAGGTTGGCGACGCAGAGAATAACCTCGTCCTGATACTGCCTGACATAGGCGAGCACCGAGCGGTTCTCGGGGCGGATGAAGGTCATGGAGCCGCGGCCGAAGGCCAGCGTCGACTTGCGCACCGCGATCAGGCGTTTGGTGGCGCTGAGCAGCGACGACAGGCTGCGCGACTGCGCTTCCACGTTCACGGCCTCGTAGCCGTAGACGGGGTCCATGATCATGGGTGCGTAGAGCCGCGCCGGGTCGGCGCGCGAGAAGCCGCCATTGCGGTCCGGGCTCCATTGCATCGGCGTGCGGACGCCGTTGCGGTCGCCGAGATAGATGTTGTCGCCCATCCCGATCTCGTCGCCGTAATAGATGATCGGCGTGCCCGGGAACGAGAGCAGGAGCGAGTTCATCAATTCGATCTTGCGCCGGTCATTGTCCATCAATGGCGCGAGGCGGCGGCGAATGCCGACATTGATGCGGGCGCGGGGATCGTTGGCATAGGTCGACCACAGATAGTCGCGCTCGACATCGGTGACCATTTCCAGCGTCAGCTCGTCATGGTTGCGGAGGAACAGCGCCCATTGGCAACTGGCCGGGATGTCGGGCGTCTGCCGCAGGATGTCGGTGATCGGAAAGCGGTCCTCCTGCGCGATCGCCATGTAGATGCGCGGCATCAGCGGGAAATGATACGCCATGTGGCATTCGTCTTCCCGGCCGAAATATTCCTGCACGTCCTCCGGCCATTGATTGGCTTCGGCGAGCAGGATCTTGCCCTTGGCGTAGGTGTCGAGCTCGCGCCGCAGCAGTTTGATGATGGCGTGAGTCTCGGGCAGGTTCTCGTTGTTGGTGCCTTCGCGCTCGCAGAGATAGGGAATGGCGTCGAGCCGGAAACCGTCGACGCCGGTGTCGAGCCAGCGCTTCATCACCTGCACGATGGCGCGCACCACGCGCGGGTTGTCGAAGTTCAGGTCCGGCTGGTGCGAGAAGAAGCGGTGCCAGTAGAACTGGCCCGCTTCGGGGTCCCAGGTCCAGTTCGACTTCTCGGTATCGGTGAAGATGATCCGCGTGCCCTGGTATTTCTGGTCGGTGTCGCTCCAGACATACCAGTTGCGTGCGCTCGAGCCGGGATGGCTGCGGCGCGCGCGCTTGAACCAGGCGTGCTGGTCAGAGGTGTGGTTGACGACGAGCTCGGTGATGACACGAAGGCCGCGCTTCTTGGCTTCATGGATGAAGCGCTTGAAGTCCTTCATCGTTCCGAAATCGGGATTGATGTCGCCATAGTCGGCGATGTCGTAGCCGTCATCACGCCCCGGGGACGGATAGAATGGCAACAACCACAGCGTGGTGACGCCGAGATCCTGCAGATAGCCGAGCTTCTCGGTCAGCCCCGCGAAATCGCCGATGCCGTCATTGTTGCTGTCGGCGAAGGCCTTGACGTGGAGCTGGTAGATGATGGCGTCCTTGTACCAGAGCTCGTCCGCCGTCTCGGTGGCCACCAGTTCCTTTGTCTCGACCGCTGAAAGCACGTTCATGGCACCGCCCCCTTCAGGCCAGGCAGCGGAACAGCACCGCCGGATCGCGCATCGGGTCAATCCGCACCCGGATGCCGCCCCAGTCGAGTGCATGGCGTTCGCCCGTGATCAGGTTCTCGACCGCAGCGACGTGGCGGCGCTCATCGCCGGTGCCCGTCTGGACATCGCCGAGCGGCAGCCAGACTTCGTGGGCGTCGCGCGACAATGCAATTGCGACCGCAACCGTGTTGCTCCCGTCGACGGATTCCTTGACGAATCCGATTACGTTGCCGTCCTCGATGGGCAGGAAACGCAGATTGCTGGTCTGCTGCAACGCTGCGTTGGCGCGGCGCGCCAGGTTGAGGTCACGGATATAGGGCTTGATGTTGCCGGGCTTGTCCCAGTCACGCACCTTGATCTCGTATTTCTCGGAATCGAGATATTCCTCCCGCCCGGGGATCGGCTCGTGCTCCAGCAGCTCGAAACCGTTGTAGATGCCGTAGGTGCCGGACAGCGTCGCCGCCAGCGCCACGCGCGACTTGAACATCCAGGGTTCGCCGCCCTGCAGATGGAAGGGCAGGATGTCGGGCGTGTTGACGAAGAAATTCGGTCGGTAGAAGTCGCGCTCCGGATAACGGGTGAGCTCGATCAGGTATTGCTCCAGCTCCCAGCGCTGGGTGCGCCAGGTGAAATAGGTGTAGGACTGGGTGAAGCCGAGTTTTGCCAATCCCTTCATCAGCTTCGGCCGGGTGAAGGCTTCGGCGAGGAAGATCACGTCGGGATGGTGCAACTGCACCTGGTGGATCAGCCATTCCCAGAACGGGAACGGCTTGGTGTGGGGATTGTCGACGCGGAAGATCTTCACGCCCTGGTCGACCCAGAACAGGATCACGTCCCGCAGCGCATTCCACAGCGAGCCTGAATCCTCGCAGCCGAAATCCGGGTTGACGATGTCCTCATATTTCTTCGGCGGATTCTCCGCATAGCGCATCGAACCGTCGGGGCGCTTCTTGAACCATTGCGGATGTTCCTTCAGCCAGGGATGGTCCGGCGAACATTGCACCGCGAAGTCGAGCGCGACTTCCATGTTGTGCTCTCTGCATGCCGCGACGAAGGCGCGGAAGTCCTGCAACGTGCCCAATTCCGGATGGATGGCGTCGTGGCCGCCTTCGGCCGAGCCGATCGCGTAGGGGCTGCCGGGATCGCCTTCCTTGGCGGTGACCGCATTGTTGCGTCCCTTGCGGTTGATCTTGCCGATCGGGTGGATCGGCGTGAAGTAGACCACGTCGAACCCCATCGCCGCGACGTCAGGCAACCGGTCGATGCAGTCGCGGAAGGTGCCGTGCTGTCCCTCGACCTTGCCCTGGCTGCGCGGGATCATCTCATACCAGGAGCCGAAGCGCGCCCGCGGCCGATCGGCGACGAACGGGAAGAGCTGTGAGCGCGTCAGGTCGGGTCGCGACTGGCTTTCGGCCATCGCGTCCTGCAATTCAGGTGTGAGCAGGGCAGCCGGATCGCCGGTCTGGAGATAGGCCTCGCACTGCTTGAGGATGATGGCCGCCGCCGCCCGTCCGCCGGCCTGCGCCTTGGTCAGCATGCCCGCGCCTTCGATGGCATCGAGCGTCACATCGGTGCCGGCCTTCTGCTTCAGCTCAAAGCCGTGCCGCCAGGTGGCGAATTCGTCGGTCCAGGCCTCGATCGCATAGAAATAACGGCCGGGCGTGTCGGGGACGAAGGAGCCAAACCAGCGATCGTTCCCGTGCATGGTCATCGGCTCGCGCCGCCATTCGTGGTCGAGCTCGCCGCGCCAGATCAGTTCTGCGGCGACGATGTCATGCCCGTCGCGATAGACGTCGGCCCAGACCTCAACGGGCTCCCCCACGATGCGTTTCACGGGGTAGCGGCCGCCATCGATCAGCGGATAGACGTCTTCGATATGGAAAGTGCCGGCGGCACTCTCGACAGTTTGAGCGGTTTTGTTCACGGTGATGCCGCCATTGACAAGGAAATGACGCCCCCGTTGCGTGAAGGATACGCTCCGGACTGATATAGAAAGCCGCTCATGGGACATTGGTTCCCATGGAACGCCTCGAAGGACAGCGAGTTAAACGTCATCTATCCCCTTCCCGCATCTACATAATTTCGTGACCCACTCTCCCGGGTCATGTGCAAAGCGCGTGCCGAATGGACCCCTACGCCAAAGCCAGAGACCTTGGAATTACGACCGAATATATCGACGGTCAGGGCCACCGCCGTGTGACAGACGCGGCTGCGTTGAAAACGATCCTTGACGCCTTGCCGCCGCGCGAGCCACGCCGGTGGATCGATCAGCCGGTTGTCGTGCGGCGCCGCTGCCCGGCGCCCTCGGAGCTTTCGATCGACGCCAAGTTGCCGGTCGGATGGACGATTTCGGCTGGTGGCAAAATGATGGCGAAGGGTGAGGCGGGCGACCGGACGATATCCTGGCCGCAGGATTTGCCGGTCGGGGTGTACCAGCTCCGCCTGAACGATGCTGCCGGATCGACCGAAGAGCTGCCGCTGATTGTCGCACCGGAACGTGCCTTTGGCGGCGATTTTGACCGCTGCTGGCTGCTTGCGGTTCAGCTCTACAGCGTGCGTTCCGCGCGCAATTGGGGCATGGGCGATTTCACAGATCTGCGGGGCTTGATCGAACTCGCCCATCAATTGGGTGCCGGTGGTGTCGGACTTAACCCGCTGCATGCGCTGTTCGATGACCGCCCCGGTGATTGTAGCCCCTATTCGCCGAACAGCCGGCTGTTCCTCAACGCGCTCTATATCGACGTCGAGAAGCTGCCGGAATTCCGCGTCGATCCCAGCGCGAAGGACAAGCTCGCGCAACTGCGCGCCGGGGACATCGTCGACTATCGTGCGGTTGCGGCGTCAAAATGGCAGGCGCTGCGCTCCGCGTTTGCGAGCTTCAAGGCGAGCCCGACGCTCGAGCGCCGTCAGGACTTCGAACGCTTCAGGAGCGAGCGCGGGCCGCTCTTGTCGCGCTTCGCGTGTTTCGAGGTGTTGCGGAAAAAGTTCAACCAGCCCTGGTGGGAATGGCCCGAAGAATGGCGGCGGCCGGACGACGGCAAGTGCAGCCGCCTGCGCAAGGGCGCCGATTTCGGCGAGATCGAATTCGTCGAGTTCGTGCAATGGAACGCTGACCGGCAGCTTGCGGCATGCAAGGCGCTGGCGCACCAGCTCGGCATGAAGGTTGGGCTTTATCTCGATGTCGCCGTCGGCGTGCAGTCCGACGGCTTCGATGCCTGGAACGAGCAGGGCGCGATCTCGCGCCTGCTCGGCGTCGGGGCGCCGCCCGACCCGCTCAACACCGCCGGGCAGGATTGGGGTCTTGCCGGCTTCAACGCCGCCGGCCTCGAAATGCGCTCCTTCGAGCCGTATCGGGAGATGCTGCGCGCCTCGATGCGCCACGCCGGCGCAATCCGGCTCGACCATGTGCTCGGCTTGAAGCGGCTTTATCTGGTGCCGCAGGGCTTTGGCCCCGAGAACGGCGCCTATGTGCAGATGCCGTTCGAGGCGCTGCTGGCCGCAACCGCGCAGGAGAGCGTGGCGCATCGGTGCGTCGTGATCGGCGAGGATCTCGGCACCGTGCCGGACGGTTTTCGCGAGCAGATGAACGACTGGGGCATCTGGTCCTATCTCGTGATGATGTTCGAGCGCGACGACACCGGGGCGTTTCGCGGCACCGACCGCTACGCCGCCAATGCGCTCGTCACCTTCAACACCCATGATCTTGCGACCTATGCCGGCTGGCGCTCGTTCAGCGATCTGAAGCTGAAGCGTTCGCTCGGCATCGATCCGGGCGAAAGCGACCAGGCGCGCTGGCATGCGCTAGGCATGCTGGACGAGGTGCTGCGCCAGAATGGCATCGACCGCCATGATCTTTATTCGGTCGCTACTTTCCTCTCCCGGACCAGGTCCCGCCTGCTGACAATCTCGCTGGAGGACCTGCTCGGCCTGGTCGACCAGCCGAACATCCCCGGCACCGTCGACGAACATCCAAACTGGCGGCGGCGGCTGCCGGTGTCGATCGAGCATATTGCCTCCGCCATCGATGTCGAAGCACTGAAGAACGCCACGCGCGCACGGTCGTCCGCATAAACCTGGAGCATGATCCGCAAAAGTGGGAACTGGTTTTCCCTCGCGACTAAGGCGCGGCGTTTGCGCGGAGATCATGCTCAAACAAGAGAGGAGCAGTCGCCACCGTGTCTTGCAGGATCGAGGATTACGGACTGATCGGCGATTGTGAGACGGCGGCGCTTGTCGGCCGCGACGGATCGATCGACTGGCTGTGCTGGCCCGCCTTCGATTGCGATGCCTGTTTCGCGGCGCTGCTCGGCAACAACAGGCATGGCCGCTGGTTGATCGCGCCAGCTGGGACCATCATCAAAACCTCCCGCCGTTACCGCGACAACACGCTGATCCTGGAGACGCGGTTCGAGACCGAAAGCGGCGTCATCGAGTTGATCGATTTCATGCCGCCGCGCGGCAATGCGTCCGACGTCGTCCGGCTGGTGCATGGCGTGAAGGGCACCGTCGCCTTGCGGATGGAGCTGATCATCCGTTTCGGCTTGGGCGCGGATATTCCCTGGGTCAAGAAGAGCGAGGACGGATCGGCGCTGCTGGCGATCGCGGGGCAGGACATGATCGTGCTCCGCTCGCCGGTCGAGACCCACGGACATAACATGACCACGGTGGCCGAATTCACGGTCGGCGAAGGCGAGAGCTTGCCTTTCGTGATGACCTATGGACCCTCGCATCTGCCGGTTCCCGGGCCGATCGATCCCGCCCAAGCCTTGCAGGACACCGAAGCGTTCTGGACCGAATGGTCGAGCCGCTGCACCTATGAGGGGTTTGGTCGCAACCTCGTGCTGCGCTCGCTGATCACGCTGAAGGCGCTGACCTTCGCGCCGACCGGCGGCATCGTCGCGGCGCCCACGACCTCGCTGCCGGAAAAACTCGGCGGCCAGCGTAACTGGGACTACCGCTACTGCTGGCTGCGGGATGCGACCTTCACGCTGCTGGCGCTGATGAACTCGGGCTACACCGAGGAAGCGCTGGCCTGGCACAATTGGTTGTTGCGCGCGGCGGCGGGGGCGCCGGCCAACATGCAGATCATGTACGGCATCATGGGCCAGCGGCGGCTTCTGGAGTGGGAAGCGGTCTGGCTGCCCGGCTATGAGGGCGCGCAGCCGGTGCGCATCGGCAACGCCGCGCATGCGCAACTGCAGCTCGACGTCTACGGCGAATTGATCGACGCCTTCCACCAGGCGCGCGTCGCGAAGTTGCAGCTCGACGATGCGAGCTGGTCGCTGGAATGCGCTGTGCTCGAACACCTTGCGGAAGAATGGGACCGGCCGGACCACGGAATCTGGGAGCGTCGTGGCGCGGGCAAGCACTATGTCTTTTCGAAGGTGATGACCTGGGTCGCCTTCGACCGCGGCATCAAGAGTGTCGAACAATTCGGCCTCAAGGCGCCGCTCGACAAATGGCGGATGCTGCGCGAGACAATCCACCGCGACATCTGCGCCAGGGGATTCGACCCCGAGCTCAATTCGTTCGTCGAATCCTATGGTTCGAAACTGCTTGACGCCAGCCTGCTGCTGCTGCCGGCGGTCGGGTTCCTGCCGCCGACCGATCCGCGAATCCTCGGCACCTTGGCCGCGACCGAGCAATACCTGATGCGCAATGGCTTCGTGATGCGGCACGATCCGCGCGAAGTCTCCGAAGAGGAGCAGCCGATCGAAGGCGCCTTCCTCGCCTGCACGCTTTGGCTTGCCGATTCCTATGTGCTCGCGGGCGAGGTCGGGAAGGCGCAAACGCTGTTCGATCGCGTGATCGCGCTTGCCAATGACCTCGGCCTGCTCGCCGAAGAGTACGACGCCATCGCCGGCCGCCAGACCGGCAATTTCCCGCAGGCGCTGACTCATATCGCGCTGATCAACACCGCGCACAATCTCAGCGACGCCAAGCGGGCGGCCGAGAAGCCGGCCGTGCAGCGGTCGAAATAGGCTACCGCGCGGACCCGCGCGAAGGAACCGGCGGGGTCAACGATCATTGTCTGCAAATATCTGGTTGGAGGATCGGCAATGGCTCGCCTGTTCGCCGCAGCGCTGCTTGCATGTCTGATGTCGGGGCAGGCGTTCGCTGCCGGCCTTGATGCCGCGGCGATCAACAAGGCCGGGTACCGGGCTCGCCCCGCGTCCGAGGAAAAGGCCAACGCGACCATCATCAAGGCCCAGGTGCTGCTCGAGCGCGCGCTGTTCTCGCCCGGAGAGATCGACGGCAAGTTTGCCGAGAATACGCGCAAGGCGCTGCAGGCGTTCGCGGAAGCTAAGGGCCTGACGTTCCAAAAGACGCTCACCCCGGAGATCTGGGCAAAGCTGAACGAGGCTGCCCAAGGCGACATCATCACGAGCTACACGATCTCCGAAAAGGATGTGAAAGGACCGTTTATCAGGAGGATCCCCGCCAAGTTGGAGGCCATGAAATCGCTGCCGGCGCTCGGCTACAAGAGCGCGCGCGAGGCGCTTGCGGAGAAATTCCACATGAGCGAGGGGCTGCTGGCCCAGCTCAACCCCGGCAAGAAGTTCGACCGGGCCGGCGAGACCATTCTTGTCGTCAACGGTCGCGATCCCCAGCTGAAGCTGAACGTGGCGCGGATCGAAGTCGACAAGTCGCGGCAGACCGTCAAGGCCTTCGACGGCGGCGGCGCGCTGGTCGCCTTCTTTCCGGCAACCGTCGGCAGCGAGGACAAGCCGACGCCGAGCGGCACGCTCAAGGTGATCTCGTCTGACGCCAATCCCTTCTACCGCTACAACCCGGCGTACAAGTTCAAGGGCGTGCACGCCAAGCGGCCGTTCGTCATCAAGCCCGGCCCGAACAATCCGGTCGGATCATATTGGATCGGGCTTTCAGGGGAGGGTTACGGAATCCATGGTTCGCCTGAACCATCGAAGATCAGCAAATCGGAATCCCATGGCTGCGTCCGTCTGACCAACTGGGACGCAACGCTGCTTGGGACGAGCGTCAAGAAAGAGACGCCGGTGGATTTTGTCGAGGGCGCGGGGAGCAAGGAGAGCTGACGGGACGGCGGTGCATTCGCCGTCACGCGGTCTCGTTATAGTTCAGCACCATCTCGATCGCCTTGGCGAAGCCGTCATGCTCGTTGCTGTCGGTCACGAACTTCGCCTGGCTCTTGACCTCGTCGCTGGCGTTGCCCATCGCGAACTGAACGCCGCTCCTCGCAAACATCGGCAAATCGTTGCGCATGTCGCCGATGGTTGCCACCGCCTCGGTCGGAATGCCCAATCGTTTTGCCATTGCCTCGACAAAGGTGCCCTTGTCGTGGCCGGGCGGGGTGACGTCGAGATAATAGGTTTGCGAGCGGACGGCGGTCGCCTCGGTGCCGACGGCCTCTTGCATCGCGCTTTCGCAGCGCGCGAGCAGCGGGGCGTCGGAAGAGGCGCCGACGATCTTGCAGGCCTGGTCGAGATAGGGCGTGAAATCCGTAACGATGGTCGCCTCGTGCCTGATGGTGTGCCGCTCGTGCGCGACATATTCGCCGTCGGGATTGGCCGTCAGCCAGCGGTCGTTGGTGAACAGCCAGATGTCGACGCCGAATTCGCGGAGCAGATCGATGGCCCGCCGCGCGGTCGCGGGCGGGATCAGGTGCTGCTCGATCGGCTTGAGCTCTGGATCGATGATCGAGCTGCCGTTGAAGGCGCCGACCGGCAGCGTGATCGCCAGCGGCTCGATCAAAAATCCCATGCCGATCGAGGGGCGGCTGGAGACGATGGTGAAGCCGACGCCCGCCGCATGCAGTTTTTGCGCGGCTGCGCGGGCGGCGGCCGTCAAAACCTTGTCCTTGGTCAATAGCGTACCGTCGACGTCGGAAACGAGCAGGGCGATGCGGGTCATGGGGCTACTTCATTTGGCGGATGATGGCGTCGACGATGGTCTCGATCGTCGCGTCGATCGAGACGGTGATCGGTTGTTCGCTCAGGGCCGGCGGCTCCAGGGTCTGGAATTGGCTGGCGAGGAGGCCCGGTGGCATGAAATGGCCCTTGCGATGGGCGAGCCGGCTCGCGATTAGCGCCTCGGTGCCGTCGAGGAAGACGATGCCGACGTCACTGCGTCCATGCAGCAGGATGTCGCGGTAGGCGCGCTTCAGCGCCGAGCAGGCGACCACCAGGCGCTCGCCAGCCTTGCAGACGCGGTCGATCTCATCGGCGATTGCCTGCAGCCAGGGGCGGCGATCGTCATCGGTGAGCGGCTGGCCTGCGCTCATTTTCGCGACATTGCTTGCGGGGTGAAAGCGATCACCGTCCTCGAAACGCCAGCCGAGCCGCCCCGCGAGCGTCTCGCCGATCGTGCTCTTGCCTGAGCCGGAGACGCCCATCACGACGAGGGCGCAGAGGGTTGCCGGATCAGCCACTAAAATTCTCCGGCCGCGCCGCCTCGTCGATCAACCAGACCGTCTCGCCGATCGATTGCGCGCGGTTCGCCGGCAGGTTCTCGCCGGCGAAGACGCGGGTCAGGATTGCGCGCTTCTCCGTGCCCGCGGCCTCGAACAGCATTTCGCGGCAGCAAGCCAGCGTCGGCAGGGTCAGGCTGACGCGCGGCACGAACGGTTCGACATTGGCCTTGGGCACGCCGACCGCCCAACGGTCGATCACCTCGATCGCGGGGTAGTTCGGAAACAGCGAGGCGGTGTGTCCATCCGGCCCGACACCCATCAGCACCAGATCGAACAGCGGACGGGCGGCGTCCAGATCTTCCGCGCCGTAGAACGATTGCAGCTCGCGCGCATAGCGCTCCGCCGCTTCATCGGGGCTGGCGGCATAGGTCGGGATCGGATGGATGTGGGGGGCGGGCGCGTAGCGATCCAGGAATGTCGCGCGCGCCATCGCCATGTTGTTCCTGGGATCGTCAGGCGGCACGAAGCGCTCGTCGCCGATGAACCAGTGCACGCGGTCCCATGGGATCCTGGCGCGGTACGGCTCGGTCGCAAGCAACCGGTAGAGCGCTTTCGGGCTCGATCCGCCGGTCAGGCAGATCGCGATCCGGCCGCTGTTCGTGGCCATCCGCGCCAGCACGCGTTCGGCGGCGGCGTTCGCCAGCGCTGCGGGATCGGCGACGGTGATGATCTGGCGGCGGCCGACGGCGGTCATGGTCAGCCGAGCTTTCGCCAGCTACGGCCGTCGCGGGTCAGAAGCGCGTTGGCGGCCTCGGGGCCCTCGCAGCCGGCCTTGTAGGGCTGCAGGCCGGCGCCGCCAGCCTTCTTCCAGGCATCGAGGAAGGGTTGCACGGCCTGCCAGCCGGCCTCGACGCTGTCGGCGCGCTGGAACAGGATGTTGTCGCCGATCATGCAGTCATAGATCAGCGTCTCATAGCCGGTGGACGGCTCGGCCTTGAAGTAGTCCTTGTAGCGGAACTTCATCTCGACGCCGTCGATGTTGATGGTCGGGCCGGGAACCTTGGTGTTGAACTGCAGCTCGATGCCCTCGGTCGGCTCGGTCGAGATCACGAGGTAGTTCTGCGAGAGCTGGTCTATCGGCGTGTCGCGGAACATTGCGAACGGCGCCTGCTTGAACTTGATGGCGATCTCGGTGCGCTTGGCGGCCAAGGCCTTGCCGGTGCGCAGATAGAACGGCACGCCGGCCCAGCGCCAATTGTCGATGATCAGCTTGAGCGCGGCATAGGTCTCGGTGGCGCTGCCGGGCTTGACGTCCGTGGTCTTGCAATAGTCCTCGATCACGGTGTCGCCGATCTTGCCGCCGCGATACTGCCCCCGCACCGAATTGTGCAGCGCTTCCTGTTCGCTCTGGAGCTGGATCGCGGCCAGCACATTCGCCTTCTCGGTGCGCACCGAATGCGCATCAAAGCGGATCGGCGGCTCCATTGCCACCAGCGACATCAGCTGGAACAGATGGTTCGGCACCATGTCGCGCAGCGCGCCGGTCGAGTCATAGAAGCTGCCGCGATGGCCGACGCCGAGCTTCTCGTCGACGGTGATCTGGATGTGGTCGATATGATTCCGATTCCAGATCGGCTCGAACATGCCGTTGGCAAAGCGCAGCACCAGGATGTTCTGGACGGTTTCCTTGCCGAGGTAATGATCAATCCGGTAGATCTGGTGCTCGTCGACGACCTTCAGCAACTCGGTATTGAGGTGCCTCGCCGAGTCAAGGTCCGTACCGAACGGTTTCTCGATCACGATCCGCCGCCAATAGCCGTTTTCGGCCAGCATGCCCGTGCGGGCTAATTGCTTGGTGATCGGCAGGAAGGCGCCCGGCGGAGTGGCCAAATAGAACAGCCGGTTGCCGCCGGTGCCGCGCGCCGTTTCCCGTTCCTTGAGTTCGCTCGCCATCCTGTCGAAGGAGGCGGGATCCTTCGGGTCGGCTTCGACCGCGGTCACGCATTCGAACAGGCGTTTGGCGACGGTCTCATCGACCGGACGGGTCGCGAACTGGCGCAATCCCTTCATCAGGCTCGCGTTCAATTCCTCGTTCGACATGCCGCCGCGGGCGACGCCGACGATGCAGAATCTGTCGGGCAACAGATTGGTCGCGGCGAGATTATAGAGCGCAGGGATCACCAGCCGGTGCGCGAGGTCGCCTGTGACGCCGAAGATGATGAAGGAGCAAGGGTCGGGTTTCTTTTGCGCGTGACCGTTCGTCATCATTAGGCCTTCCCTAGCTCTTCTTCGCGCTTTGTGGCGGCTCCCGGTGGCCGCCGAAACCGGCGCGCATGGCGGAGAGGATCTTCTCGGCGAAGGTGTGGTCCTTGCGCGAGCGGAAGCGGGCAAACAGCGCCGCCGTCAGCACTTCCGCGGGCACCGCCTCGTCGATCGCGGCATTGACGGTCCAGCGGCCTTCGCCGGAATCCTCGACGAAGCCGGAATAATTATCGAGGGTGGCGTTCTCGGCGAACGCGATCGCGGTGAGGTCGAGCAGCCAGGACTGGATCACGCTGCCGCGGCGCCAGACCTCGGCGATATCGGCGATCTCGAGATCGAAGCGGTGATCCGGCGGGAGCGCCTCGCTGCTCGCATTCTTGAGGATGTCGAAGCCCTCGGCATAGGCCTGCATCAGGCCGTATTCGATGCCGTTATGAATCATCTTGACGAAATGCCCGGCGCCGACCGGGCCGGCATGGATGTAGCCTTGCTCGATACGGGGATCGCGGCCCTCGCGGTGCGGCGTGCGCGGAATGTCGCCGAGGCCGGGCGCGAGCGCGCTGAAGATCGGGTCGAGCCGGTCGATGACGGATTTCTCGCCGCCGATCATCATGCAGTAGCCGCGCTCGATGCCCCAGATGCCGCCGGAGGTGCCGACGTCGACATAGTGCAGGCCGCGTTCCTTCAGCGCCTTGCCGCGGCGGACGTCGTCCTGCCAGAACGTGTTGCCGCCGTCGATGATGGTGTCGCCCGGCTGCATCAGCTTGGACAGCGCCTCGATTGTCGCCTCGGTGATCTTGCCGGCCGGCAGCATCACCCAGGCGGTGCGCGGCTGCTCCAGCTTGAGCACGAATTCCTCCAGCGAGGCGGAGCCTAAGGCATCGTCGGCGGCAAGCGCGGCGACCGCCTTCGGATCCTTGTCGTAGACCACGGCGGTATGGCCGTGGGCCATCAGCCGGCGGACGATGTTGCCACCCATCCGCCCCAAGCCGATCATGCCGAGCTGCATGTTGTCATGTCCTTGACTGTTGCGCGTGATCCGAGAACCGGTGTCCGGTTTTTCGGGACCATGCTCTAGTTGAGGGCTTCGTTAAGTGCGGCGTCCAGCGTGGCTAGCGCCGGGCCGAGTCCGCCCTTGAGATGGACGCGCAGCGCGCGCCGGCCGCGTTCGGTCAAGACGTCGAAATCGCCGCGCGCCTGCGCCGCCTTGATGACGCCGAAACTGGCCTTCTGGCCCGGCACCGGAAGATCCTCGGCATCATCGGCGGTGATCTGCAGGAACACGCCGCTGTCGGGGCCGCCCTTGTAGGCCTGGCCCGTCGAGTGCAGGAAGCGCGGACCGAACTCGGCGCAGGTGGCAAGATGCCTGCTGTCGCGCACTGCGAGCCGCATCTTTTGCAGCGCATCGATGAACGCGTTGTCGCGCTCGATATAGGCGAGCAGGGCGACATAGTCGCCGGGGTGGGAGCGCGACAAATGCGCCTTCAGCCAGGAGCCGAGCGTGCCGTCCGCGCCGGCCTTGCGCAGCGCGGCGGCGTTGTGCTCGTCGGTGTAGAGGTCGGCCTCGGCGGTCGAGACCACCGGCTGTTCGGCCGGCAGCGATCCGGACTTCTCGAACGCTGCGGTCAGTTCGCGGGTCTTGATCTTGGCCGCCTCGACATCTGGCTGGTTGAACGGGTTGATGCCGAGCACCGAGCCTGCCACCGCCGTCGCGATCTCGAAGCGGAAGAACTCCTGGCCGATATGGTCGATCGACGGCAGGACGATCCGGACCACGGGATGGCCGGCCTGCTCCAGCGCGTCCAGCCGGGCGTCATGCTCGGCGTCGTCCTCGCCCTCGGTGCGGAGGTCGATGAAGAAGCGGTCGTCGCCATAGGCAGCCGGCTCGGCCAGCGTCTCGCCGTCAATTGGGATCAGGCCCTTGCCGTCCTTGCCGGTGGATTCGGCGATCAACTGCTCGGCCCAGGCGCCGAAATCGGCGATCTTCCTGGACGAGGTGATCGTCACCTTGTCGCGGCCTTCGAGGCCGGCGAGCCCCATCGCGAGCCCGAGCTGCACGCCCGGGTTCTCGTGCGGCGGCACGTCGGCGCCGCAGGAGCGCACCATCGACAGCGTATGCTTGATCAGGCTGCGGACATTGATGCCGGCGGCTGCCGCCGGCACCAGGCCGAAGGGGGAGAGCACCGAGTAGCGGCCGCCGATCGTGGGCTCGCCGTAGAAGATGCGGGCAAAACCCTGCCGCTTCGCCGTCTTCTCCAGCGACGAGCCGGGATCGGTCACTGCGATGAAGCGGTGGCCGGCCTTGGCGGCGCCGATCGTCTTGGAGACGCGGTCGAAGAAATAGTCCTTCATCACGTTCGGCTCGGTGGTGCCGCCGGATTTGCTGGAGACGATGAACAGCGTCTTCGAGATATCGACCGCTGCTTCCATCGCCCGCACCTGCGCCGGGTCGGTGGAATCGAGCACGTGCAGCTTGGGGAAGCCGCTCTTGTTGGCGAAGGTCTCCGCCAGCACCTCCGGCCCCAGGCTGGAGCCGCCCATGCCGAGCACGACCGCGTCGGTGAATTTCTGGCCCTTCACGCGCTCGGCGAAATCCTCGTAGTCGGCGATGTCGGCCTTCGCCGGGCTGGTCAGCCAGCCCAGCCATTTGTCCTCATCCTCGCCGGTCCAGACCGATTTGTCCTTCTGCCAAAGCCGGCGGACCTTGGCCGAGGCACGCCATTCCTCCGTATTCTCTTCGATTGCCTTGGCAAGCTCGCCGCCGACCTTGAGCTTCTGGCCGTCGATGCCGGTGCCGAGCGAGGTGGCGCGCTTGAACGCCACGGCGCCATAGAGCTTGTCGGCGGCATCGGCGAACAGCCTGACGCCGTCCTTGACCAGTTCGGCGGTGATCGCGTCCAGCGAGATCCCGGATTTTTCCAGTTCATCGAGCACGCGCCGCGCGTCCTCGATGTTCTCCTCGAGGCTGTCGCGCACCTTGCCATGGTCGCGGAAGGCGTCGAGCGTTGCCGGCGGCACGGTGTTGACCGTGTCGGGGCCGATCAGCTCCTCGACGTACAGGACGTCGCTGTAGTCCTTGTTCTTGGTGCCGGTCGAGGCCCACAGCAGCCGCTGCGGCTTTGCCCCCTTAGCCGCCAGCTTGTCCCAGCGCGGTCCGGCGAAGATCCGCTTGTAATCCTGATACGCCAGCTTGGCGTTGGCGATCGCGACCTTGCCCTTCAGCGACGCCAGCCGCTCCTTCTCGGTGGGATCGTTGGCCTTCGCGATCTTGTCGTCGAGCTGCTTGTCGACGGCGGTGTCGATGCGGCTGACGAAGAAGCTCGCCACGCTTGCAATGTGCGAGGGGTCGCCGCCGCCGGCGACGTACTTCTCCAGGCCCTTCAGATAGGCTTCGGCGACCTCGAGATAGACCTTTTGCGAGAATAGGAGCGTGATGTTGATGCTGATGCCTTCGCCGATCAGGTGCTCGATCGCGGGTAGGCCTTCCGGCGTCGCCGGCACCTTCACCATCAGGTTCTTGCGCCGAACCTCCTTCCAGAGCCGCTGCGCTTCGGCGATGGTGCCCCTGGTGTCCATCGCCAGATAGGGCGACACTTCGAGGCTGACGAAGCCGTCCTTGCCGTCGAGCTGGTCATAGACCGGACGCAGCACGTCGGCGGCGTGCTGGATGTCCGTGATGGCGAGATGCTCGAACAGTTCGGCGACCGGGCGATCGCCCTTCTTCAGCGCATGGCCGATCGCCCCGTCATATTCGTCCGAGCTGCCGATCGCCTTCTCGAAGATCGAGGGGTTGGAGGTGACGCCTTTGACGCCGTCCTCGTCGATCAGCTGCTTGAGGTCACCTTTGGCGACGAAGCCGCGGGCCAGGAAGTCCAGCCAAACCGATTGGCCGTGGTTTTCGAGTGTTTTGACGGGGTTCATGATGCCTGTTTCTGCTCGATCGGGTCGGTGGACGGGTTCCCCAGCAGCTTTCTGGGGCGAGACCGGATTGTCAACACGGGGCGGAAAGGGCTGCCAAAAATGAATATGCGCATCAAAAAGAGACAACTCCACCCTGACAGGTTCGATCCCTCGGATTTGATCCGATGCAACCGCGAACTCTGAACAATTTTATGACGGTGCAGTGCACTGTTCACGGCCTGAGATACAGGAAGCCCCGCGACTGCAGCTCGGCGAGGCGGACGACGCCGCCCTCGTCGGCGACCACGAAGCCGGGGAGGAGCTCCTTCAGGCTGACATTCTGCGATTTCATGGTGTTGCCGCAGGCGGCAAGCTCGACGCCATCCCTGGAAAACTGCTGAACGCGCCGCGACAGGTCGGGATTGGCGGAGGCTGCGCGCAGCGCCGGCCCGTGGACTACGAGGGCAATGGTCACATTCTCGGGTCCGCCGACGCCGTCGAAATGGTTCTGGATGTTGCCGAGCACAAAGTCGACCTTTTCGAGGTCGCTCAGGTGATAGACTACCTTGAGGTTGGCGGGAGGAGATGCCTCGGTGGCGGCGCGGGCGCGTGAGCCGGCTAGGGCGCCTAAAGTCGTAAGCGCGCCGGACAAGATGCTGCGGCGATGCATGGCACCCTCCCTCAATTGAGTTGGCTGGCCGACGAGCGTATTATCCACTTCGCGAGCGTATCATTTGTGCCTGATGGCGGCGAGTTCCCGGCGGTCGGTCACAAGCTCGGCACATTCTTCCGCGTCTGCGTGATCGACGCGAAAGATCTTGTCGTCCGCGCCGGCGACGAGCGCGCCTTCGGCCTCTTGGTCCGGCTTGTTGCGATTCCAAGTCCTGATCCGCTCAAGGCGGATGATGGTGGACTTGTCGTCTTTCGACAATGCCACATTGATACCGCCACCTTCACAATCGACGCCGCAATCGAAACGGATTTCATTGCTCGCGTCCTCTGTGACAACTTGGCCGCAAAAGCCGCTGGAGTCGAAATTGCCGGTGCGGTGACGGTACTTAATTCCAAGGCGGAAGGAGTGGCTGGTGGTTTTTTCCTCCCGCGCGTTCTCCGCCGTCACCAATAATTTCATCGCGCTCACTTTCTGCTTCGGATGTTGCGCCAGATGATTGGCGTCATAACGGCGCACCAAGCAGGCGTAGGTCTTTTCGGCCAGGGGCCCCGCGAATATTCTCTTGTCGAAAGCTGCGGCCTTGGCGCTGTCGACGCCTTCGGCCTGACTGTGGCCAATTCCCGCAAGCATTGCGGCTGCGACAACAAGATGAACGGAGAATAAAATACGCTTCATGATCTGTTCAGCGAACGCAAGCGATCTATATGAAATGATAAGCGCCACCTCGATCGGCGCGGCGACGACGCTGCGTCACGATGTGCTGGCGGGTTGGACTTAGTCGCGGCAGAAGCCGGATGCGTTCAAACCTGTGGCAGTTCGTAGGCGTGAAGGAGCAGCGCGATGGCAGCCGAAAGGCAGTCAGAACGGCATTTGCGGATGGCAGGGAAGCCTGGTCTTTGTCGGTCCTCCGGCGTGCATTCCGGTAAAATCACGGATGTGGCGGACCAGCTACATGGCCAAGAAAGTAAATGACAAATCGCGTTTTTGATGAACTATTAGGCTGGCTGCTTGTTGATAAGGCAGCTGCTGCTTGCGCCGCGCATTGCGGAAGGGAGGCTGGCGAGTGTCCAATAGATCCAGCATGCCGACCGTGATTCGAGGAACGTTTCGGCGAACCGGCTCGTTCTCGTAAAGGCGGCGCAACATATCGTGGAGAGGGATCATGTACAACGATTCTCTGTTCAACGCTTTCGCTAGGTCGTTCGAGGCTCGAAGCCAGAGCGATATGTCGATGGCGGAATATCTCGAGTCGTGTCGAACTGATCCGATGCGATATGCGAATGCAGCAGAACGACTATTGGCCGCGATCGGCGAGCCGCAGATGATCGACACGGCCAAGGACCCTCGCCTTGGCCGTATCTTTATGAACCGCACGATGCGCACCTATCCGGCGTTCGCTGGCTTCTACGGCATGGAAGACACGATCGAGCGGCTCGTCGGCTTCTTCCGTCACGCCGCGCAAGGCTTGGAAGAGCGCAAGCAGATCCTCTATCTGCTCGGGCCGGTCGGCGGCGGCAAGTCATCGCTCGCCGAGCGGCTCAAGGCGTTGATGGAAGTGCATCCGATCTACGTGCTGAAGGCCGGCGACGAACTGAGCCCGGTGTTCGAAAGCCCGCTCAGCCTGTTCGATCCGGATCAACTCGGGCCGATGCTGGAGGAGAAGTACGGCATTCCGCAGCGGCGCCTCACCGGGCTGATGAGCCCGTGGTGCTACAAGCGGCTCGAGGCCTTCGGCGGTGATATCTCGCAATTCCGCGTCGCCAAGATCCAGCCGTCGCGGCTGCGGCAGATCGCGGTCGCCAAGACCGAACCCGGCGACGAGAACAACCAGGACATCTCCTCGCTGGTCGGCAAGGTCGATATCCGCAAGCTCGAGACCTACGCGCAGAACGATCCCGACGCGTACAGCTATTCGGGCGGACTCAATCGCGCCAACCAGGGCATCCTCGAATTCGTCGAGATGTTCAAGGCGCCGATCAAGATGCTGCACCCGTTGCTAACGGCGACCCAGGAAGGCAACTATATCGGCACCGAGAATATCGGCGCGATCCCGTTCGGCGGCATCATCCTCGCGCACTCCAACGAGGCGGAATGGCAGAGCTTCAAGGCCAACAAGAACAATGAGGCCTTCATCGACCGCATCTGCGTCATCAAGGTGCCTTACTGCCTGCGGGTCACCGAGGAGCAGAAGATCTACGAGAAGTTGATCCAGGGCTCCGAGCTTGCCAGCGCACCTTGCGCGCCGGCGACGCTGGAGACCTTGGCGCGCTTCTCGGTGATGTCGCGCCTGCGCAAGCACGAGAACTCGACGCTGTTCGCCAAGATGCGGGTCTATGACGGCGAGAGCCTGAAGGAATCCGATCCAAAGGCGCGCAGCGTCCTGGAATATCGCGATGCCGCCGGTGTTGACGAAGGTATGGACGGCGTCTCGACGCGCTTCGCGTTCAAGGTGCTCGCCGCCACCTTCAACCACGACACGACAGAGGTCGGGGCCGATGCCGTGCACCTGATGTATGTGCTCGAGCATTCGATCCGCCGCGAGCAGCTGCCCGAGGAGGTCGAGAAGCGCTATCTCGAATTCATCAAGGCCGATCTCGCCCCGCGTTACGCGGAGTTCATCGGCAACGAGATCCAGAAGGCCTATCTCGAATCCTATTCGGATTACGGCCAGAACCTGTTTGATCGCTACGTCGATTACGCCGACGCCTGGATCGAGGATCAGGACTTCAAGGATCCCGACACCGGCCAGTTGCTCAACCGCGAGCTTCTGAACCAGGAGCTGACCAAGATCGAGAAGCCCGCCGGCATCGCCAACCCGAAGGACTTCCGCAACGAGGTCGTCAAATTCTCGCTGCGGTCGCGGGCGCATAATGGCGGCAAGAACCCGAACTGGACCTCCTACGAGAAGGTTCGCGACGTCATCGAGAAGCGGATCTTCTCGCAGGTCGAGGATCTGCTGCCGGTGATCTCGTTCGGTTCGAAGAAGGACGGCGAGACCGAGAAGAAGCACGACGACTTCGTCGCGCGGATGGTGGAGCGTGGCTACACCGAGCGGCAGGTCCGCCGTCTCGTCGAATGGTATATGCGGGTGAAGCAGGCTGGCTGAGGCGGGATGCGAAGTGACGATGCACATTGTCGATCGGCGCCTGAATCCGGGCGGCAAGAGCCTTGAGAACCGACAGCGGTTCTTGAGGCGCGCAAAGGCCCTGGTTCAGGGAGCAGTCAAGAAGACGTCGCAGGACCGGGACATCAAGGATGTGCTGGAAGGCGGTGAGATCACCATACCGCTCGACGGCATGGATGAGCCGCGCTTCCGCCGCGAGGGCGGCACCCGCGACATGGTGCTGCCCGGCAACAAGAAGTTCATCGAAGGCGATATCCTGCCGCGTCCGAACCAGGGCGGTGGCCGCGGAACGGGGCCGGGCGAGGGCGACAGCGAGGACGCGTTCCGCTTCGTCCTGAGCCGCGACGAGTTCGTCAATTTGTTCCTCGACGACCTGGAATTGCCCGACCTCGCCAAGCGCAAGCTGGCGGAGGCGGAGAGCGAAGGCCTGCATCGCGCCGGCTACACCACCTCGGGCTCGCCCGCGAACATCTCCGTGAGCCGCACCGTCAAGCTCGCGCTGGCGCGTCGTGTCGCGCTGCGCCGGCCGCGGCCCGAACAGATCGCCGAGCTCGAGGCGGAGGCGGCGGAGGCCGAGGAGCCGCGACGCTCCGAACTGTTGGCGCAGATCGCGGCGCTGAAGGCCAAGGCCAAACGGATCCCGTTCATCGATCCCATCGATATCCGCTACCGCCGTTTCGAGACGGTGCCGAAGCCGGTGGCGCAAGCCGTGATGTTCTGCCTGATGGACGTGTCAGGCTCGATGTCGGAGCACATGAAGGACCTGGCGAAGCGGTTCTACATGCTGCTCTACGTGTTCCTGAAGCGGCGTTATCGCCACGTCGAGATCGTGTTCATCCGCCACACCGATCGCGCCGAAGAGGTGGACGAGGATACGTTCTTCCATGGCCCCGCTTCCGGCGGCACGCTGGTCTCGAGCGCGCTGCAGGCCATGCACGATATCGTGCGCACCCGCTTTCGACCGGCTGACTGGAACATCTACGCCGCGCAAGCTTCCGACGGCGACAACATGACCTCCGACAGCCTCCTGACCGGACGGCTGCTCACCGAGCAGATCCTCCCGGTCACCCAGTTCTTCGCCTATCTCGAGGTCGGCGAGGCCGCAAACTACACCTTCGACATGCCGGACTCCTCGCTCTGGACCCTTTACGAGCGCCTGCGCAACGAGGGCGCGCCGCTCGCGATGCGCAAGGTGAGCGAGCGCAGCGAGATCTTCCCGGTGTTCCAGGATCTGTTCAAGCGTCGCGGCAAGCAGGAGAAGGCCACGCCATGACGAAGACAGGTGAGCGGCTGTTCGACGGCGCCGACTGGGATTTCCGCACGCTGCAGCGCGTCCACGATGCCTGCGAGGAGATCGCGAAATCGGAGCTCGGTCTCGACGTCTATCCCAACCAGATCGAGGTCATCACCGCCGAGCAGATGCTGGACGCCTATTCGTCGGTCGGCATGCCCCTGTTCTACAAACACTGGTCGTTCGGCAAACACTTCGCCTTTCAGGAAGCGTCCTACCGCAAAGGATATATGGGACTGGCGTACGAGATCGTGATCAACTCCTCGCCGTGCATTTCCTACCTGATGGAGGAAAACACCGCGACCATGCAGACGTTGGTGATCGCGCACGCAGCCTTCGGCCACAACCATTTCTTCAAGAACAACTACCTGTTCAAGCAGTGGACCGATGCCGACGGCATCCTGGACTATCTCGAATTCGCCAAGGGCTATATCTCGCACTGCGAGGATCGCCACGGCCGGCGGGCGGTCGAGCATACGCTCGACGCCGCGCATGCCTTGATGTCGCACGGCATCGATCGCTATCCCGGCAAGAAGAAGCTCGACCTGCGCACCGAGGAGAAACGCGCCGGCGAGCGCCGCGCGCATGAGGAGAGCGCCTTCAACGATCTCTGGCGCACGGTGCCGACGGGGCCCGCGAAGACCAGGGCTGCGCTGACCGCGGAGCGCCGCCGCATCCTGCTCGGGCTGCCGCAGGAAAACATCCTGTACTTCCTGGAGAAGACCGCGCCGCGGCTGCAACCCTGGCAGCGCGAAGTGCTGCGCATCGTTCGCCACATCGCGCAGTATTTCTATCCGCAGAGCCAGACCAAGGTGATGAACGAGGGCACCGCCACCTACACCCATTACCGCATCATGAACCGGCTGCACGAGCAGGACCGCATTTCCGACGGCAATTTCCTCGAATTCCTGCAGTCGCACACCAACGTCGTGTTCCAGCCGGAATTCGACGATCCCCGCTTTTCCGGCTTCAACCCCTATGCGCTCGGCTTTGCGATGATGCAGGACATCGAGCGGATCGTGACCGAGCCGGAGGACGAGGACCGCGAATGGTTTCCTGACATCGCGGGCAGGGGCGATGTCATGGGCGTGTTGCGCGAGGTCTGGGCCAACTACCGCGATGAGAGCTTCATCGGCCAATTCCTGAGCCCGCGGCTGGTACGGCGCCTGCGCCTGTTCCATCTGCATGACGATCCCGCGGAGACCGCTGGCATCCGCGTCGATGCCATCCATGACGAGCGCGGCTATCGCCGGGTGCGCCGCGAATTGGCGCGGCAATACGATGTCGGCTTCATCGATCCCAACATCGAGGTCGTCGATGTCGACCTTGAAGGCGATCGCCGGCTGATGCTGCGCCATACCGTCGTCAAGGGATCGCAACTGGTCGAAACCGATGCGCGTCGCGTGCTGCAGCACCTCGCCGACCTCTGGAGCTACGACGTGGTTCTCACCGAGGTCGACACTCACGACAAGGTGCTGAAGGAATATGTCGTGAGCCCGCGCATCCTGCCCGCAGTGGCGTAGCGCGTCGTTCTCTCTAGAGCGTGTTGTTTTTTAGCGGAATCGGGATTCCCAATTGGAGGAATTTCTGATTCAAACTCCATGCTGGGGC
>NZ_JBVBEF010000052.1:0-62910 GCF_055456055.1 Bradyrhizobium sp. LeoB3
CCGCCAAAAATTACTTTGCCGTCGTCACTATTGCCGCAACTCTGCTTTGGTTGCGGTAACTGTCCACACGACCTAGCCGGGACGAAGAAATAACAGGCAATCAACAAAGACAAAACATTCCACGGAGGAAGCCATGAGAGAAGTCGATCATCGAAGCAAATATGATCGCCGCGTCTTCCTGAAGGGCGCGGCGACGGCGGTACCGACCGTCGCCATTGCCACCAGCGCGGGACTGACCATCAGCGATGCCTGGGCCGATGACGCCACCACGCTGACGCCGGCGACCTTGAAGACACTGGTGAAGATGGCGCGCGACATCTATCCGCACGATTTCCTGGGTGACAGCTATTACATCATCGCGATCAAGCCGTGGGACGGCAAGGCGGCCAAGGATCCAGCGATCAAGTCGCTGATCAACGAGGGAGTCGTCAGACTGGACCAGGAGGCCAACGACCGCCACAAGGTCCCCTACGTCCAGGTGCCCTGGGAAGCTGACCGCGTGGTGCTGTTGCAAGGGATCGAGCAAAGCGCATTCTTCCAGAAGATCCGCGGCGATCTCGTCGTCTCCCTCTACAACCAGAAAGAGGTCTGGCCGAAGTTCGGCTATGAGGGCTCGTCCGCCGAGCATGGCGGCTACCTCAAGCGGGGCTTCGCCGACATCGACTGGCTCCCGAAAGCTTAGAGCATGATCCGGAAAAGTGGGTACCGGTTTTCCCTGCGACAAACGCGAAGCGTTTGCGCGGAGATCATGCTCAAAACAAAGTAACGCTCTGGGAGGATCACATGGCAAAATTCGATCTCAATGACAGTGGCGTGGTGGTGATCGTGGGCTCCGGCGCGGGCGGTGGAACGCTCGGCAATGAGCTGGCGCAGAAGGGCGTGAAGGTCGTCATCCTCGAAGCCGGACCGCGCATCGAGAACCAGGACTTCATCAACGACGAGTGGGACAGCTTTGCGCAGCTCGCCTGGTCGGACATGCGCACGACGTCGGGAAGCTGGCGCGTTGCCAAGGACTTTCCGAACCTGCCGGCATGGATCGTGAAGGCGGTCGGCGGCTCGACCACGCATTGGGCCGGCGCGTCGCTGCGCTTCGACGAACATGAGTTCAAGGTCAAGAGCACCTATGGCAGCATCCCCGGCGCCAATCTGCTGGACTGGCCGATCACGCTCGCCGAGATGGAGCCGTATTACGCCAAGGCCGAGAACAAGATGGGCGTGACGCGGACCAACGGCATTCCGGGCCTGCCCGGCAACAACAATTTCAAGGTGCTGGAGGCCGGCGCAAGGAAGCTCGGCTACAAGACCGTGCACACCGGCAACATGGCGATCAACAGCGAACCGCGTGACGGCCGCGGCTCCTGCCAGCAGATCGGCTTCTGCTTCCAGGGCTGCAAGTCGGGCGCGAAATGGTCGACGCTCTACACCGAAATCCCGAAGGGGGAAGCCACCGGCAATCTCGAAGTGCGCCCGGGCAGCATGGTGATCAAAATCGAGCACGATCAATCCGGCAAGGTGACCGGCGTGGTCTATGCCGACGAAAGCGGCGCGATGCAGCGCCAGAAGGCCCGCGTGGTCGCGGTCGCCGGCAATTCGATCGAGAGCCCGCGGCTGCTGCTCAACAGCGCATCGAACATGTTCCCGGATGGGCTCGCCAACTCGTCCGGCCAGGTCGGCCGCAACTACATGCGGCACATGACCGGCAGCGTGTATGCGACCTTCGAGAAATCGGTGCACATGTATCGCGGCACCACGATGGCCGGCATCATCCGCGACGAGGCCAAGAACGATCCCTCACGCGGCTTCGTCGGCGGCTACGAGATGGAGACGCTGTCGCTCGGCCTGCCATTCATGGCTGCCTTCCTCAGTCCCGGCGCATGGGGACGCCCGTTCACCAGTGCGATGGAAGGCTATCCGCGGATGGCCGGCATGTGGCTGGTCGGCGAGGACATGGCGCAGGAGACCAACCGTGTCACGCTTGATCCCAAGGCGAAGGACAAGTTTGGCATGCCGGTCGCGAGCGTGCATTTCGACGATCATCCGAACGATCTCGCGATGCGCGCCCATGCCTACAAGCAGGGTGCCGCGGTCTACGAGGCGGTCGGCGCCACCGTCACCTATCCGACACCGCCCTACCCGAGCACGCACAATCTCGGCACCAACCGGATGAGCGAGAAGGCGAAAGATGGCGTGGTGAACAAATACGGCCAGACCCACGACATCAAGAACCTGTTCATCTCGGATGGCAGCCAGTTCACGAGCGGGGCCGCGTGCAACCCGACGCTGACGATCGTGTCGCTGGCGATCCGGCAGGCCGATCACATCGCCGGCGCAATGCAGCGGAAGGAGATTTAGGCTGATGTCGCGGGGACTCTCCCCGCACTCGAACAGCGTGACTCGCGGAGGCAATCCCCACCCCAACCGTCCCCCTTTCAGGGGGAGGGAGAAGGCGCCTTCTTCACCTCCCCTTGAAAAGGGGAGGTCGGCTTGCGCAACGCGCAAGCCGGGTGGGGATCAGCTCTCTCCGCACGCGCACCTGCACCCGCAGCGCCGTAGCCCGGGTGGAGCGCCGGCGTAACCCGGGACCGTCGGTAGATGTTGATGCAGGAGTCCCGGGCTGCGCGTTTCGCTCGACCCGGGCTGCAAGGTTTGCGAGGGAACCTACTCCGCCGCGTCGAGAATGGCGGGCCTGTCGCGCAACTCGGGCGAGGCTGCGCTCTTGGAGCGATAGATCAGGCAGGAGCAGCGCAGCAGCGAGGCGAAATTATTGACCTCGCCGTGATGGTCGAGCACCTCGTTGTGCAGCGTGGTGAGGAATTTCGCCAGGCTCATCCCCTCCTTCGCCGCGATCTCCTCAAGCGTGTCCCAGAATGCCAGTTCCAGCCGGATCGAGGTGCAATGGCCGCCAAGTCGCAGCGATCTGGTCTGCGATTCGTAATCGCGTTGCGGCTGATGGGCGAACAAATGGCACATGGAATCCTCCCGCCAGATTATAATTTTTCTAAACGATATACCCGGCTGCGCAACCCGACAATCCTGCGCTGCACAGGCAGCGTCCAGCGAATGCCAGTCTCTTCAAGACGATAGGCAGGTCCCGTCCCCAGCGCGGCGTGGATTTCCGGACCGGGCGCATGCATTTGCTGCGGCGCCCGCCTAGAATGCGGCCTTAACCCGAATCGATCTCACGCCATGCCCGTCCGTCAGCTTCCCGAACAGGTCGTCAATCGCATCGCCGCCGGCGAGGTGGTCGAACGTCCCGCGAGCGTGGTCAAGGAACTGGTGGAGAATGCGATCGATGCCGGCGCCAGCCGGATCGACATCTTCACCGATGGCGGTGGACGGCGGCGGATCGGCATCACCGACGACGGCGGCGGCATGACACGCACCGACCTCACGCTTGCGGTCGATCGTCACGCCACCTCAAAACTCGACGACGAGGACCTGCTGCGGATCCGGACGCTGGGGTTCCGCGGCGAGGCGCTGCCTTCGATCGGCGCGGTGGCACGGCTGAACATCGTGACGCGACATGCGAGCGAGCCGCATGCATGGTCGCTCTCGGTTGAAGCCGGCGTGAAATCGGAGATCATGCCCGCGGCGCTCGGCCAGGGCACCCGGGTCGAGGTCGGCGATCTCTTCTATGCGACGCCGGCGCGGCTGAAATTCCTCAAGACCGACCGCACCGAGGCGGAAGCGATCCGCGAGGTGGTGCGGCGGCTGGCGATGGCGCGGCCCGACATCGCCTTCACGCTCGCCGGCGAGGAGCGCGCGCCCGTGACCTGGGCTGCGGCACTGCCCGGCGCCCCCGGACGGCTGACGCGGCTCGGTGATATCCTTGGGGGCGAGTTTCGCTCCTGCGCGATCGAGGTCCGCTCCGAGCGCGAGGGCGTCGTGGTCGAAGGCTTTGCCGCCGCGCCCTCGCTGACGCGGGCGAATGCGCTCGGGCAGTACCTGTTCGTCAACGGTCGCCCGGTGCGCGACAAGCTGATCCTGGGCGCTGTGCGCGCGGCCTATGCCGACTACCTGCCGCGCGACCGCCATCCGGTGGTGGCGCTGTTCGTGACGCTGCCGCCGCAGGAGGTCGACGCCAATGTGCATCCGGCCAAGACCGAGGTGCGCTTCCGCAATGCCGGCCTCGTCCGCGCCCTGATCGTGCATGCGCTCAAAGAAGGCCTCGCGCGCGAGGGAAGGCGCACCGCGGCCAATACTGACGGCGCGGCGCTCTCCGCCTTCCGTCCCTCCTTTGCGCCGTCACCGCCGAGCAATTGGGATTGGCGCCAGTCGCCGGCCTATCCGGTGCGGCCGATGCCTTCATTCGACGGCGCGGCCGCGAACGCGTTGGCCGAACCCGGCCAGGCCGCCTTCGACGTCGGCACGCCCACCGCCGATGTCCGCTTCGAGGCGCAGCTGGCGGCCGACCTGCTCGATCGCCCGCTTGGCGCAGCGCGCACGCAGATCCACGAGACCTACATCGTCTCGCAGACCCGCGACGGGCTCGTCGTGGTGGATCAGCACGCCGCCCATGAACGCATCGTCTATGAAAGGCTGAAGGCGTCGCTGGCCAAAAACGGCGTGCAGCGGCAGATCCTGCTGATCCCCGAGATCGTCGAGCTCGATGAAGCCACCGTCGAGAAACTGCTCGATCGCGCCGAGGAGCTTGCCAGTTACGGGCTTGCGATCGAGTCCTTCGGCCCCGGCGCGGTCGCGGTGCGCGAGACGCCGTCGCTGCTCGGCAAGGCCAATGCGGCCGGGCTGCTCCGCGACCTCGCCGAGCACATGGCCGAATGGGACGAGGCGCTGCCGCTCGAGCGGCGCCTGATGCATGTCGCCGCCACCATGGCCTGCCACGGCTCAGTGCGCGCCGGACGCCGCCTCAAGCCGGAAGAGATGAACGCGTTGTTGCGCGAGATGGAAGACACGCCGAACTCCGGCCAGTGCAACCACGGCCGCCCGACGTACGTGGAATTGAAATTGTCGGATATCGAGAAGCTGTTCGGCAGAAGATGAGGCTGCGTAGGATGGGTAGAGCGCAGCGAAACCCATCAACTTCGGTCGCACGCCGCACGAATGATGGGTTTCGCTTCGCTCTACCCATCCTACGAATTCGAGCTCTTCAAAAACACGAACTCCGTGTCGTCATAGGCGCGGCGCTCCAGCTCCGCGAATCCGTCAGGCGCGGCGAATGCGGCGGCCTTCGCCTCTTCCACCACCACGAGCGCGCCCGGCGTCAGCCACGCACCGTCGCGTAAGGACGCCAGCGCCTTCTCCGCCAATCCCTTGCCGTAGGGCGGATCGAGGAACACCAGCGAGAACGGCTCGACGGGATGCGCAGGCCCGAGATTGGTGGCGTCGCGGCGGAACACTTTTGTCACGCCGCCGAGCCCAAGCGACTCGACATTGTTGCGCAGCAGCGCGCGGGCTTCGGCGCCGTTGTCGACGAACAGCGCGAACTTCGCGCCGCGCGACACCGCCTCGATGCCGAGCGCACCGGTGCCGGCGAAGAGGTCGAGCACGCGCGCGCCCTCGATCGGATCGTCATAAGCGTGGACGAGGATGTTGAACACGGACTCGCGCAATCGATCCGCGGTCGGCCGGATGTCGCGCGAGGATGGCGCGGCCAGGTTGCGGCCCTTCAATCGTCCCCCGACGACGCGCATTCACAACTCTCCGTCATGCCCGGGCTCGACCCGGGCATCCACGTGCTTCAGTCCGCGGCGCGAGAAAGCCGTGGATGGCCGGGTCAAGCCCGGCCATGACGAAGCACTGAGAGCGGACCGATTGCCGCTACGCATCGGCCCGCCTACTCGTCCTTCGGCTTGAAGTCGCGCTTGCCGTGATAGGCGCGCTTGATGCGGCGCGGCGGGCCGTAGCCGGCATTCTCTTCCTCGTTACGAATGCGCGCCTCCTCGCTGCCGGAGCGCTGCACCAGCACGCGGCGGCCCTTGCTGTCGGCAATCACCGCGCGCTTGCTTTTGGGCGGCTTCCTGTCACCTGGCGCATCGTCGTCACCGCCGGCGTGGTGCTCTGGCCGGGCGAAGTCGGCGCCCGCAAGCTTGGCGACCTTCTCGCCGAGTTGCTCGCGCAGCACCCGTGTCTTGACCTCATCGACCTTGCCTTCCTCGAGCTCGCCGAGCTGGAACGGACCGTAGGAGATCCGGATCAGCCGGTTCACCTCGAGGCCGAGATGCGCCATCACATTGCGCACCTCGCGGTTCTTGCCCTCGCGGATCGCAAACACCAGCCAGACGTTCGAGCCCTGGTCGCGCTCCAACGTCGCCTCGATCGGACCGTATTTGATGCCCTCGACCTCGACGCCCTTCTTCAGTTCATCGAGCTGCGCCTGCGTCACCTCGCCATGGGCGCGGACGCGATAGCGGCGCAGCCAGCCGGTGTCGGGCAGTTCGAGCACGCGCGCGAGCCCGCCGTCATTGGTGAGCAGCAGCAATCCCTCGGTGTTGAAATCGAGCCGGCCGACGCTGATCAGCCGCGGCAGGCCTTCGGGCAGATTGTCGAACACGGTCGGACGCCCTTCGGGATCGTCATGGGTCGTCATCAGGCCGCGCGGCTTGTGATACATGAACAATCGCGTCCGCTCGCGCGGCGGCAACGGCTTGCCGTCGACGGCGACGACATCATTGGCGGTGACGTCGAGGGCCGGCGAATTGATGACGCGGCCGTTCACGGTGACGCGCCCCTGCGTCACCATCTCCTCGGCATCGCGGCGCGAGGCAAGGCCGGCACGCGCCAGCACTTTTGCGATCCGCTCGCCGGACTTTTTCGGCTTCGGCTCCGGACGCGGCCGCCGCTCGAAGTCCGCCGGACGTTCGCGATAGGCGCCGCGGCCGCCGAAGGCCGGGCGCTTCGCAAAGATCTTGCTGTCATCCTCATTGTCGCGGCGCGGACGATCGCCGAAACGGCCTTCGCTGCGCGGATGCTCCTGCCAATCGGTCCGCCCCTCGGGGCGCTCGCTGCGACGATCGAACTTGCGATCATCGCGCTCGCGCGGGCGATCGAATTTCGGCCGCTCGCGGAATGGACGATCGCCCTCCTGACGGTCGTCGCGCGAGCGCGAAAAGCGCGGGCGCTCGTCGCCGCCGCGATCGTCGCGCGGGCGGTCATAGCGCGGCTTGTCGAATTTCGGCCGGTCGAAATCGCGCTCGCGCTTCTCCCACGGCTTGGACTCGCCACGCGGCGGACGATCGCCGAAATCCTTGCGCGGTCCACGGTCGCTCTTGCGATCCCCGCCGCGGGAGAATTTCTTGTCGCCACCAAATTTTCTCTCGGGACGCTCGCCAAATGAGCGTTCGCCGCGGGGACCCTCGCCGCGCTCGCGGAACGGTCGCTTCTCGCCGTCGCGGTCGCGCGAAGCGTATGGCTTCCTGTCGCCGAACTTCCGGTCCGAGAAGCGACCGGCCGGTCGGGCATCATCGCGCGGCGCGCGATCATCGCGACCGAATTTCGGACGATCGCCGCGCGGCTTGAAGCTGCGCTCGCCGCGATCCTCGCGCGGGCGGTCGTCGCGCTTGAAGCGCGGCCGGTCGCCAAACTCGCGGCGCGGCGCATCGCCCTCCTCGCGGCGGCGGAATGGGCGATCCTCGCGCTTGCCGCCGAACGAACGCTTCTCACCCTCGTCCCCGTCCCGCCCGTAGCCGCGCTTGGCGAACTTCTTTTCCGGCCCGCGGGGCTTGCCGGAGCGGCCCTTGCCGGGCGCCCCGTCCCGCCGGCCGCGCGGGGAGTCGTTGTGTTTGTCGCGGTCGCGGGGCATGAAAGGTCTCGCTTCTCAAATGTCGGTCAAAAGGCATTTGCGTGCGCCGCTATCGGGCCGCATCTCTTGCAAAGCCGGGTGTCCACTGTTGCTGAAGGCGCAGCTAGTAGCAGGTTTCTTGCGATGATACGAGGCATGACTGCCCCTTCTTTCATGGATTTGGCGCTGAAAACCGCCAAAAACGCCGGAAACGCCGGCGAAGTTCCGATCGGCTGCGTGATCGTGCGAGGCTACGACGTGATCGCCACCGCCGGCAACCGGACCCTCACCGACCGCGACCCGACCGCGCATGCCGAGATTTTGGCGATCCGGCAGGCCGCCGAGGCGATCGGCACCGAGCGATTGGTGGATTGCGACCTCTATGTCACGCTCGAGCCCTGCACCATGTGCGCCGCCGCGATCTCGTTCGCCCGTATCCGCCGGCTCTATTACGGCGCGGCCGACCCCAAGGGCGGCGCGGTCGAATCCGGCGTGCGGTTCTTCTCGCAGCCCACCTGCCACCACCGGCCGGAAATCTATCCCGCCATCGGCGAGCGAGAGGCGGCGGCGCTATTGCGCGAGTTTTTCAGGGAGCGGCGGTGAGTTGCGCCCTGCGCGCGCCCACACACCGCCGTCATCATCCGCGAAGGTGGATGATCCAGTATTCCAGAGACGGTAGTGACTCATCGATAGGCCGCCGCGTACTGGATACCCCGCATTCGCGGGTATGACGGTGGAGATTGCGGCTAGGACGCCAGGAAGAACTCTCGCAATAATTTCGCCGTGGCTTCCGGATTCTCCTCCGTCAGGAAATGACCGGAATCGACCGGCGCGCCGCTGACATTGGTCGCCCACTGCTTCCAGGTGTCGAGCGGCGTCGCCGCGGCACTCGCGATGCCGGCATCGCCCCACAGCGCCAGCATTGGGATCGTGATCTTCTTGCCCGCCTCGAAGTCCGCCTTGTCGATCTCGTAATCGGCATAGGCACCGGCGCGGTAATCCTCGCACATCGCATGCACGCGCGAGGGATCGCGGAAGGGCGCCAGATAATGCTCCAGCGCGCGCGGATCGATGGCATCCAGCGTCTTCGATTTGGTCTGGCTCGCCATCTTGTGGCGGAGGAAGAAATCCGGCGCGCCCAGGATCAGCGTCTCCGGAAACGGGGCCGGCTGCGCCAGGAAGGTCCAGTGATAGATCTTCAGCGCATAGAGCCGGTTGATGCGCTCCCAGTAATTATAGGTCGGCAGGATATCCAGCACCGCGAGCTTGGACAGCCGCCCGGGATGATCGAGCGTCAGCCGGTAGGAGACGCGCCCGCCGCGGTCGTGACCGGCGAGCGCGAATTGTACATGGCCGAGCTTCTCCATCGCCTCGATCAGCGTCTTCGCCATCGCGCGCTTGGTATAGGGCGTGTGGTCCTTGTCGCTGTCAGGCATGTCGGACCAGCCATAGCCCGGCAGGTCGGCGATGATCAGCGTAAATTTGTCGTCGAGCTTTGGCGCCACCGGATGCCACATTACATGCGTGGACGAGAAGCCATGCAGCAACAGCAGCGGCGGCCCCTTGCCGCCGACACGCGCGAAGATGCGGCCGGAGGACGTATTGATCCACTCGGAGGCATAGCCGGGAAACAAATCGGCGAGATCGGACATTCGCGAACACTCCCGTGCATCGGTGTCATTGCCGGGCCTGACCCGGCAATCCATTCTACCAAGAGATTCTTTGAAGATGGATACGCGGGTCAAGCCCGCGTATGACGAGTTCGTCAGACGCCCTTCTCGGCCTCCACCGCCTGCCAGGCGATGTCGCGGCGGCAAAAGCCATCCGGCCAGCGGATGCGGTCGATGGCGGCGTAGGCGCGCTGCTTGGCTTGCGTCACCGTCTCGCCGGATGCGCAGATGTTGAGCACGCGGCCGCCATTGGCGAGGATGGCGCCATCCTTCTCGACCGTGCCGGCATGGAATATCTCGACGCCCTCGATCTGAGCGGCCTCGTCGAGCCCTTCGATGCGCGTACCCTTCTTGTAATCGCCGGGATAGCCCTTCGCCGCCATCACCACCGTCAGCGCCGGCTCGGGGAACCAGCGCAGGTCAAAATTCTTGAGCTGCCCGTCACAGGCAGCCAGGAAGGCCGGCACGATGTCGGACATCATCCGCAGCATCAGCACCTGGCATTCGGGATCGCCGAAGCGGACGTTGTATTCGAACAGTTTTGGGCCCTGCTCTGTCAGCATCACGCCGGCATAGAGCACGCCGCGGAACGGCGTGCCGCGCTGCTTCATGCCGGCAACGGTCGGCAGGATGATCCGCGCCATGATCTGGTCGTGGATCTCAGGCGTCACGAACGGCGTCGGCGAATAGGCGCCCATGCCGCCGGTGTTCGGCCCCTCATCGTGATCGAACACGCGCTTGTGGTCCTGCGCGGAGGCAAGCGGGATTGCGGTCTCGCCGTCGCACAGCGCGAAGAAGCTGATCTCGCGGCCGGACAGGAACTCCTCGATCACGACCTCAGCGCCAGCCGAGCCGAATCCGCCCTCAAACATCATCGCGATCGCCGCTTCCGCCTCGTCCAGCGTTTTTGCGACCACGACGCCCTTGCCCGCCGCGAGTCCGTCGGCCTTGACCACGATCGGCGCGCCCTGCGCCCGCACATAGGCCAGCGCATCATCGGCATTGTCAAAGCGGCGGTAGGCACCGGTTGGAATGTTGAACTCGCTGCAGAGGTCCTTGGTGAACCCCTTGGACCCCTCAAGCTGCGCCGCGAGCCTGCTCGGGCCGAACGCCTTGATGCCGGCGGCAGCGAGATCATCCACGATCCCCGCGGCGAGCGGGATCTCCGGACCGACCACGACGAGATCGACGGCGTTGCGCCTGCAGAACTCAATCACGGCGGAATGATCGGCGACATCGAGCGCCACGCATTCAGCCTCGCGCGCGATCCCGGCGTTGCCCGGGGCGCACCACAGCTTTGTCACCAATGGAGAGGCGGCGATCTTCCACGCCAGCGCATGTTCGCGGCCGCCGGAACCGATCAGGAGAATGTTCATGCGATTGCAGTCAGAATTAAGGGTTGCCGCGCCGTAGCGCGACGGTTTAGCACGGCATCACGCCGCCGCAAGGAATGGCTCCGCTCTGATGTGGATATGTGGCCTGACGGGCTGGTTGGCATCCCAGGACCTTGCGCCCGCGCCTAAAAAGCCCGATTCTAACAAGTGATGACCGCCGCACCGAATCTGCTCAACGCGCCCGAATTCACCGTCTCGGAACTGTCCTCCGCGCTGAAGCGAACGGTGGAGGACCGGTTCGGCCATGTCCGGGTCCGCGGCGAGATCACGGGCTTCCGGGGCCCGCATTCCTCCGGCCATTGCTATTTCGCGCTGAAGGACGAGAACGCGAAGATCGAGGCGGTGATCTGGAAGTTCGCCCACGCCCGCATGCGCTTCAAGCCCCAGGAGGGGCTCGAGGTCATCGCGACCGGCAAGCTCACGACCTATCCGAATTCCTCCAAATACCAGATCGTGATCGAGGCGCTGGAGCCGGCCGGCATCGGCGCGCTGATGGCGCTGATGGAGGAGCGCAAGAAGAAGCTCGCCGCCGAGGGCCTGTTCGACGAGGCACGCAAGCAGCTCCTGCCCTGGCTGCCGGAAGTGATCGGCGTCGTCACCTCGCCGACCGGCGCGGTGATCCGCGATATCCTGCATCGCTTGGAAGACCGCTTTCCGCGCCGCGTGCTGGTGTGGCCGGTAAAGGTGCAGGGCGACGGCTCCGCCGAGCAGGTCGCCGCCGCGATCCGCGGCTTCAACGCGCTGCCGGAGGGCGGAAGGATTCCGCGCCCCGATCTTCTGATCGTCGCGCGCGGCGGCGGTTCGCTCGAAGACCTCTGGTCCTTCAATGAGGAGATCGTGGTTCGCGCCGCCGCCGACAGCATGATCCCGCTGATCTCGGCCGTGGGCCATGAGACCGACATCACGCTGATCGATTTCGCCGCCGACAAGCGGGCGCCGACGCCGACGGCCGCCGCCGAGATGGCGGTGCCGGTACGCAGCGAACTGCTCACCGAAGTCGCTGCACTGGCCCGGCGTGTCTCCGTGTGCTGGCAGCGCGGCCAGGAGGCCCGCCGCAACGAACTGCGAGCCGCGGCGCGCGCGCTGCCGGCGCCGAGCGAGCTGTTGGCGATCCCGCGGCAGCGGCTCGACCATCTCGGCGCAGCATTGCCGCGCGGATTGAAGGCAAACACGCACGCGCATTTCCGCCGCTTCGCCTCCACCAGCGGCCGGCTGACGCTGCGCGTGCTGCACGGGCAGATTTCGCATGCCAGGCAGCGCCTGACCGTCTCGGGCGAGCGCATCGCGCTCTCGGCACGCTCACTGCTGCGCAGCCGGCGCGAGCGCTTTACGGGGCTGGAGGTTCGCTTCAAGGCGTCCAAGCTCGCCAATGCACAGGCGCAGCGCAACGCGATCGTACGGCAGCGCGAACGCACCCATCGGCTCGCCGAGCGCGCGCAGCGCGCCATGGTCACGCTGCTGCAGCGGCTAGATGCACGCGTCGGCCAGAGCGGAAAATTGCTGGCGGCGCTCTCCTATCGCAGCGTGCTGGCGCGCGGCTTTGCGCTGGTGCGCGACGAAGCGGGACATCCCGTGCATGCCGCGGCGAGCGTCGCGCCGAATGCACTTCTGTCGATCGAATTCGCCGACGGCCGCGTGGCTGCTACCGCCGATGGCGATCGCCCCGCCATCGCGGCACCGACGCCTGAGCCGAAGCCGGTCACGCGCGAGTCGAAACCTGCGCCGAAGCGGCTCGTAAAGCCGGTCGACCAGGGCAGCCTTTTCTAGCCTGTAGCCCGGATGGTGGAGCGGAACGCGTAACCCGGGACATTCTGTGCCCGCGTCGCGAGCGGCCCCGGGTTACGCTGGCGCTTCACCCGGGCTACAGGCTCCCTCTCCCGCTTGCGGGGGAGGGCTGGGGTGGGGATGTCTCCGCGATTGACACTCTTTGAGTGGAGAGAGCCCTCACCCGGCGCTACGCACCGACCTCTCCCGCATGCGGGCGAGGTGAAGCGGCTAACGCGAGAGCCAGGCGGCGACTTGCTTCTGCGCGTCGGTGCGAGCTTCAGCATCGGTGCCGATGTGGCCGACCTCGGGCATCGCGGCATCGGCTGTTCCGGCAATCGCCCGCAGCGGCAGGTTGGCGAGATCGAAGTCGTGATAGGCGCCGGGATAGGTGATGATCCGAGCCAGCGCGCTGCGGCCTCGCGCGCCGTCGACCATCTGGTGGCAGGCCGGCGGAGAACTGACATCATCATTGGCGCCGATCATGACCAAGGTCGGCACCCGCGTGCTCCAGCCGAGCCTGGAAGACAGCCGGCAATCCGGATAGAACGCAATCGCCGAGCGGAAATCCGGCTCGGTGCTGCGCGAGGGAAGTTGCGGCCGCACGGCCCACAACAGCGCACTGGCGCCATTGGCCCAGCCGATCAGGCTGATGCGCTCATGCGCCACCCAAGGCTGCTGCATCAGCCATTGCCGCGCCGCCATGATATCGGCGACCCGCTCGCGGCGCGCCAGCACATGCCGTTCCCGGTCCTTGACGCGGCATTGCGGGCCAACCTCGCGCGAGCCATAGCTGTCGGGCAACAGCACGGCGTGGCCAGCCTTGAGCAATTGTTCCGCCCAGTCGCGGTAGCGCGGCAAGACCGGCTCCGAACGCCCGGCGAGACCGCCGCAGCCATGCAGCGCAATCACGGTCGGAAACGGGCCATCGCCGTCGGGCTTGTAGAGCTGCGCGTGCAACGTAAGATTGGCGGCGGGAATATCGACCTGATGCGGCGCAGGCAGCGGCGCGGCCGTCGCGGCGGAAGCCACAGCAATGAACGTCAGGAAAATGGCTGCTGACAAAAACCGCATCTCGATTGGCCGGATCATGGTGGCGCTGCTGACCAAGCGGACCATAGCTGCCAAATTATCATGCAGAATGGCCGCAATTCATCACAAGTCGGTGGTTTAACCTGCGGACATTACAGCCTATTTATGGTAGGTAAAAACCGCAACCCCAACGAGGCCTCGTGTTAAGGCCGGGCGGAGAGTTTCATAGTGCTGAACAAGTTTGGTCCCTCGGGTCATGGCGAAGCGCAGGTGCAATATCTGGATGGCGATTTCCGCGTGGTCTCGCCAGGAACCTATGTGCGCTGCGCCCTCACGGACGTACGGATCCCGCTCGACGAGCTGAAGTACTGGAGCGTCGATCTGCAGGAGGCCTATGCCACCCCGACCGCGGTGCTGCAGCGGCATTTTCCCGCAGCGCTGAAGCAGGGATAGCACTGCCGTAGCGCGGGTGGAGCGCCAGCGTAACCCGGGACCGCTCTCAATTGCTGACGGGGATGTCCCGGGTTGCGCTTCGCTCCACCCGGGCTACGGACTACCGAGCCTGTTTTCGCGCGCCTTGGACAGGCTGCCTGAGACGAACTTTCGCAGCGATGCTGCATCCTCGAACTCCAGCGTCACCGCGAACCGCACCACCGCCTGCGCCCAGACAGGCAGCTCACCGCGCTGTTTGAGCCGCGCCAGATCCTTTTCCGTGGTTACCAATGCCAGCCCGCCGGCTCTCGCGTCCGACAACAGGCTATCGATGTCAGCCTTCGAGAACACGTGGTGATCGGGGAACGCACTCTCTTTGATGACGTCGATGCCGCTGTTGCGGAGGGTGTTGAAGAAGCGCGCGGGATCGCCGATGCCGGCGAAGGCGAGCACACGCCGGCCCTGCAGCGATTTCAGCGATGCATCGTCCGGCCGAAGCCGCGCCGCCAGCACCGGCTTTCCGCGCACGGCAATCTCCATCGCCAGCATCTTTGTAGCAGTGCCGTCGCCGACCACGACGAGCGCGTCGGTACGCGCAACCTGCGGCGCCAGCGGCGCGCGCAACGGGCCGGCCGGAAACACCTTTCCATTGCCGAGGCCACGGTGGCTGTCGATCACGATGATCGAGGCATCCTTCGCAACCGCCGGATTCTGGAAGCCGTCATCCATCACCAGCACGGTCGCTCCCAGCGACTTCACCAGCGCGACGCCTTCGGCACGGTCGCGCGCGACCACGACCGGCAGCCGCTCGGCCAGCATCAGCGGTTCATCGCCGACATCGGCGGCGGAATGCATGGCAGGATCGACCTGCACCGGCCCGCGCAACTGGCCACCATAGCCGCGGCTGAGTACAACAGGCGCTTCGCCGAGCTCGCGCAGCAGCTTCGCCAGTACCAGCACGGTCGGCGTCTTGCCGGCGCCGCCCGTGTGATAATTGCCGACGCAGAGCACGGGAATGCCGGCGTCGATCCCCTTGCGCTGCATACGTCTGGCGGCGATGGCGCCATAGAGCGTGGCGAGCGGCTGCAACAGATGCGATTTTAGGGATGCCGGACCGTGCCAGAAGGCCGGCTCACGCATTGGCGGCTCCCATCTCGATCCGTAACTGCAAGAGATACGGTTCGAGCGCCCCAAGTGTTCGCTCCAGCGCGCCGCCGAGCTGCCGCACCACATGTTCGGCCGCCCCCAGCGAGGCTTCGCGCGCCTTGGCATCGTCCAGCAACTGGCCGAGCTGCTTCACCAGCGCTTCCTGCGTCTCGGCACGCCGCGCACCGCCGGCACGATCGAGCGCCTCATAGACGTCGGTAAAATTGAAGACGTGCGGGCCGTGCACGATCGCTGCGCCAAGCTTCACGGCCTCGATCGGGTTCTGGCCGCCGTGCGGAACCAGCGAACCGCCCATGAACACGATCGGCGCCAATCGATAGAACAGGCCAAGCTCGCCCATGGTGTCGGCGACATAGACGTCGGTGGTCGCAATCGGCAGCTCCTCGCGCGACCGCAGCGCGCTGTGCAGGCCGGCGCCATCGACGACGCGCGCGACCGCCTCGCCGCGATCCGGGTGCCTCGGCACGATCACCGTGAGCAGCGAGGGAAAGAATCCCGCAAGCGCGCGATGCGCTTCCACGAGCTGCTCTTCCTCGCCGGGATGGGTGGAGGCTGCGACCACAATCGGGCGGCCGCGCGTCACCGCCATCAGCCGCTCCAGCTTCGCAGGATCGGCCGGCGGCGCCGCGACGTCGAGCTTGAGGTTGCCGGTGATGACGACGTTGCGACTGCCGAGCGCCGCAAAGCGCTCGGCGTCCATTCCCGACTGGGCCAGGCAGATATCGAAGCGATCGAGCAGGGCCGAGATCGTGTGCGACATCCGCTGCCAGCGCGGAAACGAGCGCTGCGACATTCGTCCGTTGATCAGCACCATCGGCAGGCGGCGCGCGGAGCTCGAAAGAATCAGGTTCGGCCAGAGATCCGACTCGATGAACAGTGCCAGCGACGGCCGCCAGTGATCGAGGAAGCGCGCGACAAAGCGCGGGGAATCATAGGGCACATATTGATGGATGACGTCGGGCGGAAAGCGCTTGGCAACGATCGCCGCCGAGGTGACGGTGCCGGAGGTGAGCAGGATGCGCAAATTGAGCTCGCGCAGCTTCTCGATCAGCGCCGCCGCCGCCAGCACCTCGCCGACGCTGGCGCCATGGATCCATACCAGCGGCCCGTGCGGTCGCACATCGGCGCTGACGCCGCGCCGTTCGCCGACGCGGGCCGGATCCTCCTTGCCGAGCTTCAGCCGCCGCCGGATCAGCGCAGGCGCGAGCGGCACCATCGCGGACGACAGTCTTTGGTAGACCCGCAACGTCATCGGCAGCGAGTTAGCCAAGCGCTCCCTCCGGACGCCCGACGACCGCATAGGCCTTTCGGGTCGCTTCGTTCAGCAAGGCCTCCACCCTGAGCCGCAGCGTTTCCATGGTCTCTGCGTCGGCGTCAGGCGGCACCTCCACGGAATCGATGCCCACCAATGCGCCCCTTCCGAATGGCAAATTGATGGTGGTGGAATCCCAGTTTTTCAACCGGATGAACCGGCTGGTCACCATGGCAAAGGGCATGATCGGCCGGCCCGACTCGCGGGCCAGCATGATGATGCCGAGGCCGGCGACCCGGGCGCGCTTGGGCACGTCGGCGGTGGTCGCGACGTTCCACTTGTCCTCCAGCGCCTGCAGCATCTCCCTGAAAGCGCCGACGCCCCCTTTGCGATGGAAGCCGCCGGAATGGTCCCCCGACCCCCTGATGGTGCCGACGCCGAGCCGCTCGGCCGCGATCGCGTTGAACTCGCCGTCCCGGTGCCGGGATATCAGGACCTTGGCGCGATGGTTTCCCCTGATCCGGATGAAGGGGGTCATCAGGTGCTGGCCGTGCCAGAACACAAAGATGCAGGGCATCTGCGGTTCCACCTGCTCGTAGACGTCAGGCGGCTCAAGGCTGAACCTGTTGGTCAGCCAGACCAGCCGCAGATATTCGGCCGCAAGCAGGCCCAGCGCACGCTGCACGAGGCCGCTGCGCAGGAAATCGCGAATCAGTCGTTTCAAAGGGAGGGCTTTGTGTCTTGACCCGGATCGAGCAGCCGATGGAGGTGGACGATGAAATAGCGCATGTGGGCGTTGTCCACGGTCTGCTGCGCCTTCGCCTTCCAGGCCACGTGGGCGCTGGCGTAGTTCGGATATACGCCGACGATCTCGACCTTATCGAGATCCTTGAAGGTGTTGTGCTGGAGGTCGATCAGCTCGCCACCGATGACGAGATGCAACAATTGCTGCGGCTGGGCACTATCTGACATAATCGTTTTTCCTGATGAGATGCCCGGCAGGGAAGTCCTTTGGCGCGCGGCGGTCAGTGCAACGGGCGGTTGCGAAAATGCTCGACAATACGTGCATGACGATCATGTCCCGCTGCCACCAGCACCCCATGCGCCAGCTCCCGGCGATTATACTCAATCGCATGCCCCGAGAGTGCCGTCATCTTACCATCCGCTTCCTGCACGATCAAATTCGCCGCCGCAAGGTCCCAATCGTGACTATTGCCGCCGGCGAAGGCCGCATCGAGCTCGCCATGCGCGACCCGGCATAGCCGGAGCGCCAGCGAACCGATTCGCGGATGCGGTGTGATCTCCTGCGTCGAAGGGCTCAATCGCTGCAGGAGCGGCTTCGGGCCGGCCATGCGAGAGAAATCGAGATCGGTGCCCGCGGTCACGCGCACCGCGATGCCATTGCGCGTGCTGCCCTGCCCGCGCGCGGCGAAAAAGAACTCCTTGCTGGCGGGTGCGAATACCGCCGCCAGTACGGGCGCGGCATTTTCAACCAGCGCCACGCTGACGCACCAGTCCTCGCGCCCGGCCAGATAGGAACGGGTGCCGTCGATGGGATCGACGATCCACACCATTCGCTTGCCAAGCCGTGCCTGGTCATCGGCGCTCTCCTCCGATAGCCAGCCATAATCGGGCGTTGCCGAGCGCAGGCGCTGCTCGAGCAGGTCATTGACCGCAATATCGGCCTCCGACACCGGCGATGAGGCGCCCTTGATCCAGTTCTTCAATTCGGTGCGAAATAGCGAGAGCGCCAGCGCCCCTGCTTCCCGCACCGCCTCCGCCAGCAGCGCGGCGTCGCGCGCCAGGATCCCGTCGTCCGTATCAGCGTCCGCCAAGCGTCAGTCCCTCGATGCGCAGGGTCGGCGCGTTCACGCTGTAGCGGAATTCCAGATCGTTCGCGGCGACCAGCGATTTGAACATCGCCAGCAGATGGCCTGCGATGGTCACTTCGCTGACGGCATAGGTAATCTCGCCGTTCTCGATCCAGAAGCCCGAGGCGCCGCGGCTGTAGTCGCCGGTCACGCCGTTGACGCCCGAACCGATCAGGTCGGTGACGTAAAAGCCCTGCTTGATATCGGCGATCAATTCCTTCGGCGTCGCCGAGCCGGGCTCGAGATGCAGATTATAGGCCCCCGGCGACGGCACCGAGGAGACGCCGCGATGCGCGTGTCCCGTCGTCACCATGCCGAGCTCGCGCGCGGTGGCGCAATCGAGCAGCCAGGTGGTCAGAACGCCGTCATCGATCAGGGCGGTCTTCTTCACCTTGACGCCTTCGGCATCGAAGGTCTGCGAGCGCAGACCGCGCACCCGCAACGGATCGTCGATGATGCGGATATTGCTGGCGAACAATTGCTGGCCGAGACGATCCTTCAGGAAACTGGTCTTGCGCGCGATCGATGCACCGTTGATGGCGCCGACGAGATGGCCGACGATCGAGTTCGCAACGCGTGGATCGTAGACGACGGGCACCTTGCAGGTCTCGACCTTGCGCGGATTGGTGCGCGCCACCGCGCGCTCCCCCGCCTTGCGGCCGACACTCGCAGGCGAAGCAAGATCGGATGCATGCAACGCGCTCGTGAAATCATAGTCGCGCTCCATGCCGGTGCCCTCGCCCGAGATCGCGGTCATCGAGATGCCGTGGCTCGAGCGCAGGTAGGAACCATGGAAACCGGTCGAGGTCACCAGCACCATGCCGCCGATGCCGGAGGAAGCCGACGCGCCGCCGGATTTGGTCACGCCCTGCACCGCGAGCGCCGCCGCTTCCGCCTCGGTGGCGCGGCGTTCGAGTTCCGCGGTCGAGGGCACGTTGCGATCGAGCAGGTCGAGAGCGGGGAAGTCGCGCGCCAGCAGCGCAGGATCCGCAAGCCCGACATATTTGTCATCGGGCGCAACGCGCGCCATCGCGACCGCGCGCTCGGCAAGCTTGGCGATCCCGTCGCCAGTGACATCATTGGTGGAGACCACCGCCTGGCGCTGACCGACCAGCACGCGCAGGCCGACATCGTCGCCTTCGGAGCGCTCGGACTCCTCGACGCGCCCGTCGCGCACCTCGACGCCTTGCGAAACGCCGCGCACCGCGATCGCATCCGCCGCATCCGCGCCGGCGCGCCTGGCGGCCTCGACAAGACGCTGCGCCAGTTCACTCAAAACCGACTGGTCGAACAGGTCGGTCGCGGACTTTTCGGCAAGCGATGGTGAAGGGTTCACGAACAGATTCCTGACATTGAAGGGCTCAACGCAGCGCGGCGCGCCAAACCCACCAAGTGGGCCGGATTTGCAGCGATTTCAAGCGTTTTGCCGCGCGATGAAGAAGAATTGCTCGAGCGCGGCAAGGTCTTGTCAAGCATGCGCGCCTTTGACGTCTCTTTAACCAGCCTTCTTAAGCTGATCGGGAAACGGCTGCGCTAAGGTCTCGCGCATCGACCGGGAACATAATCCCGGCGGGGAGATAAAGCCGTGAGGCGTCAAACAGCAACAGGCGGGCTCAACCCCGCCGGGTCGGGCCGTGTGCAACGGCTCGACCCGCTTTCTCTTCCGCTCAGCTTCTATGCGCAGGACGTCCGCGCGGATGGTGGCATGCGGCAGGTTGAACTTCACCACGAACGCGTCGTGCTGCGCCGTGCCGTCAAGGGCATGCGGATGGCGATCAATGTTCGCGTCTGCGACTTCATCGGCGTCGCGTTGCGCGATTTGGGCGACGAGCAGATGCTGACGCTCGTCCACCGCGATCCGTCGCTCGCAATCCCGCTTGGCGTCAGTTCCGATCGCGAGGAGATCGAAAGCGCCTGGCAGATGTGGAGCGACGTGCTCCGCCTGCCGCAACTCAGCGAGCAAGCGCCGCGCGAGCCTGCAGCAGCCCGGCGCAGGCGCCGCAACGTCATCCACACGCGCCGCCCGCGCTTCCTGGTACGCCGCCGCCGTGGCCGCCCGCTCGATGCGGGGAATGTCCATCGCGGCGAACGCGAGATCATCGCGCGGGATTGAGCGCCGCTACAACACACACCGTCATTCCGGGGCGCCGCGAAGCGGCGAGCCCGGAATCCATTTTACCACCAGCACATGCGGCCCGATGGATTCCGGGCTCGCGCCAAGAGGCGCGCCCCGGAATGACGAGAGAGTGGTGATTCGGCGCGCCCCGGAATGACCGGGGAAGCGTCAGCGCATCGCGGCATCAATCAGCAATCCGGCGAACAGGATGAGGCCGGCGTCGCGGTTGGACTTGAAGACGCGCAGGCACAAGGCGGGATCGCTGATGTCGAGCCGTCTGATCTGGATCGCCAGATGCAACGCGAAGGCGGCGAGGCCGATCCACGCGAACCAGTGCGCGCCAGCCAGCACGAGCGCTATGCCGATCAGGACCACCGCGAGCGAATAGAACACCACGAGCGCCTTGTGCGTGGCCGCGCCGAACAGGCGTGCGGTCGACTTGATGCCGATCAGCGCGTCGTCCTCGGCGTCCTGATGCGCGTAGATGGTGTCGTAGCCGATCACCCAGGAGATCGAGCCGGCATAGAGCGCAAGCGCTGTCAGATCGATGCGCTCGAGGATGACGGCGAACCCCATCAGAGCGCCCCAGGAGAAGGCGAGCCCCAGCACCACCTGCGGCCACCATGTGATGCGCTTCATGAAGGGATAGATTGCGACGATGACGAGCGAGGCGATGCCGGTCGCGACCGCAAAGCGATTGAACTGCAGCAGCACCACGAGACCGATCAGCGCCTGGGCGACCAGGAAGATCAGCGCCTGCGTCACGCTCACCTGCCCCGCCGGAATCGGCCGCGACCGCGTGCGCTCCACTTTCGCATCGAGATTGCGATCGGTGATGTCGTTCCAGGTGCAGCCCGCGCCGCGCATCACGAAGGCGCCGATGAAGAACAGAACGATCGCAAGCGGGAGCTGGTGACGGTCATGGGCGATGCCGGCGGCGAGCGCCGCCGACCACCAACACGGCATCAACAGAAGCCACGAGCCGATCGGCCGGTCGAAGCGGGAGAGACGCAAGTAAGGCCGCGACCAGAGCGGCGCGTGGCTGTCGACCCAGTTGCCGGTCGCATCGGCAACGCGGGCGGTGACGTCGCTCATCGCGACAGCACGTTGCCGTTCAGCGTGTCAAAGGTGCTGCCGCCCTTGCGCGTCGGCACTGCTTCGGGCGCGGAGGCCGAGCCCAGCACTTCGCTCAAGGTCGGGCCAGCCGGACCGCGCGCCTGTTGCGTTGCCATCTGCTGCGCCACCGCGCAGACCTTCTTCTGCATCGCCTCGGTGTTCTTGTGGCCGTTCTGGAGCTGCTCGAGGATCTGCGGCGGGATTCCGCACTTCGCCGAGTTGTCCTTGACGTATTTCATCATCTTCAGCTCGGCCTGGCTGTAATTGCCGATCAGCTTGCAGGCCTCGTCCGGACCCGCCTTCTTTTCACCGGCGGCCTTGATCAGCTTGCCGCGCCGCTCGGTCTCCTCGCGCAAGGGGACGAAGCCCTTCATGCAGGCGTCCGACGGACCCGCGCCCGCGGACTGGGAGGGTGGCGGTGCAAACCCGGCACCGCCGCCTCCGATCGGTGCCGCTCCCTGGCTCGGGAAGGCCGAAGGCGCGCCGATCGACGCGGACGGGGCCGCGCCGTTCACCGGCGGGAAGGGCGAGGCGTTGGCAGGCGCTGCGGCCTGCTGACCGGGCAGCGGCGCGGGAAACGCGCCCTGCGCAAAAACCTGGCCGGCGTGGAGCACCACGGCGGCGACCGTCAGCGACACCATCAGGCGGGTCATCAAGGATATTTCTCCGGCAGCCGGCTTCCAAACGAAGCACAATTTCCATGCGGCTTTTTACGATTCCAGCCGTTCCTTAACAACCCGTGGATTGGGGCAACAGCGCGGCGTCACGCCGCGCCATCGATCAAAAATAAGCTACAGATTCTAGCGCTTTAGGCTAAAAGCGCGGCCGAGTTGCGTGACGACGGAACATTAACAGATGCCGGACTACGATTTTCGCGCCCCTCGCCTGTTCGTCGATGCGCCCCTGCAAGCGGGCGAAATTGTCGCGCTGGACCGCGACCAGAGCAACTATCTCGGTAACGTATTACGGTTGAAGGCCGGCGACGCCATCCTGGTGTTCAATGGCCGCGACGGCGAATGGCAGGCCGAGCTCAGTGGCCGCAAGCGGGCGGACACGCTGACGGTCCACCGCCAGACCCGGCCGCAGGATCGCCTGCCTGACATCGCCTATGTCTTCGCGCCCTTGAAGCACGCCCGGCTCGACTACACGGTGCAGAAGGCGGTCGAGATGGGCGCCTCGTGCCTGCGGCCGGTCCTGACCCGCTTCACCCAGGTTTCGCGGGTGAACGGCGAGCGGATGCGGGCGAATGTGATCGAGGCGGCCGAGCAATGCGGGATCACGGCCCTCGCCGAGGTCGCCGATCCTGTTACCCTCGAGCGCTTCCTGACCGAGCGTGCGGGCGACCGGCTCCTGGTATTCTGCGACGAGGCCGCCGACCTCGGCGATCCCCTGCAGGCCCTGCAACAGGGGGCCGCCACTGACGGCATCGACGTCTTGATCGGCCCGGAAGGCGGGTTCGCCGAGGAGGAGCGCGCGCTGCTGCTGCGCCAGCCCAGGACCCTCCGGCTGTCGCTGGGGCCGCGGATCCTGCGCGCGGACACCGCGGGGGTCGCGGCGCTGGCCTTGGTGCAGGCGGCGCTCGGGGACTGGCGCCGTAGCCCGGGTGGAGCGCCAGCGTAACCCGGGACCAATGGCAAACGCCGAGGCGGATGTCCCGGGTTGCGCATTCGCTCCACCCGGGCTACGCGCTCATTAAGCGATTTGGCCGATGGTTGTCGAAACGACACTTTTGCCGTGCTAAGGGCTCGCCGCGAACCCTTAAAGCCACTCCGGGAACCCATTTTCGGGCGATTTGGACGTCGAGATGACCGTAACCGCCGCCACACGCGGTGCCGCCTCCTCCGCCGCATGGGCGGATGCACTGCTGTTGTCATTTGCGCAGGCCGGTTACATCAGGTCCGAGCCGGCGATCCTGCAACCGGCCGAGCCGTTCCTCGACCTCTCCGGCGAGGGGATCCGCAAGAGCCTTTACCTCACCACCGACGCCAGCGGCGAGGACCTGTGCCTGCGCCCGGACCTGACGATCCCGGTGGCGCGTGACTACCTCGCCTCGCCGGAGGCCGGAAAGCCGGCCGGTTTCAGCTATCTCGGCCCGGTGTTCCGCTATCGCGGCGGCCAGCCCAGCGAGTTCCTGCAGGCCGGCATCGAATCATTCGGCCGGCAGGACCGCGCCGCGGCGGATGCCGAAATGCTGGCGCTGGCGCTGGAGGCGACGGCGGCGTTCGGACTGACCGACGTCGAGATCCGCACCGGCGACGTCGCCCTGTTCAATGCGCTCATCGAGACGCTTGGACTCTATCCGGTGTGGCGCCGCCGCCTGATCAAGGATTTCAACCGCAAGGTCAACCTCACCGAGGACATCGAACGGCTGACGCTGACCGGCGGCTCCGGCGGTAACGAATATCAGGGCGTGCTGGCCGCCCTTGCCGGCTCCGACCGCAAGGCGGCGCTGGCGCTCGTCACCGACCTGATGTCGATCGCCGGCACCACCAATGTCGGCGGCCGCACCGTCGCCGAGATCGCTGACCGCTTCCTCGAACAGTCGACGCTGAAAGCAGGCGCATTGCCGCGCGATGCGATCGCCACCATCAAGCGCTTCCTGTCGATTGCGGGCGAGCCGGACGAGGCCATCGCGCAACTGCGCGCATTGGCTGAAGACGCGAGGCTCGACCTCTCCGGCGCGATCGACGAGCTCGAACGCCGCGTCGGCTTCATGGCCGCGCGCGGCATCGATACCAGCAAGACCCGCTTCTCGACCTCGTTCGGGCGCGGGCTCGATTACTACACCGGCTTCGAGTTCGAATTGCACGCCAGGGGCAACGGCATCGAGCCGCTGGTCGCCGGCGGCCGCTATGATGGATTGATGACGCAGCTCGGCTCGGCTGAGCCGATCCCGGCGGTCGGCTTCTCCATCTGGATCGAGACGCTGACGCAACATGGCAAGCCTCGCGGCGGAGGCAAGGCATGAGCGCGCCCTTCGTTCTCGCCGTCCCGTCGAAAGGACGTCTGCAGGAAAATGCCGAGGCCTTTTTCGCCCGCGCCGGATTGACGCTGTCGAAGCCCGGCGGCGCACGCGATTATCGCGGCACCATCGCGGGGCTCGACAATGTCGAGATCGCCTATCTCTCGGCGAGCGAGATCGCCTCCCAGCTCGCGCGCGGCATGGTGCATCTCGGCGTCACCGGCGAGGACCTCGTGCGCGAGAGCATCGCCGACGCCGACAAGCGGGTGCACCTGATCGACGGATTGGGTTTCGGCTACGCCAATGTGGTGGTCGCGGTGCCGCAGGCCTGGATCGATGTCCGCACCATGGCCGATCTCGACGACGTCACCACCGGCTTCCGCGAGCAGCATCACCGGCGGATGCGGATCGCGACCAAGTACATCAACCTGACGCGAACCTTCTTCGCCTCGCGCGGCATCCTCGACTATCGCATCGTCGAGAGCGCCGGCGCGACCGAAGGTGCGCCCGCGGTCGGCACGGCGGAGCTGATCGTCGACATCACCACGACCGGCGCGACGCTCGCTGCCAACGGGTTGAAGGTGCTCGACGACGGCGTGATCCTGCGCAGCCAGGCCAACCTCGTCGCCTCGAAAGACGCCGACTGGTCGACCGAGGCCCGCGAGGCCGCGCGCGTCATCCTGGACCACATCGCCGCCCGCGCCCGGGCCAACAAATATCGCGAGGTCCGCACCCGCTTCAAAGGATGCGATGCAGCATTGCTCGCGGAAGCCCATAGCCGCTTCGGCGTGGTCGCCCCGTTCGGCGGGCCGACGTCATCCGGCATGTTGACGCTGCACTGCCCACCGGCGCAGCTCTACGCGCTCGGCAGCTTCCTGCGCGAGCATGGCGCCGATACGGTGTCGGTGGTCTCGCTCGACTACGTCTTTGACCGCGACAATCCGCTGTTCGCCAGGCTCGAGGCCTTCCTGCGGCAATGAGGCGTCCGGTCCGTTCATCGTGGCGACAGCCGGCGACGGGTAACATATATATTCTTTAGAACCTGGAACCTGATCGATGACGCTGGGCTCTGACGTTTCCGGCCTGACCACCACCGCGACGAATGCCGCGGCGCAGGGGTTGTCGGTCGTCGTTCCCGTCTACAACGAGGCCGCGGGGCTCGCGCTGCTGCACGAACGATTGATCGGCCTCGCGCGGACGCTGAAGGATCGCTACGGACTCGCGTGCGAGGTCGTCTATGTCGATGACGGCAGCAAGGACAACACCCTTGCGATCGCGCGTTCGCTCATCCCCGACACACTGGATGTCCAGGTGGTGTCGCTGTCGCGCAATTTCGGCAAAGAGGCTGCGCTGATGGCTGGCCTCGACCATGCCCGGCGCGGCGCCGTGCTGTTCATGGATGGCGACGGCCAGCACCCGCCGAGCCTGGTCGAGAAACTGGTCTCACACTGGATCGATGACGGCTACGATGTCGTCTATACCGCGAAAGCGCATCGCGACAACGAGCCGTTCCTGCGCAGGCTCGCGGTGCACGGCTTCTATGCGCTGATCAACTGGGGCGCGCGGCAGAAGATCCCCGAAGATGCCGGCGACTTCCGCCTCTTGTCGCCGCGCGCGGTGGCGGCGCTGCGGCAATTGCCCGAGCGCAACCGCTTCTTCAAGGGGCTGGCGAGCTGGATCGGCTTCCGCCAGATCAGGGTCGACTACGAGCCGGCGCCGCGCGCGCATGGCGTCACCACCTTCAGCGCGACGCGGCTGATCGGCCTGTCGATCGAAGGAGTGACATCGTTTTCGGTGGCGCCGTTGCGCTTTGCGAGCCTGCTCGGCGTGCTGCTGGCGACCGCGGCGTTCCTGTTCGGGCTTTCGATCCTGTGGGAGGTCTTCACGACCGGCAAGCAGGTGCCCGGCTATCCCTCGCTGGTGATCGGGTTGATGACGATCGGCGGCGTGCAGCTCATCATGATCGGCATCGTCGGCGAATATATCGGCAAGATCCTGTCCGAGCTGAAGGCGCGGCCGATCTATTTCGTCGCCGAGCATAGCGAGAAGCGCGCCGGCCCCGATGCGGCCGCCGCGGGCAGCGAACGGACCGCGGCCGAATGAACGATGCCGCGCAGCCGCGCCGGATCTGGCTCTGCGCCGACGATTACGGATTGAGCGAGGGCGTCAACCGCGCCATTCGCGATCTCATCGCGCGCGGCCGTCTCAACGCGACCTCGGTGATGATGGTGGGCGCGGCAATCGGCCGCGACGAAGTGGCGGCCCTAAAGCGCGTTGCCGCCGAAAGCCCGCGCTGCGCGGTCGGGCTGCACGCGACGCTGAGCGCGCCGTTCCGCCCGCTGACCATGCATTTCCGACCCGTCAATGGCGGGCTGTTCCTGCCCTTCCCGAAAATGTTGCGCGCCGGCCTGCTCCGGCGGCTCGATCGCGAGATGATCCATGCCGAGCTCGTCGAGCAGCTCGCGACCTTCAAGGACATGTTCGGCCGCGCGCCTGACTTTGTTGACGGCCATCAGCATGTGCAATTGTTTCCGCAGGTGCGGGACGCCTTCTTGCGCGCCGTGAAGGACGCCGCGCCCGAAGCCTGGGTGCGCCAGGGCGGACGCAGCCAGCCGTTATCGCAACGCTTGCGGTCGCCGAAAGCACTGGTGCTGGACACGCTGAGCGCGCAGTTCAGGAAGCGTGCACGACGCGCCGGCATTGCCTTCAACCCCGCTTTTGCCGGCGCCTATGATTTTTCGAGATCGCCCGATTTCGGTCCCCTGATGCGACAGTTTCTCGAGGGACTGCCCGACGGCGGGCTCGTGATGTGCCATCCCGGCTTCGTCGACGAGACGCTGAGGGAGCTCGATCCGCTGACGACCCAGCGCGAAGATGAGCATGCCTACCTCGGCAGCGAGCACTTCCCGCAATTGCTGGCGGCGAACAATGTTACGCTCGCCTGAGCATGATCCGGAAAAGTGGGTACCGGTTTTCCGAAAAGATCGTGCGCAAAGAGAAATCCGCCGGTCGTTTTGTCGCATACGCAAATTTAATTCGCGGCCCCACTCCTTGCGCCACAAAGGCGGCCCTACATGTTCCGCGCTTCGACGCAATCGACGCGATGGAGAAGGCCATGACCCCGCAAGAACGCCAATTGATCGACGATCTCTTCGACCGGCTCGCCAAGCTGGAGAACGCCCCGCGTGATCCGGAGGCGCTGGCCGCCATCTCGGAAGGGCTGCGCAAGGCGCCCAACGCCGTCTATGCGCTGGTGCAGACCACGCTGGTGCAGGACGAGGCGCTGAAGCGCGCCAACGACCATATCCAGCAATTGGAAGCAGAACTCGGCGGTGGACCGCAGCAGCAGGGCCAAGGCGGCGGCTTCCTCGATTCGATGCGCGATGCGATCTTCGGCCAGAACCAGAATCAGCCGCGCGGCTCGGTTCCGCCGGTGCGCCCGCCGGAGGGTGGCAGCCGCCCTGCCTGGAATACTGGCCAGGCACTGCAGCAGGCGCAGGGTCCTGGACCGTATGGCCAGCCGCCTTACGGCCAGCAGCCCCAGCCCTATGGCGCGCCACAGGCGGCTCCGTTCGGCGGTGGCGGCGGCTCGTTCCTCGGCACCGCTGCGGCGGCGGCCGCCGGCGTCGTCGGTGGCTCGCTCTTGATGAACAGCATCCGCGGGCTGATGGGCGGTGGCGGCGGTCACCAGGCGTTCGGGGACTCCGCCAGTCTCGGCGACAACAAGCCGTGGGGCAATGACCAGTCGGGCGGCAATCTTGCGCGCGATGCCGGCGTCAACGACATCGGCTCTGGCGGGCGCGACAACGACTCGCGCTCCGGCCTGTACGATCAGGCGTCGAACAACAACGACAACAACAATGACGACGATGGCTATGGTCCCGACGATGACGACGATGGGTTCGATGACGGCGGCGACGACGGTGGCAGCGACTACGCGTAAGCCGCACGCAAATTCCAAAGCAGAACGGCCGCTCGAGTGAGCGGCCGTTTCTCTTTCGTCGTCCCCAACCACAGGAAGCTATTGTGACGCGAGCAAGCTGTTGCAGCGGGGCACACCACAAACGCCTGTTATTATGGGTCCCGGGTCTGCGCTTCGCTTGCCCGGGACGACAGCATCGCTAGATCACGATCACCCTGGTGCCGACGTTGACGCGACCATAGAGATCGATGACGTCCTCGTTGCGCATGCGGATGCAGCCGGAGGACACGTTGGTGCCGATGGTCCAGGGCTCGTTCGAGCCGTGGATGCGATAGAGCGAGGAGCCGAGATACATCGCACGCGCGCCGAGCGGATTTTCCGGTCCGCCCACCATGTGCCGCGGCAGATCGGGACGGCGCGCCAGCATTTCCGGCGGCGGTGTCCAGTCCGGCCATTCGCGCTTGGCGGAGATCGTCTTAACGCCCGACCAGGTGAAGCCGGGGCGGCCGACGCCGATGCCGTAGCGCAGTGCCTTGCCGTCGGCCTGCACGAGATAAAGGAACTTGTTCGGGGTATCGACGACGATCGTGCCGGGAGCTTCCTTGCCGTCATAATCGACAAGCTGCTTCTCATATCTCGGATCGAACGGCCGCTGCGCGGGATCGGCCGCCTGCTCCTCGCGCATCATCGGCTGCTGCGGATCCATCGGCGGCAGCATCGTGCGCCGGCCACCATAATAACCCGGCTGCTGCTGATAGATCGGCTGCTGCTCGTAGGATCGCGGGTAGTCCTGGTCGGGACCGTCGCCGAACAGGAATTCGATAAAGCCGCCGCCGAGGCTGGAGGCCCTGCGTACCGGCTGGGGCGGCGCCTGGTAGGAATAGATCACGGTCGGCCCGGCGAGCGGCGCGCCATCGATCGCAAACGCCTGATGCGGAGCGGCAGGCAGGAAGGACGCGCCGGCAACAAGCGCAAAGAATGTTTTCTTCATCGACGTACTCTGTACTGTTTCGTCAATCGTCAGCAGCACTCGGCGTGAGGCGCCGTGGCATGCGACCAATCAAAATCAAAACCGCATCGGTTTGGTAAACGTAACCAGCGTTTGGATTCACCACGTCGGCAATCGGCGGCGGATTTCAAAATTAGCGTTTATTTTGCTTAAATTCGTAGGCGTCATGGTTAATCCCCGGTATGCGGCGCGACGCGAAACGCCGTTGCAAAACATTCCCGTGTGAACTCCCTATTAAATCGCTTCTGCGTAGAACAGTGGGAGTGAAGGGGGCGGGAACAGTCTCATGTCAGTTAGTTGCAAGCGTTTTCGTGTTGAACAAGCCATTATGGGCGACATGCCGATGCCGGCACCGGTTACGGTGGAAGGCGGTGAAATCGGTCCAATGCATCGGGAGATCATGGCGGAGCTTCGATCCATCCGCGCGCAGATGGCGCTCGGCGTCCACGCCCAGCGTCCGGTCGCAGCCGAAGCCACCGAGGCGGCGGTGGCGCGCGAGGTCGCCGAAGCGCATGCGCTGCTCGACACCTATCGGGCACAGATCGAGCAATGCGAGAAGCTGAAGGTCGAGCTCGACCTGATCCACGATGCCATCAACCGCACCAAGCGCGAGATCGCGGCGCTGCACGGCAGGGGCTTCGATGGCCCGGAGATGGCCAAGGTGAACGGCGAGCTCGGGGCCGTCGTCGGCGGCACCGAGGAGGCGACCCAGCAGATCCTCGAGGCGACTGAGGCGATCGACCAGGCCGCCACCGCGCTGACCAAGGTCGCCTCGCCCGAACAGCAGAAGCTGCTTGCCGAGGATATCCAGGAACGTGTGGTGACAATCTTCGAGGCCTGCAATTTCCAGGACCTCACCGGCCAGCGCATCAACAAGGTGATGAACACGATGAAGTTCATCGAGCAGCACATCAATGCGATGATGGATATCTGGGGCGGTGTCGACGCCATCAAGGCGCACGCGCCGCCGATCGTCGACACCCGCGAGGGCGACGCCCGCCTGCTCAACGGCCCGAAGCTCGACGGCGACGTGGGCCACGCCTCGCAGGACGATATCGACGCGATGTTCGACTGAGCAGGCAGATCGCAGGGAACAACGCAAAACGCCGGCGCGATGCCGGCGTTTTTTATGCGCGGCGGCGCCCCCTCTTCCCTTCTCCCCTTGTGGAAGAAGCTGGCGCGAAGCGCCGGATGAGGGGTTGTCTCCGCGGGCGATAGCGTTCGCGGAGAGAACCCCTCACCCAAATGAGTCCAGTTCTGTCAGCGGAGCTGCCCTCTCCCACAAGGGGCGAGGGCACATCAACCGGCACCGCCGCATATAGCCCTCCTTGTAAGGGGAGAGCGCACAGCAATTGGCAACTTCACGCCCGTGGCGCGCAGCGGACGTAGACCATGTTGCCGTAGCGGACGGCGGCGTCCTTGTCGACGAAGCGAGTGACCATGACGCGGCCGTCGAAGGAGACGATCTCGCGGTCCTGCTCGCCGCCGGACGGCCCCGGCGGGCCGATATAGTTCTTGCCGCTCGGAGAGCCCTTCAGACGCAGCTCCTGGGGGGTGGCCTGGTCTGCGAGATGCATGATCACGCCGCCGGACTGGCCGGCGCCGATCACGTAAGGCTGCTTGCACTGGTCGCGCGCCATCTTCTCGGTGCGAGCGCGGTCCGCCGGATTTTGGTAGGAGGCCAAGCCCCAGCGGCCGACGATCTCGTCGGAACGAATGGTGGCGGGCATTTCCGGCGCCAGTTCCGGTTCGGGCCCAGGCCCCGGGTTGGATGACAGCGACGGCAGGTTGACGCTGCTGCACGCGCCCAACAGAAGCGTCAGCGCCGAGACGGTCGCAAATTTCGCAACCGCGCGCGCGTCACCTGATCCGATCATCCGTATTCCCCCGAAATATCCTTGGGTCGCACCTTTGGGCCGCACCCGTCCTGCAGCCAAGCTTAAAACGTAAGGCAGAGCAATGACGTCGAAACAATGACGTGAGAACTCCAACCTGGGCTCTGATTTGATTTGGTTGCAGCATCCTATATTGGCCTCACCAAGGCCTTAACCACTTTGCTTGACAGGAAAGGCGCCAAGCCATATTCCCCGCCCCACAATTAGCACTCTGGCGCGACGATTGCTAATGCGCTGGATATCCTGCCCGCGAGCCATCGACCGGCCGGCATTCACCCCGGCCTCGATGAACGAGACCTGAAACCGAGCCTCCAAGAGGAAACGTCATGGCTAAATCCAAATTCCGCCCGCTGCATGACCGTGTCGTGGTCAAGCGCATCGAAGCCGAAGAGAAGTCCAAGGGCGGCATCATCATCCCCGACACCGCCAAGGAAAAGCCCTCTCAGGGCGAAGTCACCGCCGTCGGGCCGGGCGGCCGCGACGAGACCGGCAAGCTGATCCCGATCGACGTCAAGGTCGGCGATCGCGTGCTGTTCGGCAAATGGTCGGGCACCGAGGTCAAGCTCGACGGCGAGGAACTCCTGATCATGAAGGAGTCCGACATCATGGGCGTTCTGGTCTAACGCAACTTAGCGGAGCGGCCGCAACATCCACACATGTCATGCCCGGGTCAAGCCCGGCAATGACGACAAGGGTGTGCGGCCCAGTGCCCTCAATCATTCCAGGAGCAAGATATGGCTGCCAAAGACGTTAAATTTGCCGGAGAAGCCCGCGAGCGAATGCTGCGCGGCGTCGATGTCCTTGCCAATGCGGTAAAGGTCACGCTCGGCCCGAAGGGCCGCAACGTCGTCATCGAAAAGAGCTTCGGTGCCCCTCGCATCACCAAGGACGGCGTCACCGTCGCCAAGGAGATCGAGCTCGAGGACAAGTTCGAGAACATGGGCGCGCAGATGCTGCGCGAAGTCGCCTCCAAGACCAACGACACCGCGGGTGACGGCACCACCACCGCGACCGTGCTGGCGCAGGCGATCGTGCGAGAGGGCGGCAAGGCGGTTGCTGCGGGCATGAACCCGATGGACCTGAAGCGCGGCATCGACCTTGCCGTCGCCGCCGTGGTCAAGGACCTCGAGAAGCGCGCCAAGCCAGTGGCCGCCTCTTCCGAGGTTGCCCAGGTCGGCACCATCTCGGCCAATGGCGACACCGCGATCGGCAAGATGATCGCCCAGGCCATGCAGAAGGTCGGCAATGAGGGCGTGATCACGGTCGAGGAGAACAAGTCGCTGGAGACCGAGGTCGACATCGTCGAAGGCATGAAGTTCGACCGCGGCTATCTCTCGCCCTATTTCATCACCAATGCCGAGAAGATGACCGCCGAGCTCGAGGACGCCTACATCCTCCTGCACGAGAAGAAGCTCTCCGGTCTGCAGGCGATGCTGCCGGTGCTTGAAGCTGTCGTGCAGTCCGGCCGTCCGCTCTTGATCATCGCCGAGGACGTCGAGGGCGAGGCGCTGGCGACACTGGTGGTCAACCGCCTGCGCGGCGGATTGAAGGTCGCCGCCGTCAAGGCGCCGGGCTTCGGCGACCGTCGCAAGGCGATGCTGGAGGACATCGCGGTCCTCACCGGCGGCCAGTTGATCTCCGAAGAGCTCGGCATCAAGCTCGAGAACGTCACGATCAAGATGCTCGGCCGCGCCCGCAAGGTCGTGATCGACAAGGAGAACACCACGATCGTCAGCGGCGCCGGCAAGAAGGCCGACATCGAGGCACGCGTCGGCCAGATCAAGGCGCAGATCGAGGAGACCACCTCCGACTACGACCGCGAGAAGCTGCAGGAGCGGCTGGCCAAGCTGGCCGGCGGCGTCGCGGTGATCCGCGTCGGCGGCGCAACCGAGGTCGAGGTCAAGGAGAAGAAGGACCGTGTCGAGGACGCGCTGAATGCAACCCGCGCCGCGGTGCAGGAAGGCATCGTGCCCGGCGGCGGCGTGGCGCTGCTGCGCGCCAAGAAGGCGGTCGGCCGTCTCTCCAACGACAATTCCGACGTCCAGGCCGGCATCAACATCGTGCTGAAGGCCCTCGAAGCCCCCGTGCGCCAGATCTCGGAAAACGCCGGCGTCGAAGGCTCGATCGTGGTCGGCAAGATCCTCGAGAACAAGTCGGAGACCTTCGGCTTCGACGCCCAGACCGAGGAATATGTCGACATGGTCGAAGAAGGCATCATCGACCCCGCCAAGGTTGTGCGCACCGCGCTGCAGGACGCCTCCTCGGTCGCCGGCCTCCTGGTGACGACGGAAGCCATGGTCGCCGAACTGCCGAAGGAGCCGGCGCCTGCGATGCCGCCCGGAGGCGGCGGTATGGGCGGCATGGGCTTCTGAGCCCCTCTAACAATCAAATCAAAAGGCCGCCTTTGGGCGGCCTTTTCGTATCCGGACTAGAACATATTCGGTTCTGATTGCATCAGAACCGAATAGCCGCCGAGTACTTCCTGTCAGGTCAGGCTGATGGCGGCGAATACCAGGCAGGCGACGTAGACCATGGCCAGGCTCACGCCCACGATCCTGGCCTCGCGATGAGATTCCAAAATTTCCCTCCATCGGAAGAGATAGAGGCCGCCGTAACGGCAGCCTCTATCCTGCATCAATCAATTTCCTGAACGACGGTGCGCGTGCCGGGATCCACCAGCATCACGCGGTCCCCGGAATACACATAGCGATACTTCGTGAGCGATGGTCCCCAATCGGACGGCACCGCCGCGAGCTCGACATCACTCGGCACCGTTCCGCCGACGACGATCTTTTCCTTTGTCGTCACGGGACGAACCTTGTGCTCGGTGACGTAGGTCTTGATTCTGGTGCGGTACTCTGGCTCGATCTGAACCGTTGCACGTCCGGCTCCGGTCGTAGTCGTCACGGTGCTCTGCGCGAGCGCACCGCTCGACATCAGAGCGATAGCCGCGGAAAGCAAAAGCATCTTCCTCATCTGGATTCTCCTCGCCGCGACATGCGGCGCTCAAAGAACTTCATGGACTCGCACAAGTTCCGGGGCGCGCAGAGCGAATTTCCATTTTATCCCGATATCGATTTGCCAAGGAGCATCCAACTGATCGGACGATCAGCAATGAAAATTGTTGATTTTTACAATCACCGCATCTGCTCTTGCCGGAGGACGCCGCGGCGATTTTTCCGATTTTTCCCACTATTTCAGCGGCGCGACGAATCCACCACCAAATGTCGGGGTTGCGATCATCAATGGCCATGATGAACGCCCGGACTGCTGTTCACCCTAACTATCGCAGTGGAGATTCCGTTCCCTTCGGCGGGACGTAAGCACACGATGCGGCATTCTTCGACCCGCACAAGCGCGAGGCTGCGATCGGCGTTGCCGAGGGAACTGCAGCCCGGGCTCGGGAATTCAATGAACCTGATCGTTGCAGGACGCACGAGCGCAGCGGGCAAGCCTGTCATCGCGCGAGCAGCGTCGTGGCTGTTATTTTACATGATTGTTGGAGAATGCATGGCTGGCTCGGATGTGGCTGACAAGGGTATCGCCGGCGAAGCCGATTGGGCAGCCAAGCTGAAGAACGAAACGGACGCGTGGCGTCGGCGTCGCATGGTGCCGTCGCAGCAGTTGACCCCGGGCGGAATTCCGGTCGTGCGCCGCCTGAAGCGGAAGCGAGCAAACGCGGGAGCCGTTGCGGCTCACCCCTTGTCCGGTTAGCCCACGACTTTTTTCAAGTTGGGAACGCCCCCATCCCAGCAGTCCGCAACCGGGTTGCCCGCCTGCACCCTCGTCCCTGAAGGCGGCTGCGCATTTTTGGGTTACGTCACCGCCGCGGCCTTCTTTTTCACCAAAGGTTTGCTAGTTACGGCGTTGGCGATTCTGTTCCTCAAGGGGGATCCTCATATGCGCGCCCTGCTCTGCTGCCTCGTGGGCCTCCTCACGGCCTCTTCGGATCTCGCTCTTGCCCAGATGAAGCTGCCGTCCAAGACGGCGCCGGGCACGACCGAGACGCGCTATTTCACCGCGATCGACGGCTTGATGGAGGGCAATGCCGACGCGGTGCTGAAGGAAACCCGCCAGGGCAAGAACGTCACCGCGGCGGTCCTCGACGTCTGCTACCCCGCGGAAAAAGGTTCCGACCGCAAGGACCGCTTCGTCGTCAACCTCGCCGTCAATGGCCAGAACCTGAGCGGCACGACGCAGACCCTGAATGACAAGTCGCCCGTCACGGTGAAGCTCGTGCGCAAGCCGACCGGCGACAGTTTCGAATTTCGCGGCCAGATCACAATCGGCCAGGCGGTGACGGAAGTCGCCTCCTCCGACAATACCGACCTTTCGGAGCGGGAATTTCAGGAGAGCCAGACCACCGATGACGGCATCACGCCGGCACCGAAGGACTTTACCGAGGTGTCTCCCGAATCCGTCGGCGTGCGCGTCAAGCTCGACGCGGCGCTGGACTTCCTGAAGAGCCTCAAGGGCCAGGCCGTCGAGGTCGGCCTCTCGAGCCTCGCCATCACCTGCGACGCGCTGCGCGCCGGCGAGCAGACCATCAACCTCACCGTCGATCCGGAACAGGCCTCGGCCCTGGTCGCCAAGGCCAAGGCGACGCCGGGCGTGGTCGCGGCCGGCTGGACCACCGGCAGCGTCGAGATGGACCGCACCATCCGCTTCGCCGCCGCCGAGTGGCTCAGCGGCGACAAGATCAACAGGGACAAGATCGCATCAGCGATATCGGGCGTACTGAGCAAGACGCTGGCGGCAAAGCCGACGGGGGCGTCATGGAACGCCAACACCGGCAAGCTGAAATTGACCTTCAAGCGTCCGAGCCAGGTCTATCCCGCGCTCGGCCTCACCGAAACCGTCGAGATCTCGGCGCTGGTGTCCTCGGACAAGCCCGGTGCGTCGGACAGGCTGATGCTGTGGGTCTCGAGCCCGGTGGTCACCACCGCCGATGAGGGTTCAGGTCCAAAGCTGAACCTCTCGGAAGACTCCGTCGGCGACGAGGAAGGCGGCGAGCCGCCCGACGACAACGGCTCGATCGAGGCGCTGGCGAAGGAATTCAAGGCCCAGCGCTGGGACGCCGACAAATCGGCGTGGAAGTAGCGGCCACGCGGCGATATGTGACTGGCTTGCCGCGCGCAGCTCAGACTCGTGCGAGCGAGTCCAGTTTTCCGTGAAGATCATCAATCGCCGGCTTCGCGACGGGACCAACACCTGGAAGCGCCATCACCTTGTCGCACATCTGATTGATCGAAGGTGTCACCACGACGATCAGTTTGGCGAGTGCGCTTCGTCCTTCCGGAGGCAGCTTTGCAGCTCGCGCGTTGACATCGTTCAACTGTGCTACCGCCTCGTTGATCTTGGGCAGGGCCGCTTGAGCGGTAGCCACGTCTGTGACGCCCGATAGCGCGGACTTCAAGGTGTTGACGGACGAATCGACCTGGCTGGCCAGGTTCACCCCGTCGACGGTCAAATTTGCGGGCGCCACGCCCACGGTCCCGGTTGCGGGGCGCGTTGCGGCGGGTTGCTCGGCGACAGTCTGTTCACCCGGGCGCTGCGTTGCGTACCAGAGAAGACCGCCGAGCACGACGAGGCCGGCCAGCCAATAGGGCCACTGCGCCATCGTGTTGCTTGGCGTGTAGCGTGTAGAAGCCCCGGCGACGCGGCTCGCGGCCGCCGAAGCTCCGCTGCGCACGCTCTCCCCCGCCCTGTCAATGAGACCGGCAGCGCTCAGTTGATCGGCGAGACCAGATGGAAGCGCCGCAGTGATCTGATCCTTTTGCGAGGCGAGGAGCGATGTCAGCCCGCTCGCCTCCATGCCGGTGCTGCGTTGATGCTGCCCCAACGCCCCGAGGACGACAGGGCCAAGCATGCCGGTCAGCAACTTGCCGGAGCCCTCGCCGATGCCAGCGAACTTCGCGATGGCCTGAGCTATCGTGTCCAGCGCCCGGCCGCCAAACAGGCCGGCCAGCATCGCCGATCCGCTCTCCGCGAGCGCCGCCTGGCCAGGACCTGCCATCGCATTCTTCAGGCTTTCAAGCGCTCCGGGCTGCTGCTGCGACAATGCGCTGGACAACTGACGAGCGCCGCCGGGGGTGGAGGCCACCTCGGACAAGTTCGCGAGCAGTGCGGGGACGGCACCTCCTACCGCCTTTTGTACGATGTCTCGATCAAGTCCCAGAGATGACGCGATCTTGGCGATCAGGTCAGGAGTCAGACATTGCATGACAACAGAGACGAGGTTCACAGCCATGGCGATCTCTCCATCGTTACGGCGCGGTTGAGACAGGATGACTGACAATCATCACGTCGCATGCCCACGTCAGAGATTTCGATTCCGGCTGTCAGGCGCTGGGCAAAATTATCGGGGCGAACCAGCAGATTTCCGTGCCTGCCAACCGACTTTCCCACTGCGCGCGCATGTCCGCCCCAAAACTCGCAGCTGTCTAATCACAAAACGGAGAGCCGTGAAGGTTGATAGCCGCTGGCTCGACAGCCTGACATGGAATTTTGGCAGCTCCATTTGGGATGGCCGGCTGCCGGGGGCAGCGATCGGGGCGGCATCGCGACGCAGTTCATTCGGCCTGGTCGTTAAGGTTCGATTCAATTTCCGGGAACATCATCGCTCAGCCGAACGTGGGTCACGCCATGCAAGTCCACGAGCCGAGTACCCTTGGAAACTGGTCGGGGAATGTGGCTGACGGCGAGTTGCCGGAGCAGCCGGCGCGCCTGTCGGATTTCCTGCAGCAAAATCGCGATGACGTTCTGGTGGTGCGGGGGCCGTACGGCGATTGGGCGCGCACCATTGCGCTGCCTGCGATGGCACTGGTGGCAGCCTTTGGGTTGGGATGGGCCGGCGGTCTGAATTGGCCGGAGTTCGCGAGCACGCTCGGGATCAGCTCGGTCGCCCAGAAAGTCACGTCTTCGCCTCGAACCGCTGAAGCAAGACCGGGCGGCAGGATCGAAGGCACCAAAAAAGCAACATCCACGTCAGATCTGCAGGCAGTAGCCCCCGCTGTCGTAGGAAGCATTCCCAAGCCTTTACCCGCGAGCACTCACCTGGCTGCGCGCACTTCAAACCCGTTCGCCTCGCAGGCAAATGCGAGTCCCTCCGGCGCGGCGCCGGCGAGGCCACCTTTGGCGCCGGCACCGGAAACGAGACCGACCACCATATCGGGCTGGACGGTTGTCGATGTCCGCGACGGAACCGCCGTTCTCGACGGGCCTGACGGCATTCGGATGGCCGCGCGCGGCGACACGATACCCGGGCTCGGGCGTATCGAAACCATCGTGCGCCGGGGTAACCGCTGGATCGTTGCCACGGCCAACGGACTGATTGCGGCGCCTTAATTCGTGTTGAGCCGGAAGCGCAGCGTCTTCGAGCCGGTCAAGGTGACGAGGTCACCCTGACGGCGCCAGGTCGCGGTGTCGCCGAGCGCCGCAAGCAGATCATCGTCGGCCTGCGCCCGCTCAGGCGGACAGTTGCGATTCTCCATCGCGCCGGGAACGAAGATGATGGTGTTGCCGGCCACCGAGAACTGGCCCTTGCCGCCCTTGCACCAGAGTTCCAGCACCACCTCGCCATTATCGCCGATTTCGAGCGAAGGGATGCGCTTGGAGCCGGGCATGCGCGCGGCATCGAGCGACATTTCGAAGCCGAAGGGAAACTCCTCGTCGGCGCGCGCCGGACCTGCCGCGATCGCAGTCGCGAGCAGCACCAGGGCGAAGGCAGTTCTGGTGCAATTCCGTGAAACCATGAACTCTCTCTGAGATCAGCGATGCGCTCTTGGACGCATCTGACAATGGCCAAGCCGGCCATGCGGAGACGAGTTCGTAGCCCGGGTGGAGCGGAACGCGCAACCCGGGATATCTGTGTCAGCGAGCGGACCCGGGTTACGCTGGCGCTTCACCCGGGCTACGAGCCGGAGCGGCTACTTCAGGACCATCTCCGTGAACGGGTAGACATAGGCCTGCAGCGTCACGAACAGGCCGACGAGGCAGGCCAGCACGATCGAGTGCAGGAACACGTAGCGCAGGATCGAGCCTTCATGGCCATACCAATTGGTCGCGGTGGAGGCGACCACGATCGATTGTGCGTCGATCATCTTGCCCATCACGCCACCCGAGGAGTTGGCGGCGGCCATCAGGATCGGCGACAGGCCCAATTGCTCGGAGGTGATCCTCTGCAGGTTGCCGAACAGCACGTTGGAGGCGGTGTCCGACCCGGTCAGCGCGACGCCGAGCCAGCCGAGCAGCGTGCCGAAGAAGGGATAGAGCACGCCGGTTGCGGCGAAGGCCAGGCCGAGCGTGGCGTCGACACCGGACAGCCGCGTCAGCGTGCCGATCGCGAGCATCGCCGAGATCGTAATCAGCGAGATCGCGCACAGGCGGATGGTGCGGCCATATGCGGTGATCAGCTTCAGCGGCGAGAAGCCCATCAACAGACCCGAGATGATCGCCGCGATCAGCATGCCCGTGCCGGTGAAGGACAGCCAGGTGAAGCCGAACACCGCGCTTTCCGGCGTCGGCTTGGCGGCGACAGGCGGCATCTTGTTGATGAGCTTGTCGAGCTCGGGCACCGGATAGTTCCAGACGAAATTGGCGTTCGCCCAGGTCTTGAACGCGCCGTTGCCCCAGACCAGCATCAGGATGCAGACGATGATCCATGGCAGCAGTGCGCTCCACAATTCGCCTTGCGTGAGCGGCGTCTTGTCCAGCGTCTTCGGCGCCGCCATGGTCGCGGCCGATTCATCGTGGCCGCGCAGCGCCGGTGACAGCCAGAGTTGGCGCGGCTGCCAGACGCGCAGGAACAGGATCAAACAGCCCATCGAGATCAGCGAGGCGCCGATGTCGACGATCCAGGGATTGATGAAGTTCGAGATCACGAATTGCGGGACCGCGAAAGAGACGCCGGTGACCAGGATCGCCGGCCAGACCTCCTTCATGCCGCGCCAGCCGGCAAATGCGCAAACCACCCAGAACGGTACGATCAGCGAGAACAGCGGCAATTGCCGCCCGACCATCGCGCCAAGCACATAGGGGTCCAGCCCGGTGACCGAGGCGAGACCCAGGATCGGTGTGCCCAGCGCGCCGTAGGCGACCGGTGCAGTGTTGGCGATCAGCGACAGGCCGGACGCCGCGAGCGGCGAGAAGCCGAGGCCGATCAGGATCGCGCCTGTGATCGCGACCGGCGTGCCGAAGCCGGAGGCGCCCTCGAAGAACGCGCCGAAGGCGAACGCGATCAGCAGCAGTTGCAAGCGCCGGTCCTCGGTGACGCCGCCGACCGCGCGCTTCAGGAGCTCGAATTTCCCGGTCGCCACCGTGATCTGGTAGAGGAAGATGACGTTCAGCACGATCCAGCCGATCGGGAAGAAGCCGGTCACCACGCCGAGCAGCGTGGCGCGGATCGACATGTTCGCCGGCATGGTGAAGATGAAGATCGTGATCAGGTTGGTCACGATCACGGCGATGATGGCGGCGACATGCGCCTTCACTCTGCCGCTGGCGATCAGGACCAGCAGCGTGACCACGGGAACGGCGGCTGCGATCGTCGACAGCGCGGCGTTGCCGAGCGGGTTGTAGATTTGGTTCCACATTTTTGTTGTTCCTCCCCAAGGTTTCCCGGTGGCGGCTTCCCGCCGGCGGCTTGCGTCGGCTCGCCGCGGGCATAGACCCGGCGCGCCGGGTGCAATCAAAGATCATGTGGTGCGAAACAGGCCTGCACGAGTCGGCACAGCCAAACGCTCACAACCTCGCGAAATCAGAAAGTCCGCCGCCCCGCGTCGCCTTGGCATGCTAGGGTCAACCATCATGCTGCGACAAGTGGACGCCGACCGAGGAGCCCACGACTTTAGTCTGAAGGTTCCCTGATTGTCCCGTTTTTTCAAGCCTTTGTAGGCGATCCCCCGGAGACGGTAATCTGTGAACAACATTCGTTCGACGCTCGCGACGGTCTGGCGCATTGCAGCGCCTTATTTCAACTCCGAAGACAAATGGGCCGGCCGCGGCCTGCTTGCCGCGGTCATCGCGATCGAGCTGGCGCTGGTCGCCAACGATGTGTTGCTGAACCAGTGGCGCAATCGTTTCTACAACGCGCTGCAGGACCACGACTGGGACGGCTTCGTCCGCGAGCTCATCGTGTTCTGTGTGCTCGCCACAGTCCTCACCGTGCTGTCGATCTATCAGCTCTATCTCAACCAGTGGCTCCAGATCCGCTGGCGCCGCTGGATGACGAGCAAATATCTCGGCGAATGGCTGCATGATGCCAGCCACTACCGCATGCAGCTTCAGGGCGATGCGGCCGACAACCCTGACCAGCGCATCAGCGACGACGTCAAGATGTTCGTCAGCCAGACGCTGGGACTCGGCATCGGGCTGTTGAGCTCGATCGTGACGCTGGCGTCTTTCGTCGTGATCCTCTGGGGCCTGTCGGCGGCGGCGCCGCTGCATCTGTTCGGCAGCGACGTGTCATTCCCCGGCTATCTGGTGTGGGGGGCGCTGGTCTACGCGATCTTCGGCACGGCTCTGACGCAGTGGATCGGCTCGCCGCTGGTGCGGCTTGATTTCGATCAGCAGCGGCTGGAGGCCGATTTCCGTTTCAACCTGGTGCGGGTTCGCGAGAACTCCGAGCAGATCGCGCTGCTCAAGGGTGAACGCGCCGAACGTGAGCAGCTATCGACGCGTTTCGGCCACGTCGTCTCCAACTGGTACGGCATCATGAGCCGGACCAAGCGGCTGACGGCGTTCACGCAGAGCTACTCGCAGGCCGCCGTGGTGTTTCCCGTCATCCTGTCCGCGCCGGCCTATTTCGCCAGCAAGATCCAGCTCGGAACCGTGATGCAGATCATGGAAGCATTCGGCAAGGTGCAGGATGCGCTGTCGTTCTTCATATCGGTCTATCGCACCATGGCGGAATGGCGTTCGGTGGTCGCCCGTCTCGACGGCTTCGAACGATCGATCGCGGAGGCGGAAAGGCTCGCGACCGACCCCAGCGCAGTCAAAGCGGCCCCCGCGGCGAGCGATGCGATCGCGCTGCAACAGCTTCTGGTGCGACTGCCCAACGGCGCGCCGTTGGTCTCAACGACCGAGCTCAAGCTTCGTCCTGGCGAACGCACGCTGGTGACCGGGCCGTCCGGCGCGGGCAAGTCGACGCTGTTCCGGGCGGTCGCCGGCATCTGGCCGTTCGGCAGCGGCTCGATCGTCATCCCCGAGCAAGCCTCGCTGATGATGCTGCCGCAGAGACCTTATTTCCCGATCGGCTCGCTGCACGCGGCGATCGTCTATCCCGCCGAAGCAGAAAAGTTCAGCGCCGACAGGATCAGGGAAGTGCTCGGCCAGATCGGACTGCCCCAGCTCGCTTCACGGCTAGAAGAAGAGGGACACTGGAACAGAATGCTGTCGCTCGGCGAGCAGCAGCGCCTGGGGCTGGCGCGCGCGCTCTTGCATGCACCCGACTACCTGTTCCTCGACGAGGCCACCGCCTCGCTGGACGAGCCCTCGGAAGCCGCGCTCTATCGTTTGCTGATGGAGGAATTGCCGGCCACCACGATCGTCTCGATCGGCCACCGCTCGACGCTGGAGGAATTCCACCAGCGCAACATCGCGCTGGTCCGCGATGGCGACCGGTTTGGGTTGCGGGACGCGACCAAGATCGCGGCATCGTCTTAGACTAGAGCGCGGTGCGCGAGCCGCGCTGATGGAGCTCCGTAGCCCGGGTGGAGCGGAACGCGCAACCCGGACACCTGTGCCAGCGTCTACCGGCGGTCCCGGGTTACGCTGGCGCTCCACCCGGGCTACGAGGCTACAGGACGCAGTTGGCCCTGCTCGCGCAGCACGCGCCGCCCCGCTAAATGAAAAGGGCGGCGGATTGCTCCGCCGCCCTCTTGATCCACGTATATGGAACTTACTTCAGGTTCGAGATCGCGGTCAGGTCAGCCGAGAGCTTGGCGATACCCGTGGCGCCGCACCAGTTGGAGCTGAAGCCACCCGGGTTGATCGGCGTGAAGCTGCCGTCGAAGCGAGCGGTGTAGTCGCTGGTGAAGGCGTTGCAATTACCCTTCGAGAGGTTGGTGTCGGTGTAGCGCAGGTCCAGCGTGAACACCTTGTAGGTGAAGCCGATGCCGATATTCCAGGTGTTGTAGCTCGGCTCCGGGATACCGCCGGGGAACGGTCCGCCGCCAAGCGGGCTGGCAACGGTGGTGCCATAGAAGGAGTCGGAGGTGCCGAGCCACTGCCGACCGAACTCGCCCGAAATGTACATGCCGACGCCGGAAGAACCGAAGATGGTCGAGGGCGCGGTCCACTTGGCGGTGACCGACGCGTAGTTGCCCCAGGCGCCGAGGTTCAGGAAGTTCGGCGAGTAGTACTCGTTGAATCCAACCGCCCACTGGTCGTTGATGTTGATGTTGAGCTTGGCGTAGCCTTCATAGAAGCTCGCGCTCTTCTTGGCGAAGTTGCCGTTGATCGGCAGGCCACCCGTGATCGGGTCTGAATTGCCGAACGGGCTGGCGGCGCAGCTCGAGTCCGACCCCGGAATGCCGGAGCCCGGGAGCGCTGCGGAATTGAAGCACGAGCCGCCCGGATACAGGTAACCCCAGACACCGAAGTCGAAGGCGAAGATGCCGAAGGTCGGGCGGATACCGCCGTAGATATCGATCTCGGCCGCGGCGCGGTTCGGGAAGGAGATGCTCTCACCAGCGGCGCCGATGTAGAGCTGCAGGTCCTTGGTGACGTTGTAGCGCGGTTCGAAGTAAGCCGCGACCGAAGGCTTGTGGTTCGACTGGGTGATGCCGCGGAACACGTAGTCGCTCATCAGTGCAGCGCCGAAGGCGAAATCCCAGGGTTCGAACGCGGGCGGCGGCGGCGCCTTGACGGCCTTCACCGCCATATCGGCAGCCATTGCCGAGCTTGAGAACACTGCCAGCGCCGTTGCTAACAAGGCCAGTTTCTTCATGAAGAATCCCCACACGTTCAAAAACAGTCCAGCTCTTCCGGCCCCCCGGGGCGAGCGATCACCGACTGCGACCAAAATCCGCAGCCAATCTGGAACGCGACCCCCCTTATGTTGAAGCAAAAAAGACGAGCATGTGCCGACTTTTTAGGCGTTCTGCTCCTTTTGAAAGAGGTTGTTGACGGGTGTTGCAATCTCACAACAACTTTACCGACTTCCCCTCCTCGTGAAGTGCGCCCGCGCCCCCCAAACCGTGGCGGGCTGAGTCTCTTCTGCAACGGTCCGACGAATCATCCCTGTAGCGCTACGATCCATGCGCCTGAAAACGAAAGAGCCGCAGCGGTAAAACGCTGCGGCTCTTGCGTCAGGTTTGGCCTGGTTGCGTCAGGACGGACTGGATGAGTCCTCCGAGCCTTCCGACCTCTCCGAAGGGCTGGGGGTAGCCCAGCTCGGACCGAGTTCAGGCTCCGGCGCGGGAGTGGGGGCAGCGACCGGGGCCGCCGGCTTGGGAGCTGCAGCTTTCTTTGCCGCGCTCTTCTTGGCAGCCTTCTTCGGCGCGGCCTTTTTGGGCGCCGCCTTCTTGGCGGCTTTTTTCGCGGCCTTCGTTGCCGACTTCTTCGCGGATTTCTTCGCGCTCTTCTTGGCAGCCTTCTTGGCAGATTTCTTCGCGGCCTTCTTGGCGACCTTCTTCGCAGACTTCTTCGCCGCTACCGCCTTCTTAACCTTCTTGGCCTTTTTCCCCTTCTTACCCTTCTTCGCTTTAGCCATCGTGATCCTCCTGTTGCCGCTGATTCAGTCTGTCGAGCGCTTCGAATAGTCCGCTTGCCCGGATCAGGATCGTGCTTGTTCGAAGCACCTCCCGCCCCGTCCTTTGTCGTGCATGGCCTCCGCGCAAACGCGTGCGCCTGTCGTGGAGAAAACCGCTACCCGCATCGCCCCAACACGGCCCCCGGGTCCGGTTCATGCTCGATAGGCAATCGATCAATTCACCCCTGGCCGAGGACCTCCTGTCGCCCAATCGAGAAGCTCAATCGTGTGCACCACAGGAACTGACGTACCGCTGGCAATCTGAACCATGCAGCCAATATTGCCCGCAGCGATCATGTCCGGCTTGATTGTCGCGAGGTTGGCGAGCTTCCGATCGCGCAACCTCATCGCAATGTCGGGCTGGAGAATGTTGTAGGTCCCCGCCGAACCGCAACACAAATGGCTCTCCGGTACATCTTTCACCACGAATCCATTCTTGGAAAGCAATACTTTCGGAAGGCCTGTGATTTTCTGCCCGTGCTGCAGCGAACAAGCGGAGTGATAGGCGATGGTGACCTCGTCTTCGAGGCGCGGCGGATCGAGCTCGATGCCGGCCAGATATTCGGTGATGTCCTTTGCCAGCGCGGAGACCTTTGCGGCCGGAGCAGCGAATTCGCGGTCCTCGCGCAGCATGAAACCATAGTCCTTGATCACGGTGCCGCAGCCTGACGTGGTCACCAGGATGGCGTCGAGGCCGCGCTGTTCCGCCTCCCTCCCCCATGCCGTGATGTTGGCCCGGGCGCGTGCGAGCGCATCGCCGTCCTGTCCGAGGTGATGGGTCAACGCGCCGCAGCATTGCTCGTCCTTGACCAGCACCACCTCGATGCCGTGGCGGGTCAGCACGTTGACGGCGGCCTTGTTGATGCGCGGCGCGAGCACCTGCTGGGCACACCCCTGCAACAGCGCGACCCGTCCCCGCCGTGTCCCGACCGCCGGGAACACGCTTCCCGATGGCGGGCCCGCCGGCGGCAGATTGGATGGCGCCAGCGCCAGCATCGCCTTGATTCGCCGGAGCAGGCTTGGGGTGGGGTCAGCCTTGGGCGTCGGCAATAGCGCCGCGAACGGACGAGCCAAGCGGGCGAGCACCATGCTGGTGCGGAAGGCGGCGGGTCGCGGCAGCACGAAGCCGAGCACGGAGCGCAGCAGTCGCTCGGTGAACGGCCTCTGATAGTCCCGCTCGATCCTGCCCCGGGCCTGGTCGACGAGATGCATGTAATGCACGCCGGACGGACAGGTGGTCATGCAGGCGAGGCAAGAGAGGCAGCGGTCGATATGCTTGACCACCTCCGCCGTCGGCGGCTTGTCCTTCTCCAGCATCTCCTTGATCAGGTAGATGCGGCCGCGCGGACTATCGAGCTCGTCGCCGAGCAGCACATAGGTCGGGCAGGTCGCGGTGCAGAAGCCGCAATGGACACAGGCGCGCAGGATCTTGTCGGCCTCGGCGATATCGGGATCGGCGAGTTGAGCGAGCGAGAATTCGGTCTTCATGATGCATTCCCCCGCGTCAGTCGGCCGCGGTTGAGGATGTTCTTGGGGTCAAAGCTCTGGCGCACGCGCTCGCTGAGATCGGCGAGCCCGCGCGGCTGCGGATGGAACACGTCGACGGCGCGCCGGACCTCCTCGGATGCGCGGATCAGGGTGGCGTGGCCGCTGGCAGCCTCGACGCGGCCCCTCACCTGCGCGGCCTGCGCATCCGCCTTGGGCGGCACCGCCGCCCAGATCAACCCGCCGCCCCAATCGTAGATCACATCAGCGCCGGTCTCCCGTGCCAGTGCCTGCCCCAGCGCGCCGCCCGAGGCCGGGGGACAGACGATCCGCCATACCGGCCAGGCGCCGAGCGTGCCAGCCGCCGCGAACGGCGCGACGTCGCGCAGCGCGCTCCAGATCGAGAGGGAGGCGGCGTCCTCGATGCTCTCGACCGCGCCGTAGGAGGCGAGCGTCTTGGCGAGGTGCGCCGCACGGTGCGCGGCCGATGCCGCAATCCCCTCGAGCCGCAACAGCGTGACGGCCTGCTCCGGCGCCCCCAGAGCAGCGAGCGCAGCAACGGTCGGCCGGAACGCCGAATTGGGCAGATGCGCCGCACCGGAGACATCGAAGGGCGAGCCGAGCGCCGCGGTCATGGCACGGCCCGCCGTGACGTCGTCCAGACCGCGCAGAACGAGCGTCTGCTCGGCTTCCGGCTTCGGCATCACCTTCAGCGTCACCTCGGTCATCACCGCCAGCGTTCCCCAGGAACCGCTGAGCAACTTGCAGAGGTCGTAGCCGGTGACGTTCTTCACCACCTTGCCGCCGGTCTTGAAGCTGTCGCCGAAGCCGGAGACGGCATGGGCGCCGAGCAGATGGTCGCGGACGCCGCCGGACTTGATCCGGCGCGGCCCGGCGAGCCCCGCCCCGATCATGCCGCCGATGGTGCCGCTCCCTTTGGTGCCGAGCAGCACCGAGGTATCGACCGGCTCGAAGGCGAATTGTTGGTTCTTGGCGTCGATCAGCGACTGCACGTCGGCAAGCGGCGCGCCGGCCTGCACTGTGATGATCAGTTCGTTCGGCTCATAGGAGACGACCGCGTTCAGCGCGGCGAGATCGACCACCGCATTGGTCGCCATCGGATGGCCGATTTCTCGCCTGGAACCGTGGCCGATGATCTCGAGCGGCTGCTCGGCGGCGATCGCCGCCCGAACCACCTGCTCGACGTCTGCAGCATCCCGTACCTTCCTGATGTCCACGCCTACCGCCTTGCCTTTCCACCGCAACCGCTGCTGTTCTTGCCATCCCTTCTATAGGCATCGATGCCGGACACAAGGGCACGATGGTGGAAGATAACGCTTTCGCAGTCGCGCGCCGCCAATCGATTTCGGCACGCGATTCCGGCGCCTCCATCCGCTTAAATATTTCGATCACCATCGAAGTGATTTCGAACATCCTTCGCTCGATATCGAATTATCTACGGCGGCAGGAGATGTAGGAAGCAGCTTCCACGCAACCCAATCAAAGGAGCAACGGCTATGGGTCAATATGCAATCGACAAGACCGTGAAAGACGCCGTCGAGGGCGGCGGCTTGCTGGTGGTCGCGCAATGGGAGGCGAAGGAAGGTCAGGCCGACCGGATCGCCGATATCCTGTCGCGCTTCCTGCCCGAGGCGCAGCGCGAGGCGGGTGCAAAGCTGTTCCTGATCTCGCGCGCCAAGGACAATCCGGCGCAGTTCCTGTTCTATGAACTGTTCCGCGACGAGGCCGCCTTCAAGGCGCATCAGGACAGCGCGCATTTCAAGACCTACATCGCCGGCGAAGCGCTGCCGCTATTGGCGAAACGCGAACGTACGCAATACGCGCTGCTGTGATGGTCGATAGTGGCGTGCCGCGGCGCCAATTGCCGCGCCCTCTCCCCTTGTGGGCGAGGGCTACTCCGGCGCGAGCAACGTATTCGCTAGGGTGAGGGATCTCTCCCCACGAGCACCTGCGCCCGCCGAGAGAACCCCTCATCCGGCGCTTCGCGCCACCTTCCCCCACAAGGGGAGAAGGGAAGAACGCCTTCGCAGCGCCAGTTGATGCGCCCTCTCCCCTTGTGGGAGAGGGCAGCTCCGCTGCCGGCAGCGAGCTCGCTTGGGTGAGGGGTCTCTCTCCACGAACACCTGCGCCCGTGGAAACAAACCCTCATCTGGCGCTTCGCGCCGCCTGCTCCCGCAAGGGGAGAAGGAAAGGCTAGAACCGCGGAATATCCGGAAATGCCAGCTTGCCGCCATGCACGTGCACGCGGCCGAGTTCGGCGCAGCGGTGCAGGGTCGGAAACACCTTGCCGGGGTTGAGCAGGCCTTGCGGATCGAAGGCGCATTTCAGGCGCTGCTGCTGGTTGAGATCGATCTCGGAAAACATTTCCGGCATCAGGTCGCGCTTCTCGATGCCGACGCCATGCTCGCCGGTGAGCACGCCGCCGAGTTCGACGCAGCAGCGCAGGATGTCGGCGCCGAAAGCTTCCGCCCGCTCCATCTCCCCGGGCTTGTTGGCATCATAGAGAATCAGCGGATGGAGGTTGCCGTCGCCGGCGTGAAACACGTTGGCAACGCCAAGCTGGTACTTTTCCGACAGCTCGCGGATGCGCGCCAAGGCCTTCGGCAGCGCGCCGCGTGGGATGGTGCCGTCCATGCAGAGGTAATCGGGCGAGATCCGCCCGACCGCGGGGAAGGCCGCCTTGCGGCCGGCCCAGAACAGGTTGCGCTCGGCTTCCGAATTGGAGATCTGGCAGGTCACCGAGCCACAGCCCTGCGCGATGGTCTCGACCCGCCGGATCAACTCGTCGACCTCGATGCTAGGGCCGTCGAGCTCGATGATCAGGAGCGCCTCGACGTCGAGCGGATAGCCGGCATGGACGAAGGCTTCGGCGGCATGGATCGCCGGCTTGTCCATCATCTCCATGCCTCCAGGGATGATGCCGGCGCCGATGATGCGCGCGACGCATTCGCCGGCGGCCTCGACCTCGGCAAAACCGACCATCAGCGCGCGCGCCGTCTCCGGCTTCTGCAGGATGCGCACGGTGATTTCGGTGATGACGCCGAGCAGGCCCTCCGAGCCGGTGATGATTCCCATGATGTCGTAGCCGGCGTTCTCCGCCGACTTGCCGCCGATGCGCAGGACCTCGCCGTTCATCAGCACGATCTCGCAGCCGAGCACGTTGTTGGTGGTCATGCCGTATTTCAGGCAATGCACGCCGCCGGAATTCTCCGCGACATTGCCGCCGATCGAGCAGGCGATCTGCGATGAGGGATCGGGCGCATAGTAGAAGCCGGCATGCGCCACCGCCTGGCTGATCGCGAGATTGGTGACGCCTGGCTCCGTCACGACGACGCGGTTGTCGAAATCGATCTCGCGGATGCGCTTGAATTTGCCGAGGCCCAGCAGCACGCCGTCCGCCAGCGGCAGCGCGCCGCCGGACAGCGACGTGCCGGAGCCGCGCGGCACCACCTTGATGCTCCGCTCATGGCAATATTTCAGGACCTTGGAGACCTGCTCGGTGGTATCGGGCAACACCACGACCATCGGCGGCTGGCGATAGGCCGTGAGGCCATCCGATTCGTAGGCCAGCATCTCGGCCGCACTGTCGATCACGCCCTCGCCCGGCACGATCGCCCGCAATGCAGCAACGATCTCGCTGCGGCGATTGAGAACCGCCTGATCGGCAGCCGGCATCATGATGGCCATGCGGGTCCCTCCAGGCTTTGCGCTTTATCGGTTTATCCGGGAAAATCAAGCATTTCCGGGCCCAAATGGGAAGCCCGGGCGAAACTTGCCGCCCCGCAGATCAAAGTTCTCTCTCGGGCAAGCCTGCCGCCGTGAACACTGTCAAAGTTTCGTCACTTGTCCAATCGAGGCAGGCCTGCCACAAGCGACCCGCCCACCTACCAGGGAAGAAACAAAGAGCACCACATGAAAACATCGATCTTGAGCGCGCTGGCCGTCGTCACCTCAGTGTTCGTTGCGTCGGGCGCGCAGGCGCAGGATGTTGCCGCCGGCAAGACCTCGTTCAACAAGTGCCTCGCCTGCCATGCGATCGGCGAAGGCGCCAAGAACAAGGTCGGCCCCGAGCTCAATGGCATCGACGGCCGCCACTCCGGTACCGCGCCTGACTACAACTATTCGGACGCCAACAAGAACTCCGGCATCACCTGGAACAAGGAACAGTTCCTCGAATACATCAAGGACCCCAAGGCCAAGATTCCCGGCACCAAGATGGCATTCGCCGGCATCAAGAACGAGACGGAAGCCAACAACCTCTGGGCCTTCCTCTCGCAGTTCGACAAGGACGGGAAAATCAAGCAGCAGTAACGCTTCTTGACGGGCTACGGCGCTTGGGCGCGCCGTAGCCGGCCTCTTCACTTCCGACGCGTGAAGCGTTTCTACTATCCTTCCGCCGCAGCGCTATGCGGCTTCCTAATCATCTCCTCGATCTCCCGGATCACCAAGCTAGGTGCAGCGTTCTGGATCATGTGGCCGGTGCCCGGCAGCACGATCAGCTTGGCATGCGGCACGGCGGCCGCGAGCGGGCGGGAGTGGATGTCGGTCGACACCGTCTTGTCGGCGTCGCCGCTGATGATGGTGAGGGGCGCCTTGATCATGCCGTAGCGCGGCGCCTGCTCGGCGACCGCTGCCTTCAACGTCACCAGGTCACGCGCGTTGGCGATGAATTCGCGCGGCCGCAACAAAAGCGGCGTCGCGGTGTCCCTTACGAAACCGTCCGGCATGGTCTGCGGCAGGAATACACCGCGCGCGCCCGGGCCGGCGAGCAGGGTGCCAAGCGGCAGAGTGATCGTGTAGGCGAACAGCGGGCCGATCACAGGCGTGGCGATCAGCTCGTTATACCTGCCGACGCCGCCCCTCCAGGGATAGGCGACCGGCGCGAGCAGCACGAGGCCGGCTATGCGGTCGGGATCATCGAGCGCCAATCTCAGGCCCAGCGCGCCGCTCCAGGAATGCGCGACCACGACCGCCCGCTCGATGCCGAGCTTCGTCAGCGCCTCCGAGATCATCCGGCCCTGGATAGCAGGCGTGGAGTCGCTGGCCCGTGCGCGGGTGCTCCAGCCATGGCCGGGACGGTCGATCAGGATCACGCGGTGATGTCGGGCGAGGCGCTCGCCGAGCGGGCGGCGCATCACCTCGAGATTGGAGCTTGCACCGTGCAGCATCACGATCGGTGGCGAGGCCGCCTCGCGCGGGCCGATATCGAGGACATGCAGCACATCGCCTGTCACCTCGATCATCGCGCCCTGCGCGGGGAAGGCCCATTGCACCAGCGCGACGCCTAGCTGCGTGGCTGCGGCCAGCAACGCCAGCGCCGCCACCGCGATCACAATCGTCATCAATGAGGCCCGGTTGATCTGTTGCAGGGGAAATTACGGCGCCCGGCGATGCCGATGTCGTATCGTCAGGCCCCTCCGGTTTTCCACAATGCGTCCAGCCTGTGGATAGCGGGTTCATACCAGCGTCATTACCTATTCCGTAGATTCTCGCCGGCATTCTGCCAAAACACGCGGCTTGATCGAGGTGGAACACGGCAAGCCTGTCCACGCAATCCACAGGAACAGGACGCCGCAGCAACAGTTCATAAGGAAATTCGGAGGAGTATCAATGAGTTCCGATCCGTGCGAGACGGCTATCGACCAGATCGTCGCAAGCTGCAATGGTGACCTGCATGGCGCATTGAGGGCGCTGCTGTTGGTCAATGAACAACTCGAGGCCGAGCTGCAACAGCTCTATGCGGCAGCGGCGCGCGACCAGTTCACCCGCAGCGGCAGACTGCTGCATTAAGTTCAAGGGCTCGATCCGGCGCCGTCACTTGAGCCCCTATTTGGGGTTGTCGGCCGGCGGTTGATCCTTTGGGCATTGGCGGATCGTGGAGCGCGCGAGCTTGGCGTCATCGACCGAGTTGTAGGGGCCGTCGGCAAACCAGATGTTCCCGTCGACGATCGGGTTGCTGGTGACGATGTCGCAGGTGTTGGTGGCGCGATTGCCCACCACCCAATAGAGCCCTTCGGCAAGACCGACGGCGGTTGTTGCGACGATCACCGTGCCAGCCAACAGCAAGGATTTCATGGCTTCGCTCCAGGCGGGTTCGAGCGTGAACCAAGCCGGGTAGCGGCAATTGTTCCGCGCTGCAATCGGCTGCCGGAAGTCGTGGTTAATCCCGTCAGACTAGATATCGCGGCCTTCGACCTTTTCGCCGAGCTGCTTCACCAATTCCGGCACCTTTTCCAGGTGCGGATTGATGGCAAGCGCCTTGCGGAAGGCGTCCAGCGCGCGCCTGTCGTCGCCGAGGTCCTGCATGATCATGCCAAGGCCGGCCAACGCGCCGAAATGGCGAGGTTCGCGGACCAGGACCTGCTGGATGTCCTCCAGCGCATGCGCATAGTCATTCTTCAGGTAATAGAGCGTCGCGCGCCGGTTCCAGCCCTCGATATAGTCGGGGCGCAGCTTGATGACGGCATCGAGCAGTTTCAGCGCGACATCGGCGTTCTGGGCGTCCATCGCCGCTTTGGCGCGCACCATCAGAAGCATAGCGGTATCGCTCGGCGTCTGCAGCCACTGCGCCCAAATCCGCGCCTCCACGTGCTTGGCGCTGGCCTCATCAGGCGCCGCTTTCAGCGCCCCGAACAGGAAATCCAGTCCGCGGGTGCGGTCGGCGCCAACGTTCGGCAACTTGCTGGGCGCTTCGGGGAGCTTCTTCTGCTCCTTGGGGGGAGGGATGACCCGGGGATCGCCCTGGGCAAGCGCTGCCGCCGGCGCCGCAATCACGATCGCGGCGATCAGGAGCGCAAGCTTGCGGGTTATGAGCGTGAGGAATCTCAATTCCATCGGCATAGCTTAAACGCACAACGTCGCGCTGCAAAGCAGCGCGACGTCAAAGACGTGTGAAACGATTGCGTCCGGGCGAGCCGGCGGAACGCCCGGCGATCAGCCTTGGCGGGCCTTGAAGCGGCGCTGCACCTTGTTGATCACATAGACCCGGCCCTTGCGGCGGACCAGACGGTTGTTGCGATGGCGGCCGCGCAGCGATTTCAGCGAGTTACGGACCTTCATGGGACAATCCTGATGCGTTGAAAGGCCGTGCTCAAGCCCGAACCTAAAACCTGCCCAAATGTGGCAAAATGGGATTCATCCCGAAAAACGGCCCTGCCGCCCGGGACGGCCGCGTTCTAAGCGATCGGTGGCATAAATGTCAATCCGAATAGGCTGCAACCCGCGGGGTTTCTGGCTGCCTTGCGGAATTCGTTATATAGTATAATCAATTTTGGAAACCCCAGCAAACAAGCCGCCGGGAACCCCAAGGACGCCCAAGAATGCCCAAGCTCAAGCTGCCCGACATCGACAGTGTCGTCGCGATCGACATCCACACCCACGCCGAGGAGCCCTGCGGCATGCATGGCGACGACGGCTATGACGATTTCCAGGCGCAGATGGCGGAGTACTTCAAGTCGCCGCATAGGCATCCGCCGACCGTGCCGGAAACCGCGGCCTATTACCGATCCAAGAACATCGCGGCCGTGATCTTCCCTGTCGATGCCGAGCGCGAGACCGGCTTCCGCCGCTACAACAATTACGAGATGCTGGAAGTCGCCTCGGAAAATCTCGATGTGCTGATTCCCTTCGTCAGCATCGATCCGCATAAGGGCAAGCTCGGCGTGCGCGAGGCGCGGAAGCTGATCGAGGACTACGGCGTCCGCGGCTTCAAATTCCACCCGACCATGCAGGGGTTCTATCCGAACGACCGCCTGGCCTATCCGCTCTATGAAGCGATCAATGACGGCGGCGCGATCGCGCTGTTCCACACCGGGCAGACCGGCGTCGGCAGTGGCATGCCGGGCGGCATGGGGATGCGGCTGAAATATTCCAATCCGATGTATATGGACGATGTCGCCGCCGACTTCCCCGACCTCAAGATCATCCTCGCGCACCCATCCTTCCCCTGGCAGGAAGAGGCGCTCTCGGTCGCGACCCACAAGCCGAACGTCTACATCGACCTCTCCGGCTGGTCGCCGAAATATTTCCCGCCGATCCTCGTGCGTTACATCAACTCGATCCTGCAGGACAAGATGCTGTTCGGCTCCGACTGGCCGGTTATCACGCCGGACCGCTGGCTTGCGGATTTCGCCAAGCTCGACATCCGCGAGGAGATCCGCCCCAAAGTGCTGAAGGCCAACGCGCGGAAGATTTTGGGTATATAAGCGATCTTTGGATCATGATCTTATCTCTTTTGTTAGAGCATGATCTTTTCGGAAAACCGGTTTCCACTTTTCCGGATCATGCTCTAGATCGCCGGCAGGCGGGCGAACGGGAGATGGTCGATGCCAAGCCTCGCCAAGGTCGCTGCCACTATCGCTGCCATCGTCGCTGCACTCCTGACCGCGAGCGCGACCGCGTGCCTCGCGACTGATCTACCCGAGGGCCGTCTCGTCGAGATCGAAAATCCGCTGGCGAGCTCCCAGCCCCTGCAAGGTTACCTGCGGCAGCCCCGCGATGCCGGCCCGTTGCCGGCCGTGGTGCTGCTTCATGGCTGCAATGGCGGCTGGCGCCAGCTCGACCAGCGCTGGGGCAAGCTGATCGTCTCCTGGGGCTATGTCACGCTCACGGTGGACCGCTTTGGTCCGCGCGGCCTCAGCAGCACCTGCACCGGCGGCCCGCCGCCCGCAACCGTCTTCGACGCCTATCGGGCGCTGGACTTCCTCGTACAGCAGCCTTTCGTCGATCGCGATCGTGTCGCGGTTCTCGGCTTCTCGCAGGGCGGATTGCTGGCGCTGACCTCGGTCGAGCGCGGCATGATCGAGCGGATATCGAACGACAAATTCCACGCGGCGATTGCATTCTATCCGCCGTGCCTCGGCATCAAGGACAGCATGACTGTGCCGACGCTGATCCTGATCGGCGAGCTCGACGACTGGACGCTGGCGAAGGAGTGCCGCAACCTTGTCGAAGGCCGCGATGACTACGGCATCTCGCGCCAGAAGGGCCTCGGCGTTCCGATCGAATTCATCGTCTATCCCGGCGCCTATCACGCCTTCGATGTTCCGGGCCTTGCAATGCCGATACAGTTTCTCGGGCATCGTCTCGAATTCAACCAGGCAGCCCGGGATCAATCGGTCGACGCGGTCCGCAAATTCCTGTATGCGACGATCGGCGGGCAAGAGAAGTGACAATGACCATCAAAGCCGTCGTCTTCGATGCCTATGGCACGCTTTATGACGTCCAATCGGTCGCAGAAGTGACCGAGGATGCGTTTCCCGACTATGGCGAGATCATTACGCAGATCTGGCGCATCAAGCAGCTCGAATATAGCTGGCTGCGCTCGCTGATGCGGCGCTACCAGGATTTCTCCGTCGTCACGCGCGACTCGCTCGCCTACACACTGCGTAGCCTCGGCCTGCAATATGATGCCGGAACATTCGACAGGATCATCGACAAATACCTGCATCTTGATCTCTATCCGGATGCGCTCGCCTCACTCGAGGCGATGAAAGACAAGAAACTTGCGATCCTCTCCAACGGCAGCCCCGACATGCTGAACGCGCTGGTGCGCAACAGCGGGCTCGACCGCGTGCTCGACGCAACCATCAGCGTCGATACCAAGAAGGTCTTCAAGCCGAGCCCGGAAGCCTACACGCTGATCGAAGACGTGCTTGGCGTGCCGCCCGCGGAGGTCCTGTTCATCTCCTCGAATCCGTGGGACGCCTGCGGTGCCAAGGCGTTCGGCTTGAATGTCGCCTGGATCGAGCGGGTGACGCCGCAGGCCATGGCGCTCGCCTGCGTCGAAAGCGAGACCTTGCCACCGCTCACGATGTTCAAGGCGCTGCGCACCCAGATGGACGAGCTCGGCGTTGTGCCGGATTATCGCATCCATGGTCTATCCGATCTCCCCGCTCTGGTGTCTTCCCACAGGTCCTAGAATATGAGTCTTGAATCCGTTCGCGCCTTCTTCGCCGAGAAGGCGCCCGACATTGCCGTGATCGAATCGACCAAGAGCTCCGCAACCGTAGCGCTGGCGGCGGAAGCCTATGGTGTCGAGCCAGGGCGCATCGCCAAGACGCTGTCACTGCGGGTCGGCGAGCGCGTGGTGCTGATCGTCACCAGCGGCACTTCGCGGATGGACAACAAGAAGGTGAAGGCGCTGTTCGGCGTCAAGCCGAAGATGCTGGGGCTGCACGAGGTCGCCGATATTACCGGGCACGAGGTTGGCGGCGTCTGCCCCTTCGGCCTGCGGACACAGCTCGCGGTCTATTGCGATATGTCGCTGAAGGCTTTCGACATCGTCGTGCCGGCTGCGGGCTCGACCCACAGCGCGGTCAGGATCGCGCCAGCACGGATGGCGGAATTGACGTCGGCCGAATGGGTCGACGTCTGCGAGCATCGGCCGCAGGAGGAAGCCTCAGTCTATTCGTGATCAGGTCTCGACGGTGCCGGTTGATGCTGCACAGGCGGCGGCGCTCCCCTTGTGCGCGGCGCAGCTCGCGGCGGCACATGTGAGGGCGGCTGCTGGGCGCTCGCGCTGGATTCGAATACCGCACGGCAATCATGGGAGAGCTGCGGCGTGTTCTGCCGCAAACATGCCGTGATCCGGTTGGCATCAGGAATTTGATCGCTGCAGAGCCGCCAGACGTCGGGCGTGCAGGCCATCTGCTGTTCCCAGGTTCCGCGATACTCTTCGGAGAATGCCGGGTTTTGCACGAGTAGTCCGGAGCCGATCAGGATTACGCAACCCAAGGCAACGCGCGGCGTTCGCATGCGGGATCCTCTTCCATATCTCGTCGATAAACGTCTCGTTCAATTGCATCTCGGCGCGCCGGTTCCAGCACACGCCACGTTTTAACTATGACAAATGAATGAGACTGCGGAAGGTTCGCGACCCGCAACAAAACGTGAAATCGCCTACTCCACTTTGCCGATTTTCTTGACCGCCGCGATCAGCCGCGCGCTGTCGTCGTCGACGAATTTGGAAAACTCCGGCGCATCGAGATAGGCGACTGGACTGCCGGCGGTCTCAAAGGTCTTGACGACCTCCGGCGCCTTCACTGCTTCCGCCATCGCCTCGCGCAGTCGCGTCATGACCGGCGCCGGCAATGCGCGCTGCGCAAACAGGCCGGCCCAGATGTAGAACTCGACATCCTTGTAGCCGAGCTCCTTGAACGTCGGCAGGTCGGGAAAGCTGGCGACGCGTTCGGCGCCCCAATTGGCAAGCACCCGCATCTTGCCGTCGGCGACCTGCTGTTTCAGCGTGCCCGGGGCGGATGCCACCGCCTGCACCGTGCCGCTCAGCAGCGCGGTCAGCGCCGGGCCTGCGCCGCGGAACGGCACGTGCAGCAATTTGATGCCGGCGCTCGCGGCAAACATTTCCATCGCGACGTGAAGCGTGCCATAGGGACCGGACGAGCCATAGGGAATCTGGCCCGGGCGCTGTTTGGCATCATCGACAAAGTCCTGCAGCGTCTTCCATGGGGCGGAGGCCGGCACCGCGAGCAGCGTCGGATCGGCGAGCACGCGCGCGACCGGCGCGAATTGCGAGACCTCATAGGCGACGGGGCGATCGAACAGCCGATCGGCTTCGGGCAGCACGGCGAGCGAGGACAGCGTCATCAGCAGCGTGTAGCCGTCCGGCTCGGCGCGCGCCGCCTGCGCATTGCCGACGGAGCCGCCAGCTCCACCGGCGCGGTTGTCGACGATCACGGGCTTGCCGAGGATCCGCTCCAGCGCCAGCGCCACCGGCCGCGCCGCAAGATCAGCCTGCCCACCGGCCGGAAACGGCACGATCATGGTGACGTTGCGGTTGGGATAGACAGCGCCTTGCGCAAAGGCAGCGTGCGAAAGCGCGGCATGCGCGAGCGGCAAGACGGCGGCAGTTTTCAAAAGCTCGCGGCGATTCATCGGCATTTTCTCCCCATTGATTTTATTTGGTTTGGTTTGTGGGGAAGAGCGTAGCCGATAGAAGGCGTAGTGGGCAAAGGTGGCGTTCGCCTCACCGCCTCTTGCCCTTTACGAAATGCTTCGCCAGGAAATCGGCGAGCACTTCGACGCGCGCGGGGCGCGGGCCGCCGGGGGGCGTCACCAGGTGCACGGCGCCTTCGGGCAGCTTCCAACCCTTGAGGATCACCTCGACCTCGCCGCGCGCGATGGCTTCTCCGATGATGAAATCAGGGAGATCGGCGATGCCGAGGCCGGCGATAACCGCCGGCAGCAGGGCTTCGCCATTGTTGACACGCAACTGTCCGGCGGGACGCACGCTCGCCTGCTCGCCGGCCGCGTTGGTGTAGTGCCAGACGCCTGCGGTCGAGAGATAGGCGTAGCCGAAGCATTTGTGCTCGGCGAGATGCATCGGATGCGTCGGCCGGCCGTAGCGCTTCAGGTAGGATGGCGCCGCCACCGTGTAACGCGGCATCGGGCAGAGCCGCCGCGCGATCAGGGATGAATCGGGCAGGCGCGCGATGCGCAGGCCGGCATCGAAACCTTCGCCGATCAAGTCGACAGTGGCGTCGCTCAAATGCAGGTCGATCGACACTTCCGGATATTTCTCCAGAAATTCCGGCAACAGTGGCGCGACTGATTTCACCCCGAAGGTCATGGGCACTGCGAGCCGCACCAGGCCGCGCGGGGTGACTGATTGTGCCAGGGCCTCATTCTCGGCCGCCTCGCCGTCGGCAAGCAGCCGCGCGGCGCGCTCGGACAGTTTTTGCCCGGCATCCGTCAGCGCCAGCCGCCGCGAGGTGCGGTTGAACAATCGGGCCCCGAGCCGATCCTCAAGCCGGCTGACCGCCTTGGAGACAGTGGCCTTGGACAGCGCAAGCTCGGTTGCGGCGGCCGCAAATGAGCGTAATTCCACGACTTTTGCGAAGATTGCGAGCGCCTCGAAATCCGGGAGCTTTGACATTCTGGCGACCGCCCTCTACCACAAACGGAAACAATGAGTTTCGATAGTTTCTATTTCTATACCACACTCGACGGCGTATCCAAACGCAATCGAAGTTTGAGGAACCCCGATGATCGAACTCAGACCCTATGCGAAGCTCGGCGGCGCCGACCATGGCTGGCTGAAGGCCAAGCACCACTTCTCGTTCGGCAACCACTACGACCCGAACAATATGAACCACGGCGCTTTGCGGGTGTGGAACGACGACGAGATCGCGCCGAACACCGGCTTTCCGCCGCATCCCCATGCCAACATGGAAATCATCACCTATGTCCGCGAAGGCGCGATCACGCACCAGGACTCGCTCGGCAACAAGGGCCGGACCGAGGCCGGCGACGTGCAGGTGATGAGCGCGGGAAACGGCATCCGCCACGCCGAGTACAATCTCGAGCCGTCGAAGACGAAGATCTTCCAGATCTGGATCGAGCCGACGACGCAAGGCGGCGAGCCGACCTGGGGCTCCAAGCCGTTTCCAAAAGGCGACCGCTCGGGCAAGCTCGTCACGATCGCGAGCGGCTTTGCGGACGATGCCGATGCGCTGCCGATCCGCGCCAAGGCGCGCGTGCTCGCCACTACGCTGAAAGCTGGCGAAAGCGCGGAATATGCGCCGGAGCAAAAGCGGCATCTTTACCTTGTGCCCGCGGTCGGCAGCATCGAAGTCAACGGCGTGCGTGTCGATGCCCGTGACGGTGCCGCGATCCGCGACGAAGCCAAGCTGACAATCACCGCGCTGGAAGATTCCGAGCTGGTGCTGGTCGACGCGGCGTAACACGACTGGTCATGCCCGGGCTTGCACCCGGACATTCATCCCTCCCGCAAGAGTCCTCTCAATGTGATGGATTGTCGGGCCGAGCCCGGCAACGACACCTTACTTCGACACTGCCTATCCCAACCAAAGGAGAGCCATCATGGCCAAAGTTCTCGTCCTCTATTATTCCGCCTATGGTCACATCGAGGCCATGGCGAATGCGGTCGCCGAAGGCGCCCGCGAAGCCGGCGCCAGCGTCGATATCAAGCGCGTGCCCGAACTGGTGCCGGCCGAAGTCGCAAAGGCGTCATACTACAAGCTCGACCAGGCAGCGCCGGTCGCGAAGATCGACGATCTCGCCAATTATGACGCGATCATCATCGGCACCGGCACCCGCTTCGGCCGCATGTCCTCGCAGATGGCGAACTTCCTCGATCAGGCCGGCGGTCTCTGGGCCAAGGGTGCCCTGCATGGCAAGGTCGGTGGCGCCTTCACCTCGACGGCGACCCAGCACGGCGGGCAGGAAACGACCCTGTTCTCGATCATCACCAACCTCCTGCATTTCGGCCTCACCGTGGTCGGGCTCAATTACGGATTTGCCGGCCAGATGAAGCTCGACGAGGTCACCGGCGGATCACCCTATGGCGCCACCACGATCACCGGCGGCGACGGCAGCCGGCAACCGAGCGCGAACGAGCTTGCGGGCGCCCGTTATCAAGGACGTGTGATCGCGGAGACCGCGAAGAAACTGCATGGCTGATGCGAGTTCGAGGGCGTTCTCGTTTGCCAGCATCGCCCTATGTAGAGCGTGCGGTCGGAGCCTTCATTTCGATCGCACCTTCATGTTCAAAACCGCATGACTGCAGCCGCCAGGTCCCTGCCCCCCGGACCTGGCGGCACATGCGCGTCGGGGACCACGACATGGTTGAAATGCTTTTCATGGCGCAGTTGGTGCGCAGACCGCTGCAGGCGATGGCGCGACGCTGGTGGTGCAAGAGTCTTTTCCGTGCCACGCGCGGGCAACGCCGTTGCCCGGAATGCACGAAGTCGTGATGTCGATTTGTCGGCCCGCATGCTTGGAGCTGCCATAACGAACTCGTGATAAAGTGATTACCTTCACGGTCACTAAGCAGCGAGATGCTGGCATGAGCAACACCAAGCAAACTCAATGGCCGGAACTGCCGACCGCGGCATGGCGTGACACCTGTGCCACTCTGCATCTCTGGACCCAGATCGTCGGCAAGATCCGGTCGGCCAAGTCGCCCTGGCTGAATCATTCGTGGCACGTCACGCTTTATGTCACCGCGCGCGGGCTGACCACCTCGCCGATCGCTAACGGCATTAGAACCTTTCAAATCGATTTCGACTTCATCGACCACGCCTTGCGCATTTCGACCAGTGACGGCGCCGAGCGGCACTTTGCGCTGGCCGGGCTCTCGGTGGCGAGCTTCTACGCGGCGGTGCTCGCGGCGCTGAAAGAGCTCGACATCGACGTTGCGATCGACGACATGCCGAACGAATTACCGGACCCGATCCGTTTCCCGGAAGACAGCCAGCACCGGTCCTATGATGCGGACGCGGTGCGGCGCTTCTTCCAGATCCTCTTGAACTGCGACCGGCTGTTCAAGCAGTTCCGCACCGGCTTCCTCGGCAAAGCCAGCCCTGTACATTTCTTCTGGGGCAGCTTTGATCTCGCGGTGACGCGTTTCTCCGGCAGGAGCGCACCACGCCATCCCGGCGGCGTGCCGAACCTGCCGGATGCGGTGGCACACGAAGCCTATTCGCACGAGGTCAGCAGCGCGGGTTTCTGGCCAGGCGGCGGCGCCATCGATTATCCGGCGTTCTATTCCTATGCCTATCCCGAACCCGCGGGCTTCCGCACCGCCAAGGTGCGACCCGACGCAGCCTTCTTCAGCGAGGCCCTCAGCGAATTCGTCCTGCCCTATGATGCCGCGCGCATCTCCGCCGATCCCGACCGAGCGGTGCTGGAATTCCTGCAAAGCACATATGAGGCCGCCGCTATTGCCGCAAAATGGGATCGCGATGCGCTGGAATGCCCGCTTGGTCAACCCGGCGTGGTGCGGCAGCTCTGAGGCACGCCGGCCTTGGATCGTGATCCGATCAGATTTGATCGGCTCTAATTCAACAGCTCCGGCTGTGTCACCGTTTGCCTGATCTGCGCACCACAATCGGAGCATTCATAGGTGAAGTCGATCTTGGCCAGGCTCCAATGCGGCGCGACATCCGTGACGAACATCGGAAGACCTGCGCAGCTCGGGCACATGATGAAGTCCGGTTCCACGGCATGATGATGGATGTAGGCTGGCATGTCGGCTCTCCTTGCGGAACATTCCCCGGTGGCCCACCCCGGTAGCCAGCATAGTGCGATGCGGCGTCCACAATTGTGGACTTTTGTGAACATAGAACGAACACCCACACAATCCTCGTGAGTGTGACAATTCTGCATTGAAGCGGCGTTGGTGCGTAGGGTGGGCGAGGCGAAGCGTGCCTACCATTACGAGCGGAGTGTCGATGGTGGGCACGTCGCTGTGCTCCTTTGCCCACCCTTCTGTAACGGGCCTTGCTCAGTCAATCCCTTTTGCGTCATCCACTCGCCGGGGTCTCGCTTCTG
>NZ_JBVBEF010000053.1:0-60645 GCF_055456055.1 Bradyrhizobium sp. LeoB3
TCCTGGATGCGGGCGCCGCCGGCGTCATAGAGGCCGATGATCGGCGCCCGCGCCTTCATCGCCATGTCCTGGAGTTTGGTGATCTTCAGCGCATGCGTCTCCGACAGCGAGCCGCCGAACACGGTGAAATCCTTGGCAAAGACGAAGGTCTTGCGGCCGTTGACGGTGCCCCATCCGGTGACGACGCCGTCGCCGGGAACCTTGGTCTTCTCCATGCCGAATTCGGTCGAGCGGTGCTCGACGAACATGTCGAATTCCTCGAACGATCCCTTGTCCAGCAGCAGCTCGATGCGCTCCCGCGCCGTCAGCTTGCCGCGGGCATGCTGCGCCTCGATGCGCTTGACGCCGCCGCCCAACTTGGCGCCGGCGCGCCGCTCTTCGAGGGTGTCGAGGATATCTTTCATTTGCTTCCGCCCGCATTAGCTAGTGATTGGGTGCTGGAACCCGCGCGGGGTTCTAACACGGCATTTTCTGAACCGGAAACCACCTTCTTGCCCCGAATCCCGGGCACCGGCGGTATCTGATCAGCGCAAATTGGGGGAGAAAGACCATGGATAACACGGCAGCTGAGGCCGGCTCGGTCACGGGCGGCGTCCGCCTATTGCTCAGGCTGGAAGGCCTGACGCTGTTTGTGGGCATGACGGTGCTGTACGGGGTCTGGGGCGGCTCGTGGTGGGTCTACGCGATCCTGTTCCTGGCACCCGATTTGAGCTTCGCCGGCTATGCATTCGGCCCCAAGGAGGGCGCGGTCATCTACAATGCCGCCCACAGCTACATGGCGCCCGTGGCCCTGATGACCGTTGGCTTTGCGACCGCCGAGCCGCTGGTGCTCTCGATCGCAATGATCTGGCTCGCCCATATCGGCATCGACCGCGCGCTCGGCTACGGACTGAAATATCAGGCGGGATTCGGCTTCACTCACATGGGACGGATCGGAAGGGCGAAGTCGCCTTAGACTTGATCATCCGACGGCCGGGACAATCCCGGCCGTTCACCGCCCTCGTTCGCCGCAGCTCCATCACTCCCCTGCCTTGAACGGCTCCTCCTTGCCGGGCGGCACGGTCTCCTCCGCCATGGCAAGCATCATCGCGACCATGACATAGTTGCCGGCGACCGCGGTCAAATCCACGATCTGCTGATCGTTGAACACCTTCTTCGTCCGCGCATAGGTTTCGTCGGATACCTTCTTGGTGGTGGTGAGCTCAGTGACGAAATCATAGACCGCGGCCTCATCCTCGGCCATGTGCGACGGTCGCTTGTTGGCTTTCAGCTCGACAATGATATCGGGTGACAGGCCGGCCTTGGCCGCGAGCGGTGCATGCGCAAACCATTCGACCTGCGAGCGCCATTGCCGACCAATGATCAGGATTGCAAATTCATTGAGCTTGGTCGGGACCGAGGTCTGCCAGCGCAAATAATAGAACAGGTCGAACAGCCGCTGCCCAAGCACGGGGCTGCGGATCATCGGGTTGTAGGGGCCGCCGATGCCGACGCTCGAGACCTTCATGATCTGCTCGCCGAGCGGTCGCTGCTTTTCGTCGAGCTGGTCCATGGTGAGCTGCGGAAAGCGCGGCTCCTTGCTGGTCGCCGGTGCGGCAAACATCGTGGCCGCGAACCAGCCGCCGGCGGCGGCAAGTGTGAGCGACGAGAGCCAGACTGAAGCAGAATGCATGGTTTCCTCCGTACGATTTTTTCATTGTACGGAGATGTTAGTCTGGCGTTGATTTGCGCACCAGCCGGTGCGGGCGCGCATCAGCCCATCAATACGCTACGATGTCGGCGAGGCATTGCTGCGTCACGGTCATGCGGGCGGCGATGTGGCTCTCGTTCTTGCAGTCCATGTTCATCGCGAACACGGTGACGGAGGACCCCTTCTCGACCCAGCCGACCAGCCAGCCGAGCGAAGGCTTGCCTACCTCGGCGCCGACGAGGCCGCTCTTGGCGCGGATGGTGGCATCTCCCACCTTCGTCACGGGCAGGATGTCGCGCGTCAATTCCTGGGCGCGCTTGGAGACCGGCAACGTGCCGCGCCGCAGCCGGTCCACGAAATCGATCTGCTGCACCGGATCGATGCGGAGGTTTCCCGTCAGCCAGAACTGGTCGATGCCGCCGCCGATGTCTTGGTTGCCGTATTCGAGCAGATCGACATATTTCTTCATCCGCTCCTCGCCGATGCGCCGCGCGATCTCCTGATAGACCGGCACCGCGGAAACGGCGATCGCCGAGCGCAGCGTATGGTCCTTGTTCCAGGCCTCGATGCTGCGCGTCACGCCATCCCATTTGAACACGTCCTTGTCGGGATCCTCGACCACGCCGGTGTCCAGCGCGATGATCGAGTTCGGGATCTTGAAGGTCGAGGCCGGCAATTTGCCCTCGCTCGACCTCCGCTTGTCGCTGGCGATGATCAGGTAGTCGTCGACCTTGTAGGCGACGAAGGTCCCCTCGGTGCCGAGCTCGAAGAATCGCCGCGCCAGGCTGTCGCGAAACTCGTTGCGCTGGTAGGACACGTTGGCGAGGCTGCGCGTCGGCAGAACGGACGCGGCGGTGAGAAGACCGAGCGCTTGGCGGCGATTGATCACGGCTGAACCTGATGGCTTGAGGAGCAGGCCATGATGGATGCCATCGTGATGAAACGATGGCAAGAACCTTACCGGCCGCGGCCCGAGAGGCGCAGCACGAACACCAGCACTTCAGCTACCGCCTTGTAGAGCTCGACGGGGATCTCGTCGCCGAGCTCGACATTGGAAAGTGCGCCCGCCAGGACCTCGTTCTCCTCGATCGGGATGTCGTGGGCTTTCGCAAGCTCGATGATCTTGGCGCCAATCGCGCCCCTGCCCTTGGCAACCACCGTCGGCGCACCGCCGTGGTCGTAATGCAGGGCGACCGCGAGCTGGCTCTTGGTCTCGACGGTCATAGCGCGCGGTCCAGGAAATGGCCGGCGCGAGCCGGTGCTGCCTGCGGCGGCGCGCCGTCCTGGATCACGATGTCGCCGGGCAGAAGCTCGGCCCGGCTCAGCGCCTGGCTCAACTGCGGGGCGCCGGCGCGAAGCTGCGCGGCGGTCGCCGGGCGTTCCGCCCACATCCGCACCGAAGTCTTGTCGCCGATGAGCGAGATCAGCGCGTGGATCGGGCCCGCCGGTTCGACATCGAGCGAGAAACGCGCCCGCCAGATGCGCGTGGCGGCCTCGGCCTCAACACCGCCGCCGCCGTCGCGGGAAATCTCGAACTGGGCCATCGCGGTGCCCTGTGGCGTCGCGAACGGGATTTCGAACTGCCAGCGCGGCGAGGAGGTATCGATCTGTGGGTTCGCGGGATCGATGCGGTCCGGCAGGGACGCCACCTGCAGCAGCGTCTGCCGCGCCAACGCGGCATCAGTGTCGCCAAGCAGATGATGAGCGACGGCGGCGAGCGGCATATCCGGCGCCACGGATGGCGAGGCGACGGGCTGGGCGGTCGGCAGCGCGCCGCGGAACGGCGGTGGCGGCGTGTTGGTGTGAACGGTGACATCGGTCGCGATGTCAGTGAGACGCGCGGAATTGCCGAGTTCCTGCAGCAGATTCAGCGTCGCACCGGCGGAGGAGCCCGCATTCGATGGGCCTCGGCCGAGGCTGCCCGGCATCACCAGGTCGTCAGCGACCGGAAGGCGCGCCTGCGGCAGCAGGATTTCCTCGACCTCGATATCGGATGGCACGAGATTTTGGGTGAGTACGGGATGAGCCGCGGCCTGTCCCTGGGCGGTGGCGGCCGATGGCGCCGGATTCGCCGTGCCGAGCGATGACTGCAGGGTCTGCCGCAGCACGATCAGCGCGGCCTTCAGATCGGGGGCGCCCGCGGCCGGCGATGCGGTGCCAGCAGCCAGCGACGCCTCGCGGAACAGGCCGGAGCGCTCGAACGCCGTCTTGATATCGCCACCGTCAAGGTTCTGGTGGAGACGGGTCTGCTGCGTCAGCACTTGCGCAATCGCCTGCTGCAGCCTCGGCGGAAGGTTGCCAGCGGCGGTCAGCGCGCCGAGATTGGCAAACAGCGGCGCCAGGCTCTGCTGCACCGTCGCTGCATTTTGCGTAGCGTTGGCGACGGCCGCGCGCTCCACCGGTGTGAGTACGTTTTTGGGCTGAGCCGTCGTGGTCGAGGGATTGGCGGCGGCGAGCTGCGCGTCGGGCGATAGCGTCACCGCGTCGTCGGCGACGGCATCGCCCTGCCCGAGCATCGCAAGACGGATCCCGTCTTTGGTCTGGGACACTGCGAGCTGCAGCGCCTGACCTTCCTTCAAGGGAACTTCCGAGAGCACGTCGATCGACAGGCTCGAGATCGCGATCCGCACCAGGTCGGCGGAGAGCACTTTCAGCACCTGCGCATTGATCACGCTTCCCGGCTGCAGAACGAGATCGGGCGCGACGCTGCCCACCTCCTTGGCGGAAAGCACCGGCAGCACGGGATTGATGGTCAGCGCCATGTCGGAGGTCTCGGCTGGAAGGCTAGAGCCTACCTCCGCGCCGTAAACCTCCCGTTAACTTAGCAGGTGGAGGCTGCGGTAAAGGAACTCAGTTCAGCGTCTTCAGGATGCTGGCGGCCGCATTGAAATCGACCAGCCGTGCGGCGCGGCGCGCGGCGACCTCCTCGTCCACGCCCCATTGCTCGACGTTCCAGTCCTCGTCGACATGCGCAGCGGTCCAGATCTGGGCGGCGTCGCGAAAACCGTGGGTCAACGCCAGCGCAAGCAATGCCGATCCGGTGAGCGTCGTCACCACATGCAACGCCGCCACCGACCATGGATCGCTCGGAAACGCCTCGCGCGCGGCTTTGATCGCGCTTTCCGGCTGGGCGACGTGCACGATCCCCTCCGCGAGGATGAAATGCGCGCCGAGCGTATCCGCGGCCCAGAACAGGATCGGGTCCCAATGCTCGGCCTCGCGGGCGACCAGCGCCTCGGGGTGGCCGGCGCGATAGAACAGCAGATCCGAAGCGAGATATTTTGCGACGTCGGCCGCGACCACGTCGACGCGATCGACCACGCCTTCGATGACGCTGTTGGCAAACCGCGTCAGCGGCATGGTCAGCGGATCGATCATCTCTCCTTGCGCGTTCCACTCGGCAGCGACGGCGTCCGCGATTGCGCGCGCGGGCACCGTCACCTTCTTTCCCGATGGCGTACGGATCGGCCGGCCGTCGAGCGTCACGGCAAAGCCGCCCTCGTCTTCTGCGACATCGGCGCCTTTATAGAAGCGCTTGCGCTGCGGCGCGCGCACGTTGCGGCGTGCTGCCTCCTGCGGATCCAGCGGGGATTGTCCCGCCTCTTCATCGAACATTTCGCGCATGCAAGCTTCCGTTGGGCTTCGTCTGCTAGCAGGATAAGGCAGGCGCCGCGGCAAATAAAGCTGGCCAGATCAGCAGTCAGTCACGGGCGGCGCAACTGCGCGAATAGGCGGCGCGATCGGCAGGATCCAGGCCAGCAGCCGCGCCCTCGTCGAGGCAGCCTCTGACACGGTCGCTGAATGATCTGCGGGTCGACGCGCGGGGACTTGGCAGTGGCTGCAACTGAGCTTCTGGTTCGCCGCGCATCATCGGCGTCGTCGGCGCCACAATCTTTGGGGGCGGCGGCGAGGGAGGCGGCGGAAGCAGGTTCGGGTTACTGCCAGGCGCAATGAACTGTGCTGACGCAGGGGGCGCTGCGAGCAGCAAGGCAAGCACGAGCAAGAGCGCAGAATGCTTCATACAGGATATGTTGGAACGCCCCGGCGAAACTGCAAATAAATTATTCTTCAGGCGCGTTCTCGATCGGGTCGAACCGGCTGGTGTCAAGCCCCAGCAGGTTCCAGGATTGCTGCATGTGCGGCGGCAGCGGCGCGCTAACGTCGATGACGCCGCCGCGCGGATGCGGAATCACGATGCGGCGCGCAAGCAGATGCAGCCTGTTCTGCAACCCGCCCGGAAGTTCCCAATTCTCACGATTGAAATATTTGGGATCGCCCACGATGGCGTGACCAATATGCGCCATATGCGCGCGCAACTGGTGGGTGCGTCCCGTGACCGGCTTCAGCGATACCCACCCCAACTTCTGCGCCGCGGTTTCGACCACCGCGTAATAGGTCACGGCGTGGCTCGCGCCCTCGTCGCCATGGGCGGCGATCCGCATGATCGTGTCGTCCTCGCCCTCCTCTTTCGCAAGGTAGGTCGAGATGCGGCCCTGCTTCGGCTTCGGCACGCCGGCCACCAGCGCCCAATAGATCTTACGCGCCGAGCGCGAACGAAACGCGCCGGTCAGATGCGTCGCGGCAAAGCGCGTTTTCGCAACCAGGAGACAGCCCGAGGTCTCCTTGTCGATCCGGTGCACCAGGCGCGGCTTCTGGCCCTTGGCGTCGCGCATCACTTCCAGCATCTGGTCGACATGGCGCGTGGTGCCGGAGCCGCCCTGCACGGCAAGCCCGGCGGGCTTGTTCAGCACCAGCACGTCGGCATCCTCGAACAGCGTCATCTCCTTCAGCGCGGCGAGCGTCTTCGTCGCGGCCTCGGAGAGCTGACCAACCACCTTCGGGGCATCGAGCTTCAACGGCGGAATGCGTACGCTCTGTCCCTCCTCCAACCGATCCTTGCTGTCGGCGCGCTTGCCGTTGACGCGCAGCTCGCCCTTTCGAACGATGCGCTGGATATGGGAGAACGACAGCCCGGGAAACCGCGCCTCGAGAAACCGGTCGACGCGCATGTTGTTCTCGTCGGCGGTCACGGTGACCGTTTGGACCTTTGTCGGCAACGGCAGCTCGGCGGCAGCTTTCGCGGGCTCTGCTGCAACGGGCGGGGCCGATTTCTCCCGCCGCGGCTGGGCAAAGCGCGGCGGCTTTGCGCCCGCGCGGTGCATCGGCGGCCGATCGCCCTCGTGACGATTGCGAAAGGGCCGCGCGCCCTTCGGGCGATCACCACGATCGCCCGATTTTGACAATGGTCTCTTGACGCGGCGGCTCATGCTGTTTCGGCTCCAGAGGTCGAGTGTTGCGTAGCGCAAATGCGGCTGGCCGTCACGGCGAAATCGCCGCAAATCCCGCGCAAAACCTTCAAAAGTGACGTCGGTTTGACGAGACGCGTGCAACGAGCCGCCTATACTCGTTGACAGTGTCGGGAACGCCATGCATATTTTCTGCGGGTGGATACGACCCGCTGCTTGCGCCCGAACAGGGTATGGTGAACGTATCGAGCCGCTTCCGGCTTCCTTTGCCCCGGCGAACGAGTCAGCAACGCAAGCACCTGACGATTTCTCGTTCGCTTACAGCAGAGGACGATCCATGCGCGATTTCCGCGATGCCAAGGCCATGGCGCAGACGCTGCGCGATGCGCTCAAGACCAAATCGATTTCCGTCAGCCACAGCGAGAGCCTTGAACTGGTCGCCAAGACCCTGGGCTTTCACGACTGGAACGTGCTGTCGGCGGCCATCCAGTCAAGCCAGCCGGTTGCCGCGCACAGCAAGAGCCCCCCTGCCCCATCGCTCAACGGTGGCACCGTGATCCCCGTCGCGCCGATGCGGGACATCGTATTCTTCCCGCAGTTGATTTCCCCGATGTTCGTCGGACGCGAGAAGACGCGGCGCGCGGTCGAGAGCGCGGCCGCCAATGACGGGCGTATCGTCGTGATTACCCAGCGGCGCGCCGAAGACGACGATCCGGATTTCGAGGCGCTTTATTCGGTCGGCGTCGTTGCCGATATCATGAACCGTGTCGAATTGCCGAATGGAAACCAGAAGGTAAGGGTTTCCTGCGGCAAGCGCGTCGCCGTCCTCAGACCCGCAGCGGCCGATTTCCTCGCGGCCGAGGTCGTGCCGCTCGAAGAGGTGCGCACACTCGATACAGAGGCTTTCGCGTTGACGAGTGAAATCTTCGAGGCGTATCGGAGCTCCACCAACACGGTGCCGCCGCAATCGCTCTATCGCTATGCCGGCGAGCCAGGCGTGCTTGCCGACGTCGTCGTCCAGCTCCTGGAGGTCGGCGTCGAAAAGATGCAACAGGCTCTGGAAATCCGGGATGTGGTCGCAAGGCTCGAAACCATCCTCGGCTGGATGCGCGCCGGCGCGCCCGCCAAGACGAGCTAGCGATTTGAGAGTCGGGGCGGTCTATGTGCCGCCCCGCTCCTTCCTGAGCCTTGCCCAATAGTCCAGCCGCTTGCGGATTTCGCGCTCGAAGCCGCGGTCGGGCGGATCGTAAAAGGTCTGGCGGCCCAAGGCTTCCGGAAAGTAGTCCTGGCCGGAGAAGGCGTCGGGCGCATCGTGGTCGTACTGGTAGCCGGCGCCGTAGCCTTCCGACTTCATCAATTTGGTCGGGGAGTTCAGGATGTGCTTGGGCGGAAGCAGTGAGCCCCCCTCCTTCGCGACCTGCTTCGCCGCACCGAATGCGGTGTAGACGGCATTCGATTTCGGCGCGGTGGCGACATAGACCACGGCCTGCGCGATCGCGAGTTCGCCCTCGGGCGAGCCGAGAAAATCATAGGCGTCCTTGGCGGCATTGGCGATCACCAGCGCCTGCGGATCGGCAAGGCCGATGTCCTCCACCGCCATGCGTACCACACGCCGCGCCAGGAACAGCGGATCCTCGCCGGCATCGAGCATGCGCGCGAAGTAATACAACGCCGCGTCCGGATCAGAGCCGCGCACTGATTTATGCAGCGCCGAGATCAGGTTGTAATGGCCGTCGGCGGATTTGTCGTAGATCGGCGCGCGGCGCTGCAGGATGTCCTGCAACTGGGCGGGCGTGAAAACCTCGTCCTTCCGCGCAGAGCGCCAGACCTCTTCGGCCAGCGTCAGCGCGGCGCGGCCGTCGCCGTCGGCCATCCGCACCAGCACGGCGCGCGCCTCCGCATCCAGCGGCAGCTTCCTGCCTTCGACCTCTTCGGCATGGGCGTAGAGCTTTTCGATCGCTTCGGTATCGAGCGAATGGAACACCAGCACGCGTGCCCGCGACAGGAGCGCGGCGTTGAGCTCGAAGGACGGATTCTCGGTGGTGGCGCCGACCAAGACCACCGTGCCGTCTTCCATCACGGGCAGGAAGGAATCCTGCTGCGCGCGGTTGAAGCGGTGGACCTCGTCGACGAACAGCAGCGTGCCCTTGCCGGTCTCGCGCCGCGCGCGCGCCGCGTCGAACGCCTTCTTCAGATCGGCAACCCCGGAAAACACCGCTGAAATCTGCTCGAAATGCAGTTCGGTCGCGTCGGCCAGAAGCCGCGCCACCGTGGTCTTGCCAGTGCCCGGCGGGCCCCAGAAAATCAGCGAGCCCAGCGTGCGCGTCTCCAGCATGCGCGTCAGCGCGCCATCGGGGCCGAGGATGTGATCCTGGCCGACGACGTCGGAAAGGTGGTGCGGACGGAGCCGATCGGGGAGCGGACGCGGCGCATCCTGCTCCATCCCTGCCGCGGCAAAGAGATTGGTGCTGGGTTCGCGCTGACGCTTCGCGTTCATCCGCCGAGCGTCACGTTGATCTGCTGGCCGCCGCGCACCAGGGTGATGCGCCAGATCCGCGACGTCGCTTTCGAGGCCTTCTCGAGATCGCCGGTGCGCGCGATCTTCTGGTTGTTGACGGCAAGGATGATGTCTCCCTTCTGGAAGCCGACATTGGCGGCCGTGCCGTCATCGGCGAGATCGGTAACCACCACGCCTTCGACCCCGGCATCGAGATGCAGTTCGTCCGCAAGCGCCGGCGAGATGTTTGCCACCTTGGCGCCCTGGAACGGCGAGCGCGCGGTCAGCACGATCTCGTCGCGCCCCGTATCGGGTGCGGTCTCCAGCGGCACGGTGAGCTTGATGGTCTTGCCGCCGCGCTGCACATCGATCTGGGCGGTGCCGCCGAGCGGACGGGTTGCAAAACGGTAGTCGAAGGCGTTGGGATCATCGATGGTCTGGCCATCGATCGCAACGATCAGGTCTGACGGCTTCAGCCCCGCATGCGCCGCCGGGCTGTTGGGCGCGACGTTCGCGACCAGTGCGCCGTTTGGTAGTTTCAATCCTAGCGTCTCGGCGATGTCAGGCGTCACCGCCTGCAGCCGCGCGCCAAGCCATGGCCGCTTCACCGCCTTGCCGCCGCTCTTGGCGGACGCCACCACAACACGCACCATGTTCGCGGGAATCGCAAAGCCGATGCCCTGCGAACCGCCGGAGCGCGAGAAGATCGCGGTGTTGATGCCGGCGAGCCGCCCGGTCATGTCGACCAGCGCGCCGCCGGAATTGCCGGGATTGATGGCCGCATCGGTCTGGATGAAGAACTGGTAGTCGGTGATGCCGACTTGCGTGCGCGCGAGCGCCGAGATGATGCCATGCGTCACGGTCTGGCCGACGCCGAAGGGATTGCCGATCGCAAGCACGACGTCGCCGACCAGAAGTTCGTCGGAATTGGCGAAATCAAGCGTCGCGAATTTCTCTTTCGAGTCCTTCACGCGCAGCACCGCGAGGTCGGTGCGGCTGTCCTTGAGCACGATCTCGGCCTCGAACTCGCGCTTGTCGGCGAGCGAGATCTTCACCTGATCGGCGCCCTCGATGACGTGGTTGTTGGTGACGACGAGGCCGGAGGGATCGACCATCACGCCGGAGCCAAGCGAGCGCTGCATCTGCTCGGGCTGGCCGGGCACGCCGAAGAAGCGGCGGAAGATCGGGTCATCCAGGAACGGATTGCGGGTCTGCACCGTCTTGGCGGCGTAGACGTTGACGACCGCCGGCTGCACGCGCTGCACGATCGGCGCGTAGGACATTTTCAGTTCGGCCGGCGAAGACGGCACGCGGCGGTCCTGCGCCAGCGCCGGCGTCGCGGCGACAGCAGACATCAACAACAGGGCGGCTAGGCGAATGAGCATCATGCAAGAATCCCGGGAATTGGTCGTCTTGATATAAGCGTGAGCCAGTGGCGAGAGAAGCGATTGCTGCGTTCAGGCGGCGGTCTGCGCCGCTTCGATGGGATCGGGCGCGGGAGCACAGGACAGCTGCGCCCGGTGAGTCTCGCCCCATTGCTTGAGGATCTCGATCACCGGCCGCAGGCTCTCGCCGATGTCGGACACGGTGTATTCGACCCGCGGCGGCACCTCGGCATAAACCTTGCGGATGATGAGCTTGTCCTCTTCAAGCGCACGGAGTTGCTTGGTCAGCATGCGCTGGGTGATGCCGGGCATCCGCCGCCGCAACTCGCCAAACCGCTGGGTCCCGGACAACAGATGGAACAGGATGACCCCCTTCCATTTGCCATCGATCAGGTCGAGCGTCGCCTCGACCGCGCAGCCCGGCCGATGGGCAAAATTCCGCCGTTTCATGGGCTTTCTTCCAATAGTATCCAAACAGGGACTAGTTCCCTGAATTTACCGTACTTGCCAACTGAGCGCCAGCGCGAGAGTTAGATCGGAGCCAGACAAGGGAGAAGGCAATGAAGGCCGTCGGATACAAGAAATCCCTGCCGATCGAGGACGCAGAATCGCTGTTCGATTTCGATGCCGCCAAACCGGAGCCCAAAGGGCGCGACATCCGGGTCGCGGTGAAGGCGATATCCGCCAATCCCGTCGACTACAAGGTGCGCAAGCGCGCCGCGCCGCCCGAGGGCGAGGTCAAGATTCTGGGCTTCGACGCGGCCGGCGTAGTCGACGCTGTCGGCCCCGACGTCAGCCTGTTCAAGCGAGGGGACGAGGTCTTCTATGCGGGCTCGATCCTGCGTCAGGGCACCAATTCGGAATTCCATCTGGTCGATGAGCGGATCGTCGGCGCTAAACCGAAGACGCTGTCGTTCGCGCAGGCCGCCGCCCTGCCCCTGACCTCGATCACGGCCTGGGAACTGCTATTTGACCGGCTGGGCGCCGTGCCCGGCAAGAGCCTCGATCCGCGTACGCTGCTGATCGTCGGCGGCGCCGGCGGCGTCGGCTCGATCCTGATCCAGCTTGCGCGGCGGCTGACCGGCCTGACGGTGGTCGCGACCGCGACGCGGCCGGAGTCGCAGAAATGGTGCCTGGAGCTCGGCGCGCATGCGGTGGTCGATCATGGCAAACCGATGAAGGAGCAGATCGAGAAATTGAAGCTGCCGCCGGTCGGCCTCGTCGCCAGCCTCACCTATACCGACCAGCACTACAAGGCGATCGCCGACTTCATGGCGCCGCAGGGCAAGTACGGCCTGATCGACGACCCGCCGGAATTCAATGTCAGTGCGTTCAAGGGCAAGGCGATCTCGGTGCACTGGGAATCGATGTTCACGCGCTCCTCGTTCCAGACGCCGGACATGATCGCACAGCATCATCTGCTGAACGATGTTGCCGACCTCATCGACAAGGGCGTATTGCGCACCACGCTCGCCGAGACGTTCGGCACCATCAACGCGGCCAATCTGAAGCGCGCGCATGCGCTGCTCGAAAGCGGCAAGTCGCGCGGCAAGATCGTGCTGGAGGGGTGGTAGGCGCACGCGTGTAGAGTGGGCAACGCGCAGCGTGCCCACCATCCCAAGCACGGCGTTACACGGTGGGCACGCTGCGCTTTGCCCACTCTACCACTCGCAGATAACGGAGCGCGAGCCCCCTCAGATGGTGTTGATGATACCGCCTTCGACGCGAAGCGCGGCGCCGTTGGTGGCGGAGGCCTCTTTCGACGAAACATAGACCACCATGTTGGCGATCTCGTCGACGCTGGCGAAGCGCTGCAGGAGCGAGGTCGGGCGGTGCTGCTTGACGAAGTTCGCAATCGCCTCGTCCTCCGGCTCTCCATTCTGCTTGGCGAGATCCTTGACGAAGGTGTCCACGCCTTCCGATAAGGTCGGCCCGGGCATCACCGAATTGACGGTCACCGCCGTGCCGCGGGTCAGCTCAGCGAGCCCGCGCGAGATCGAAAGCTGCGCGGTCTTGGTCATGCCGTACTGGATCATCTCCTTCGGAATGCTGAGCGCGGATTCGGAGGCGATGAAGACGATGCGGCCCCAGTTGCGCTTCAGCATGCCCTGCATATAGCCACGGGACAGGCGCACGCCTGACATCACGTTGACCTCGAAGAAGCGGGTCCAGTCCTCGTCTGGAATCTCGAAGAAGTTCTTCGGTTCGAAGATGCCGGCATTGTTGATGAGGATATCGACATCAGGCTGTGCCGATAGCAACGCTTCGCATCCCGCGGCCGTGGAAACGTCGGCGGCGATGCCGCGCACCTTGGCGCCTGCGACCGCCTTCTGAATCGCAGCGACGGCGGCATCGATCTTGGGCTGGTTGCGGCCGTTGACGATCACCTCCGCGCCGGTTGCCGCCAGGCCGCGGGCAATGGCCAGTCCAATGCCGGCAGTCGAGCCCGTGACGAGCGCGGTCTTTCCCGAAAGATCGATCTTCATGCTGTATCTCCGTAAATTCGATCACCGAGATATCGGGAGCCCGAGATACGGACGCAATTGCCTGATGCAGCATGGCTGACGTCGGGCCAACGTATCCGTGCAAAAATGAAAAGCGTCGCCGAGCGGAATCGTAGAATCGTAGGATGGGTAGAGCGCAGCGAAACCCATCGCGACCAAACAAGCCGAGCGAATGATGGGTTTCGCTGCGCTCTACCCATCTTACGGACCGAAATGAAAAAGCGGCGCTCGGTGGCGCCGCTTTCTGAAAACCAGGCCGGAGAAGGCTTACGCCGCCTCGGCTTCCTTTTCCTGCACCGGGCCGGAATCCTTGCCCTTGGCGTCGACATCGCGGTCGACGAACTCGATCACGGCCATCGCGGCGTTATCGCCGTAGCGGAAGCCGGCCTTGATGATGCGGGTGTAGCCGCCTTGACGATCCTTGTAGCGGGGCGCCAGCGTGTCGAACAGCTTCTTGACCATGTCGACGTCGCGCAGCTCCGAAATCGCCTGGCGGCGCAGCGCCAGCCCGCCCTTCTTGCCGAGCGTGACCAGCTTCTCGACGATCGGGCGCAGCTCCTTCGCCTTCGGCAGCGTGGTGACGATCTGCTCGTGCTTGATCAGGGCCGCAGCCATGTTGGCGAACATCGCCCGCCGATGCTCGGCCGTGCGATTGAGCTTCCGATGAACCCTTCCGTGACGCATGATCTATTCCTTGACTCTCTCTGCCACGACGGTTCGTCGGACATGTTTCCAGGTGGGCTTCCTGTGTTCGCCCCAGTCATTCCGGACGTCGCGAAGCGGCGATCCGGAATCTCGAGGTTCCGGTTCGATGCTCCCGCATCGCCCCGGAACGACGAAAACTCAGTAATGATCCCGGATCAGTAATGATCCTCGAAGCGCTTGGCGAGCTCGTCGATGTTCTCGGGCGGCCAGCCCGGCACTTCCATGCCGAGATGCAGCCCCATCTGGGCCAGCACTTCCTTGATCTCGTTCAGCGACTTGCGGCCGAAGTTCGGGGTGCGGAGCATTTCCGCTTCCGACTTCTGCACGAGGTCGCCGATATAGACGATGTTGTCGTTCTTCAGGCAGTTGGCCGAACGCACCGACAGTTCGAGCTCGTCGACCTTCTTGAGGAACGCCGGGTTGAAGGCGAGATCGGGGATGATCTCCTGGGCGACTTCCTTGCGCGGTTCCTCGAAATTGACGAACACGTTGAGCTGATCCTGCAGGATGCGCGCGGCATAGGCCACGGCATCATCCGGCGTGATCGCGCCGTTGGTCTCGATCGTCATCGTCAGCTTGTCGTAGTCGAGGATTTGGCCCTCGCGGGTGTTCTCGACCTTGTAGGAGACCTTGCGGACCGGCGAGAACAGGCTGTCGACCGGAATCAGGCCGATCGGCGCGTCCTCGGGACGGTTGCGCTCGGCGGGCACATAACCCTTGCCGGTCGAGACCGTGAACTCCATACGAATCTCGGCGCCATCATCCAGCGTGCAGAGCACGAGATCCGGATTGAGCACCACGACGTCGCCGACGGTCTGGATGTCGCCGGCGGTCACAACGCCCGGACCCTGCTTCTTCACGACCATCCGCTTGGGGCCTTCGCCCTGCATCTTGATCGAGATGTCCTTGATGTTGAGGACGATGTCGGTGACGTCTTCACGGACGCCCGCGATCGAGGAGAACTCGTGCAGCACGCCATCGATGTGCACTGACTGCACGGCAGCGCCCTGCAGCGAGGACAACAGGATGCGGCGCAGCGCGTTGCCGAGCGTCTGGCCGAAGCCGCGCTCAAGCGGCTCGGCGACAATGGTCGCAAACCGCGCGGCATCGGAGCCGGCCGTCACCTGCAGCTTGTTTGGTCGGATAAGTTCCTGCCAATTCTTCTGGATCGTCACTGTGTCACCCATTGGTGAGTCGATTTGGGCCAGTCGACATCAACTTACTGGCGTCGCGGATTAGTCCGCGCGGTCAATTCCAAAAACAATCGCGAGACGGCAAAGCCGCCCCGCGACCAACAATCAGACGCGCCGGCGCTTGCGCGGACGGCAACCATTGTGCGGGATCGTCGTCACGTCGCGGATCGAGGTGACGGTGAAGCCCGCGGCCTGCAGCGCGCGGAGCGCCGACTCGCGGCCCGAACCGGGACCGGCGACTTCGACTTCCAGCGTGCGCATGCCGTGTTCCTGCGCCTTCTTGGAAACGTCCTCCGCCGCGACCTGTGCGGCATACGGAGTCGACTTGCGCGACCCTTTAAAACCCATCGTGCCCGCGGAAGACCAGGCAATGGTGTTGCCCTGCGCGTCGGTGATGGTGATCGTGGTGTTGTTGAACGACGAATTCACATGCGCGATGCCGGAGGCGATGTTCTTGCGTTCGCGGCGGCGTACGCGGGTGGCTTCCTTGCCCATTCCAAACCTTTCCTATGATCTCAACGCCGCCGTAATGCCAGCGGCTACACCTCAAAACGCGAATGGCGCATGGCGAATGATTCTCTTCGCCAACGCCAATCGCTATTCGCAAACTTACTTCTTCTTGCCGGCGATCGCCTTGGCCGGCCCCTTGCGCGTACGCGCATTGGTGTGGGTGCGCTGGCCGCGCACCGGCAGGCCACGGCGATGGCGCAGGCCGCGATAGCAGCCGAGGTCCATCAGCCGCTTGATGTTGATGCCGGTCTCGCGGCGAAGGTCGCCTTCCACAACATAGTCGCGGTCGATCACTTCGCGGATCTGCAGCACTTCCTGGTCAGTGAGCTGGCTGACGCGACGGTCCAGCGGGATCTTGACCTTCTCCACGATGTCGGCCGCGTTCTTCTGGCCGATGCCATGGATGTACTGAAGCGCGATCAGCACGCGCTTGTTGGTTGGGATATTCACGCCGGCAATACGGGCCACGGCCTTCTCTCCTGTCGCCGATCCCCTGGGATCGGTGCTTCCTAGATCTCTGCTATCTCGGGCAGGTGTCCACAAACGCGAACACGACGCCCTCCCCTCGTTCCTTCGGGGCCCGGCATCGTCATAAAACTATCCGACTTGGATGCGAGGCTTATTAAAGGATTCATGTCGGTTTCGTCAACCGCTCCTAGCGCTTAGCTCGCTTTTTCGTGAGCTTTTTTGCGGGCCGTTTGGCGGCCTGCCTTACCGTCTTCTTGGCCTTGCCGACGCCCCTCGCCTTGGCGGCCTTTGAGACCGTTTTGCGGGCCTTCCGGGCCGAGGTGGCGGCCTTTTTGGTTCCCTTGCCGGCCCCCTCCTTGGCCTTGCCAGTCCCCTTGGCCTTGGCGGCCGCCTTCTTGGCAGGCGCCTTGGTTCCCTTCCGGGCGCTTCCAGACCCAGAACGCTTCGCTGGAGCGGCACGCCGTCCAGCCTTGGGTTCCGTGGCGCCGAGCGCTTCCAGGATCCGGTTGATCTCGCTCGTAACGTGCTCGATGGTCATCATGCCATCTACGGTAAGCAGCTTGCGGCGCTCGGAATAATAGTGAATCAGGGGTTCGGTCTGGGCGCGGTAGCTCGCCAGCCGCTTGGTCAGCACTTCCGGCGTATCGTCGGCGCGGACTTCCTCGCCACGCGCCCGCGTCTCGGCGGCGCGCTTCTCTACCCGCTCGAGTAGCGCGCTCTCATTGACGCGAAGCTCGACCACAGCATCGAGCTTGAGGCGCTTCTTCTTCAAAAGGTCATCCAGCGCCTCGGCCTGCGGAACCGTGCGCGGAAAACCGTCGAGGATGAAGCCGTTTTTGGCATCGGGCTGATCGATCCGATCGGAGATGATGCCGACCACGATCTCGTCGGGCACCAGCCCGCCCGCGGCCATGATGTCCTTGGCCTGCAACCCGATCGGCGTGCCGGCGGCAACCGCGGCGCGCAACATCTCGCCGGTCGAGAGCTGGACAATACCGTGCTTCTGAACCAGCCGCTCGGCCTGGGTCCCCTTGCCCGAGCCCGGCGGCCCCAAAAGGATCAATCTCATGAGTTTTCGCCCCCCGGCTTGGTGAGCGCGATCCGCACACCCTTGGTTTTGACTTTTGCGCCGCCCGCGTCCCGCTCTATCAGCGGCGACGGCCCCTGAGCTTGGACTTTCTGATCAGCCCTTCATACTGATGGGCGAGCAGATAGCCCTGAACCTGTGCCACCGTATCCATGGTCACGCTGACCACGATCAGAAGCGAGGTACCGCCAAAGTAGAACGGCACGGAGGCGTAGGAAATCAGAATCTCCGGGATGAGACATACGATCGCAAGATAGATCGCGCCAACCACAGTGATGCGCGACAGCACATAGTCGATATATTCTGCGGTGCGCTCGCCGGGCCGGATGCCGGGGATGAAGCCGCCGTGCTTCTTCAGATTGTCCGCGGTCTCGGTCGGGTTGAACACGATCGCCGTGTAGAAGAAGGCGAAGAACACGATCAGCGCCAGATAGAGGATCAGGAACAGCGGCCGGCCATGGCTGAGCTGGGTGGTGATCCACTGCATCCATTCCGGGCCCGAGCCGGCGTTGAAGTTCGCTACCGTGGTCGGAAGCAACAGCAGCGAGGACGCGAAGATCGGCGGGATCACGCCCGACGTATTAAGCTTGAGCGGCAGATGCGAGGACTGGCCCTCGAACATCTTGTTGCCGACCTGACGCTTCGGATACTGGATCAGGAGGCGGCGCTGCGCGCGCTCCATGAACACGATGAAGGCGATCACGGCGACCGCCATCACGATCACGACCAGGATCAGCCCGGTCGACATTGCGCCCTGGCGGCCGAGTTCGAGCATGTTGGCGAGCGCCGACGGCAGTTCCGCGACGATGCCGGACAGGATGATCAGCGAAATGCCGTTGCCGATGCCGCGCGAGGTGATCTGCTCGCCGAGCCACATCAGGAACATGGTGCCGCCGGTCAGCGTGATCGCGGTCGAGAGGCGGAAGAACATGCCGGGGTCGGTAACGACGTTGCCGGCGCCCTCGAGCCCCACCGCGATGCCATAGGACTGGAACGCGGCCAGGATCACGGTGAGATAGCGCGTGTACTGGTTCAGGATCTTGCGGCCGGCCTCGCCTTCCTTCTTCAGGGCCTCGAGCTGCGGCGAGACGGTGGTCAGGAGCTGGATGATGATCGATGCCGATATGTACGGCATGATGTTCAGCGCGAAGATCGCCATGCGGTGGATGCCGCCGCCGGCGAACATGTTGAACATGCCGAGGATGCCGCCGGCCTGGGAACGGAACACCTGCTCCCACACGTTGGGGTCGATGCCGGGTAGCGGGATGTAGGTGCCGAGCCGATAAACAAGCAGCGCACCCAGCGTGAACCAGATGCGCTTCTTCAGCTCTTCGGCCTTGCCGAGCGCTGCGAAATTGAGGTTGGACGCGAGTTGTTCCGCTGCTGAGACCATGTTTCGGCTTTCTCCCGGAGCCCCCGCCGACGTCCCCGTGGGATCATCGGCGGACACCGGACATTATTTGGTGCTCGGCTTCGATAAGTCCAACGTTCTCTGCCGTCCCTGCCTGCGCGAGCCAGGCAATGACGCAGATGTTACGCCGCCTCGCCGTCTTCCTTCTTGGCGGGCGCTAGGATCTTCACCGTACCGCCGGCCTTCTCCACCGCCGCAATCGCGGACTTGGAAGCGCCATGCACCTCGATGTTGAGCTTGGCCGTGAGTTCGCCGCGGCCGAGCAGCCGCACGCCGTCCTTGGCGCGGCGCAGCACGCCCGACTTCACCAGCGCTTCCGCGTTCACGATCGCTCCGGCGTCGAGCTGCTTGGCGTCGACCGCCTGCTGCAGGCGGTCGAGATTAACTTCCGCAAAATCGAGCCTGAAGATGTTGTTGAACCCGCGCTTCGGCAGGCGGCGATGCAGCGGCATCTGGCCGCCTTCAAAGCCCTTGATGCGCACACCGGTACGCGCGGTCTGGCCCTTGCCGCCACGGCCGCCGGTCTTGCCCTTGCCCGAACCGATACCGCGGCCGATGCGCATGCGCTTCTTGCGCGAACCGGGATTGTCGGCGATCTCGCTGAGCTTCATCGCCCTTCTCCTTGTCTGTCTTAACCCTCGCCGACGACGCGGACGAGGTGTTGAACCTTGCTGATCATGCCGCGAACCTCAGGGGTGTCCTGATGCTCGGCAACCCGGCCGATCTTGTTGAGCTTGAGGCCGATCAGCGTCGAACGCTGCGAATGATGGCGGCGAATCGGGCTGCCGATCTGCTCGACCTTGATCGTCTTTGCGGCCTGGGCCATCTCTTAAAACTCCAGATAGCGCGCTGGTTTAGCGCGAGTTATTCAGCCACCACTTCGGCATCGCCACCGACGCGGCGGGCCTGCAGCGTGGACACCTTGATGTTGCGGCGCGCAGCGACCGAGCGCGGCGAATCCTGGTTCTTCAGCGCGTCGAAGGTGGCGCGGACCATGTTGTACGGATTCGACGAACCGATCGACTTCGCGACCACGTCCTGGATACCGAGCGTCTCGAACACCGCACGCATCGGGCCGCCGGCGATGATGCCGGTACCGGCCGGCGCGGCACGCAGGTAGACGCGGCCGGCGCCGTGACGGCCGGCGATGTCGTGATGCAGCGTGCGGCCTTCGCGCAGCGCCACGCGGGTCAGATTGCGCTTGGCGGATTCGGTCGCCTTGCGGATCGCTTCCGGCACTTCGCGCGCCTTGCCGTGGCCGAAACCGACCCGGCCCTTCTGGTCGCCGATCACGACCAACGCCGCAAAGCCGAAGCGCTTGCCGCCCTTCACGACCTTTGCCACGCGATTGATGTGCACGAGCTTGTCGACGAACTCGCTGTCGCGCTCCTCGCGCTCCCTGCTCCGTTCGCGTCCGCCGCGTTCGCGTTCTGCCATGGTGTTTTCCAATCTCTAGAAAGGCTTATGCCTCAGTCCTAATATCCGCTCGAAACCTGCTCAGAAGCTCAGTCCGCCTTCGCGGGCTGCATCGGCAAGCGCCTTGACGCGCCCGTGATAGAGATAGGCGCCACGGTCGAACACGACTTCCTTGACGCCCTTCTGCGTGGCACGCTCGGCAAGCAGCTTGCCGACGGCCTTGGCTGCGTCGATATTCGCACCCGTGTTGCCGCCATCGCGCATCGCCTTCTCCAGCGAAGAGGCCGACGCCAGCGTCTCGCCCTTCTGATCGTCGATCACCTGGGCGTAGATGTGCTTGGACGAGCGGAACACCGACAGGCGCGGACGCCCGCCCCCGGAACGGCGCAGCGCCAAGCGCACGCGTTGCTTGCGCCGGGCATTGGTAACCTTCAGTGACATGACCGGCTCCGTTACTTCTTCTTGCCTTCCTTGCGGAAGATGAATTCGTTGGCGTATTTCACGCCCTTGCCCTTGTAGGGCTCCGGCGGACGATAGGCGCGGATCTCGGCCGCGACCTGCCCCACGCGCTGCGGATCGATGCCCGAGACCGTGATTTCGGTCGGCTTCGGCACCGCGATCGAGATGCCCTCCGGGATCGGGTAGACGACGTCGTGGCTGTAACCGAGCGCGAGCTGCAGGTTCTTGCCCTGCATCGCGGCGCGGTAGCCGACGCCGGTGATCTCGAGCTTCTTCTCAAAGCCCTTGGTGACGCCTTCGACCAGGTTGGCGACCTGGGCACGCGCGGTGCCGTACATCGCCTGCGCGCGATTGGTCTTCACACGCGGAGCGACCCTGACCTGGCCGTTCTCGAACTTCACCTCGACGTCGTCATGCACGACGAACTGAAGCTGGCCCTTCGGCCCCTTCACCTTCACCGTCTGCCCGTCGACAGTCGCCGTCACACCCGACGGGATCGCCACAGGCCTCTTGCCAATACGTGACATGGCTCAATCCTTCCTCAGAACACCGTGAAGAGAACTTCGCCGCCCACATTCGCGTCGCGCGCTTCGTGGTCAGCCATGATTCCCTTCGGCGTCGACAAAACGGAGATGCCGAGACCGTTGTTCACGCGCGGCAGGTTCTTCACCGACGTGTAGACCCGGCGGCCCGGCTTCGACACGCGCTCGATCTCGCGGATGACCGGCTCGCCGTCGAAATACTTCAATTCGATCTCGAGCTCGCTGCGGCCGGACGAATGCTCGACGCTGGCGTAGCCGCGGATATAGCCTTCCGCCTTCAGCACCTCGAGCACGTTCTGGCGCATCTTCGAGCCCGGGGTCGTGACCTTGGACTTCGAGCGCATCTGCGCGTTGCGGATGCGGGTGATGAGATCTGAGATCGGATCGTGCGTTGACATCTTCCGACCCTCCTTACCAGCTCGACTTCACGAGGCCCGGGATCAGGCCCTTGGAGCCGAGCTCGCGCAGCGCGATGCGGGACAGCTTGTTCTTGCGATAGTTCGAGCGCGGACGGCCCGTGAGCTCGCAACGGTTGCGGATCCGGGTCGGCGACGAGTTGCGCGGCATTTCCGCAAGCTTCAGGGTCGCCGCGAAACGCTCTTCCATCGGCTTGGTCTTGTCGGCGATGATCGCCTTCAACCGGGCGCGGCTGGCGGCGGCGTTCTTGGCCATCCGCTTGCGCCGGTTGTTCTTCTCGACTGCACTCTTCTTTGCCATGCGTGGCTCCTTACGTTTCCGCGTTTGAGGGGCTGTTCGTCAGCGTCTCACTGCCGGAACGGGAAATTGAAAGCGGTCAACAAGGCGCGAGCCTCGTCGTCGGTCTTGGCCGTGGTACACACGGTGATGTCCATGCCCCGCGCTTCCGAGACCTTGTCGAAGTCGATCTCGGGGAAAATGATGTGCTCCTTGATGCCGAGCGAATAGTTGCCGCGGCCATCGAAGCTCTTCGGGTTCAGCCCGCGGAAGTCGCGCACGCGCGGCAGCGCGACGGTGACCAGGCGATCGATGAACTCGTACATGCGGGCCTTGCGCAGCGTGACCTTGCAGCCGATCGGCTGGTTCTCGCGCAGCTTGAAGGTCGCGATGGCAACCCGCGAATAAGTCACGATCGCCTTCTGGCCGGCGATCTGCGTCAGCTCGGCGGCAGCGGTCTCGGCCTTCTTGCGGTCGTTGACGGAATCGCCGACGCCCATGTTGAGCACGACCTTGTCCAGCCGCGGCACCTGCATCGCGTTCTCGTAGCCGAACTTCTCGGTCAGCAGGCCGCGAATGTTCCTGTCGTATTCCGTGCGCAAGCGCGGCACATAAGCGGTCTCAGCCATCGATCTCTGCTCCCGAGCTCTTGGCAATGCGAACCTTCTTGCCATCAGCCTGAATCTTGAACCCGATGCGGGTCGGCTTTCCGTCCTTGCCGACATACGCGACGTTGGAGAGGTGGACCGGCGCCTCCTTGGAGATGATGCCGCCCTCCTGGTTCTGGGTCTGCTTCTGGTGACGCTTCACCATGTTGACGCCGCGCACCAGCGCGGTGTTTTCCGCCGGACGCACCTCGAACACTTCGCCGGTGCGGCCCTTGTCGCGGCCGGTCAGCACGATGACCCTGTCACCCTTGCGGATCTTGGCAGCCATCACAGCACCTCCGGCGCAAGCGAGATGATCTTCATGTGGTTCTTGGCGCGCAGCTCGCGCGGCACCGGCCCGAAGATACGGGTGCCGACCGGCTCGGACTGGTTGTTGACCAGCACGGCGGCATTGCGGTCGAAGCGGATGACGGAGCCGTCGGGGCGGCGGATGTCCTTGCGGACCCGCACCACGACCGCCTTCATGACGTCGCCCTTCTTCACCTTGCCACGCGGAATGGCTTCCTTGATCGACACAACGATAATGTCGCCCACGGTGGCATAGCGGCGCTTGGAGCCTCCAAGCACCTTGATGCACATGACACGGCGTGCGCCTGAATTATCGGCCACGTCGAGGTTGGTCTGCATCTGAATCATTGATGCACCTCGTCCTCTTTCTGCGCTTCACTCGCGCTCAAAATTTTCCCGACATTCTCCGGCTTCGAAGCCGGATGTGCGTCAGGCCGTTTGCTTCTGCTCGCCCCGGATCACGATCCAGCGCTTCAACTTCGAGATTGGCTTGCTTTCCTCGATCCACACCGTGTCGCCCGGCTTGAACTGGTCGCTCTCGTCGTGTGCGTGATAGTTCTTCGAACGGCGGATCGTCTTCTTGTAGATCGGATGGGTGAAGCGGCGATCGACGCGCACCACCACCGTCTTGGCTTGCTTGTCGCTGACGACCACGCCCTGCAGCGTACGTTTCGGCATGTCCGGCCTCTTACTTCTTCTTCGCGCGCTGCTGCGCGGCGATGGTCTTGATACGGGCGATGTCGCGGCGCGCTTCCTTCAGCCGCGAGGTGTTCTCGAGCTGGCCGGTGGCGCGCTGGAAGCGCAGGTTGAACCGCTCCTTCTTCAGATTGAGGATCGCGTCCTCCCTCTGGTCCTCGCTCATCGCGCGGATATCCTCGACTTTCATCTGGGCCATCTCGGTTACTCCGCGATGCGCGCGACGAAGCGCGTCTTGATCGGCAGCTTGGCGGCGGCCAAGGTCAGCGCCTCGCGCGCGACCTGGTTGGTGACGCCGTCGATCTCGAACAGCACACGACCGGGCTTGACGCGGGCCACCCACAATTCCGGCGCGCCCTTGCCCGAGCCCATGCGCACTTCGGCGGGCTTCTTCGACACCGGCAAATCAGGGAACACGCGGATCCAGACGCGGCCGGCGCGCTTCATGTGGCGGGTCAGCGCGCGGCGGGCGGCCTCGATCTGGCGCGCAGTGACGCGCTCCGGCTCGAGCGCCTTCAGGCCGAACTGGCCGAAGGACAACGTCGCGCCCGAAGTCGCAACGCCGTGGATCCGGCCCTTATGCGCCTTCCGGAACTTCGTTTTCTTTGGTTGCATCATGGCGTTAAGCCCTCAAACTCTCATTTGCCGTTAGGCGGCGTCGCGGCGCGACCGCGGGCTGCTGTCGCCCTCGGCCATCCGCTTGTCCTGGGCCATCGGATCGTGCTCGAGGATCTCGCCCTTGAAGATCCAGACCTTGACGCCGCAGGTGCCGAAGGTGGTGAATGCGGTAGCAACGCCGTAGTCGACGTCGGCGCGCAGCGTGTGCAGCGGCACCCGGCCCTCGCGGTACCATTCCATGCGCGCGATTTCAGCGCCGCCGAGCCGACCCGAGCAGTTGATGCGGATGCCTTCGGCGCCGAGACGCATCGCCGACTGCACCGCGCGCTTCATGGCGCGCCGGAACGCAACGCGGCGCTCGAGCTGCTGCGCGATCGATTCAGCGACCAGCGTCGCATCGAGCTCCGGCTTGCGGATCTCGACGATGTTGATGACGACGTCGGAAGCCGTGATGTCGGCGACCTTCTTGCGCAGCTTGTCGATGTCCGCGCCCTTCTTGCCGATCACGACGCCCGGACGCGCCGAGTGGATCGTCACCCGGCACTTCTTGTGCGGGCGCTCGATCACGATCCGCGCCACCGCCGCCTGCTTGAGCTCCTTGTGCAGGACCTCGCGGATCTTGACGTCCTCGTGCAACAGCTTGCCGTATTCGGCCTTGCCGGCGAACCAACGCGAATCCCAGGTCCGGTTGATGCCGAGACGCAGCCCGATCGGATTGATCTTTTGACCCATCTTGTTCTCCCGCGCTTCTCTTAAGCGCTCGCCTCGGCCTCGACCTCACGAACCACGATCGTGAGATGCGAGAACGGTTTGTAGACACGGCCCGAACGGCCACGGCCGCGCGGGGCAAAACGCTTCATGACGAGGCCGTTGCCGACATGCGCCTCGGCGACGACGAGATCGTCGACCTCGAGGTCATGGTTGTTCTCGGCATTGGCAATCGCCGATTCCAGGCACTTCTTGACGTCGACCGCGATCCGCTTGCGCGAGAACTGCAGGTCGGCAAGTGCGGCCGATGCCTTGCGGCCACGGATCATCTGCGCCACCAGGTTGAGCTTCTGCGGGCTGACGCGCAGCATCCGGGCGACGGCCTTGGCCTCATTGTCCGCGAGGACACGTTCGCGCTTTGGTTTGCTCATTGCTTAATCCTCAAGCCCTCTTGGCTTTCTTGTCGCCAGAGTGGCCGTGGAAGGTACGGGTCGGCGAGAACTCGCCGAACTTGTGACCCACCATTTCCTCGTTCACCGAAACCGGCACGTGCTTCTGACCGTTGTAGACGCCGAAGGTCAGGCCCACGAACTGCGGCAGGATGGTCGAACGGCGACTCCAGATCTTGATGACGTCGTGACGGCCGGACGCGCGCGCAGCATCTGCCTTCTTGAGCAGCGATGCCTCGACGAACGGGCCTTTCCAGACTGAACGAACCATGTCCGGCGTTCCTTACTTCTTCCGCTTGTGGCGGCTTAGGAGAATGAATTTGTTGGTCGACTTGTTCGACCGCGTCTTCTTGCCCTTGGTCGGCTTGCCCCACGGGGTCACCGGGTGGCGGCCGCCCGAGGTGCGGCCTTCACCGCCGCCATGTGGATGGTCGATCGGGTTCATGACGACACCGCGGTTGTGCGGGCGCCAGCCGAGCCAGCGGGTACGACCGGCCTTGCCGATCGAGATGTTCATGTGATCCGGATTCGACACCGCGCCAATGGCGCCGCGGCAACGGCCGTGCACCAGGCGCTGTTCGCCCGAGTTCAGGCGGATGATGACGTAGTCTTGGTCGCGGCCGACGATCTGGGCATAGGTGCCGGCGGAGCGTGCAAGCTGTCCGCCCTTGCCGATCTTCAGCTCGATGTTGTGGACGATGGTGCCGACCGGCATGTTGCCGAGCGGCATCACATTGCCCGGCTTGACGTCGACATAGCTGCCGGCCACGACCGTGTCGCCCGCGGCGAGCCGCTGCGGCGCCAGGATGTAGGCCTGCTCGCCGTCCTGATACTTGATCAGCGCGATGAAGGCAGTGCGGTTCGGGTCGTATTCCAGCCGCTCGACGATCGCCGGCACGTCCACCTTGTCGCGGCGGAAGTCGACATTGCGATAGGCCTTCTTGTGGCCGCCGCCACGGAAGCGCACGGTGATGCGCCCGGTGTTGTTGCGGCCACCGTTCGACTGCTTGCCCTCGGTGAGCGCCTTGACCGGCTTGCCCTTGTAGAGCGCCGAACGATCGACCATCACCAGCTGGCGCTGGCCCGGCGTCGTTGGATTATAGGTTTTCAATGCCATCGTCGTTACGCCCTTATAGTCCGGTAGTCACGTCGATGCGGTGGCCCTCTTCCAGGGTCACGATCGCGCGCTTGGTGTCCGACTGCGAGCCGAAATTGCCGCGGAACACCTTGGTCTTGCCCTTGCGCACCAGCGTGTTCACGCTCTTGACCTTGACGTCGAAGAGCTTCTCGACCGCTTCCTTGATCTGCGGCTTGGTGGCCTTGGAAGCGACCTTGAACAGCACCTTGTTGTGCTCGGAGGCGAGCGTCGCCTTTTCGGTCACAACGGGCGCGACGATGACGTCGTAGTGGCGCGGATCGATATTCTTCATTTGAAGCGCGCCTCCAGCGCATCGACGGCCGCCTTGGTCAGGACCAGCTTCTGGCGCCGCAGGATGTCGTAGACGTTGATGCCCTGGATCGGCAGCACGTCGATATTCGGAATGTTGCGGGCCGCGGCCGCGAAACCGTTGTTGAGCTCGGCGCCGTCGATGATCAGCGCATTGGTCAGCCCGAGGCCGGAGAAGTGACCGACCAGCGCCTTGGTCTTGGCTTCCTTGATATCAGCGCTGTCGAGCACGACCAGGCCGCCGTCCTTGGCCTTGGCCGACAGAGCATGCTTGAGCGCCAGCGCACGCACCTTCTTCGGCAGGTCGGTCGCATGCGAGCGAACCACCGGACCGAAGGCGCGGCCGCCGCCACGGAACTGCGGCACGCGCGCCGAGCCGTGACGGGCACCGCCAGTGCCCTTCTGCTTGTACATCTTCTTGCCGGTGCGCCAGATCTCGGCGCGCCCCTTGGCCTTGTGCGTGCCCGCCTGGCGCTTGTTGAGCTGCCACTGCACGCAGCGCTGAATGATGTCCGCGCGCGGCTCGAGGCCGAAAATGGCGTCGGAAAGCTGGACCGAGCCAGCTTCCTTGCCCTCAAGGGTGGTGACTTTCAGTTCCATCTCACGCACCCTCCTGCTCGGCCGGCGCCTCGGCAGCCTGCTCGCCCGCAACCTTGAACTTGCCGGGCTTCGGAGCTTCCTTCGGCAGCGGCTTCTTGATGGCGTCGCGCACCCTGATCCAGCCGCCCTTGGAGCCGGGAACGGCGCCTTCGACCAGGATCAGGCCACGCTCGACATCGGTCTGGACGACGCGAAGGTTGAGCGTGGTGATGCGATCGACACCCATGTGGCCGGGCATCTTCTTGTTCTTCCAGGTCTTGCCGGGATCCTGACGGCCACCGGTCGAACCGATCGAACGGTGCGAGATCGACACGCCGTGGGTGGCGCGCAGACCGCCGAAATTCCAGCGCTTCATGCCGCCGGCAAAGCCCTTACCGATCGAGGTGCCGGTAACGTCGACGAACTGACCGACCACGAAATGATCAGCCTGGATCTCGGCGCCGACCGGAATCAACGCGTCCTCGGAGACGCGAAATTCCGCGACCTTGCGCTTCGGCTCGACCTTGGCGACGGCGAACTGGCCGCGCTCGGCCTTCGGCATGTACACGGTCTTGCGCGAGCCTGAGCCGAGCTGCAGTGCGACATAACCGTTCTGTTCAGTGGTGCGGTGGCCCAGCACCTGGCAGTTGCCGAGCTTCAGCACGGTCACGGGAATATGTTCGCCGGCCTCTGTAAAGACCCGCGTCATCCCGACCTTTTGTGCGATCACTCCGGAGCGCATCGGCGTGGTTCCTGTTCTCTTTCGTCCGCTCGCGCGGACTTCAATCCAAAAACTTAGAGCTTGATCTCGACGTCGACACCGGCGGCCAGATCGAGCTTCATGAGAGCATCGACGGTCTGCGGGGTCGGATCGACAATGTCGAGAAGGCGCTTGTGGGTGCGCATCTCGAACTGTTCGCGGCTCTTCTTGTCGACATGCGGCGAACGGTTGACGGTGAACTTCTCGATGCGGGTCGGCAGCGGAATGGGACCGCGAACCTGGGCACCGGTACGTTTCGCCGTGTTCACGATCTCGCGGGTCGACGTATCGAGGATACGATGGTCGAACGCCTTGAGACGGATGCGGATATTCTGGCCGTTCATTGCCGTACTTTCTTTGGTGAGTGGCGAGTAGCGAGTAGCGAATAGAAATTCCTATTCGCCACTCGCCATTCCCTGTTCGCTTCTTACTCGAGGATCGAGGCGACGACGCCGGCGCCGACGGTGCGGCCGCCTTCGCGGATCGCGAAGCGCAGCTTCTCCTCCATCGCGATCGGCACGATCAGGTGCACTTCCATCGCAATGTTGTCGCCAGGCATCACCATCTCGGTGCCCTCAGGCAGATGCACGACACCGGTCACGTCGGTGGTGCGGAAGTAGAACTGCGGGCGGTAGTTGGTGAAGAACGGGGTGTGACGGCCGCCCTCTTCCTTGGTGAGGATGTACGCCTCAGCCTTGAACTTGGTGTGCGGCTTGACCGAACCCGGCTTGCACAGCACCTGACCACGCTCCACTTCCTCACGCTTGGTACCGCGGAGCAGCGCACCGATGTTGTCGCCCGCCTGGCCCTGATCGAGCAGCTTGCGGAACATTTCGACGCCGGTGACGGTGGTCTTCTGAGTGTCGCGCAGACCGACGATCTCGATTTCGTCGCCGACCTTGACGATGCCGCGCTCGACACGGCCGGTCACCACGGTGCCGCGGCCCGAGATCGAGAACACGTCTTCGACCGGCATCAGGAACGGCTGGTCGATCGGACGCTCCGGCTGTGGAATGTACTCGTCGACATTGCGCATCAGCTCAAGAACCGCGTCATGGCCGAGCTTCTTGTCGCTGTCTTCCAGAGCGGCCAGCGCCGACCCCTTGACGATCGGGATCTTGTCGCCGGGGAAGTCGTACTTCGAGAGCAGCTCGCGCACTTCGAGCTCGACGAGCTCGAGCAGCTCCGGATCGTCGACCATATCGCACTTGTTGAGGAACACGACGAGAGCGGGAACGCCGACCTGGCGGGCGAGCAGGATGTGCTCGCGGGTCTGCGGCATCGGGCCGTCGGCAGCCGACACGACGAGGATCGCACCGTCCATCTGAGCGGCGCCGGTGATCATGTTCTTCACGTAGTCGGCGTGGCCGGGGCAGTCGACGTGGGCGTAGTGGCGGTTCTGGGTCTCGTACTCGACGTGAGCGGTCGAGATCGTGATGCCGCGCGCCTTCTCTTCCGGCGCCTTGTCGATCTGGTCGTAGGCGGTGAACGTCGCACCGCCGGTTTCCGCCAGGATCTTGGTGATCGCGGCGGTCAGCGAGGTCTTGCCATGGTCGACGTGACCGATGGTGCCGATGTTGCAGTGCGGTTTGTTACGCTCAAATTTTGCTTTGGCCATTTGACTCTCCGTTCAATCGTTAGCTGCCAACCAACGATAATCAGGCAAACTTCTTCTGGACTTCAGCCGACACGTTCGCCGGCGCTTCGGCGTAGTGATCGAACTGCATGGTGAAGGTTGCGCGACCCTGGCTCATCGAGCGCAGATTGTTCACGTAACCGAACATGTTCATAAGCGGCACCATCGCGTTGATGACGTTGGCGTTGCCGCGCATGTCTTGGCCCTGGATCTGGCCGCGCCGGGAGTTCAGGTCGCCGATGACGGAACCGGTGTAGTCTTCCGGCGTCACCACCTCGACCTTCATGATCGGCTCGAGCAGGACGGACTTGCCCATCTGCAGCGCCTCGCGGAAGCAGGCCCGCGTTGCGATTTCGAAGGCCAGAGCCGACGAGTCGACGTCGTGATACTTGCCGTCGATCAGCTGCACCTTGACGTCGACCACCGGGAAGCCGGCGACCACGCCCGAGCCCAGCACGCTCTCGAGGCCCTTCTCGACGCCGGGGATATATTCCTTCGGCACCGCACCACCCACGATCTTCGATTCGAACTCGTAGCCCTTGCCGGCCTCGTTCGGCTCGACGATCAGCGTCACGGCTGCGAACTGGCCGGTGCCGCCGGTCTGCTTCTTGTGGGTGTAGCTGTGCTCGACCCGCTTGGTCACACGCTCACGGAACGCCACCTGCGGCGCGCCGATATTGGCATCGACCTTGTAGGTGCGCTTCAGGATGTCGACCTTGATGTCGAGATGCAGTTCGCCCATGCCCTTCAGGATGGTCTGGCCGGACTCGTGGTCGGTCGTCACCCGGAACGACGGATCTTCCGCCGCGAGCTTCGCGAGCGCGACACCGAGCTTTTCCTGGTCGGCCTTCGACTTCGGCTCGATCGCGATCTCGATCACCGGATCCGGGAACTCCATCTTTTCCAGGATCACCGGGTGGTTCGGATCGCACAGCGTGTCGCCGGTGCGCGCTTCCTTGAGGCCCGCCAGCGCGACGATGTCGCCGGCATAGGCTTCCTTGATGTCCTCACGGTTGTTCGCATGCATCAACAGCATGCGCCCGATCCGCTCCTTCTTCTCGCGGGTCGAGTTGATCACGCCGGTGCCGCTCTGCAGGATGCCCGAATAGATGCGGCAGAAGGTGATGGTGCCGACAAACGGGTCGTCCATGATCTTGAACGCGAGCAGCGCCAGCGGCTCCTTGTCGTCAGCCCTGCGAACGACCTCGTTGCCCTTGTCGTCGGTGCCCTTGATCGCGGGCACGTCGAGCGGCGACGGCAGATAGTCGACGACGGCGTCGAGCAGCGGCTGCACACCCTTGTTCTTGAACGCGGAGCCACACAGCACCGGATAGAACGCACCAGTCAGTACGGCCTTGCGGATCAGCCGCTTCAGCGTCGCCTCGTCCGGCTCCTTGCCGTCGAGATAGGCAGCCATGGCGTCGTCATCGAGCTCGACGGCGGCTTCCACCATCTTCTCGCGGTATTCCTTGGCCTGGTCGGCGAGATCCGCCGGAATGTCGACATAGTCGAACTTGGCGCCAAGCGACTCGTCGTTCCAGATGACGCCCTTCATCTTCACGAGGTCGACGAGACCCTTGAAGTTGTTCTCGGCGCCGATCGGGAGCTGGATTGCGATCGGCTTGGCGCCGAGGCGGTCGACGATGTCGGACAGGCACTTGAAGAAGTCGGCACCGGTCTTGTCCATCTTGTTGGCGAAGACGATGCGCGGAACCTTGTACTTGTCACCCTGGCGCCAGACGGTTTCGGTCTGCGGCTCGACGCCCTGGTTGGAATCGAGCACGCACACAGCGCCGTCGAGCACACGCAAGCTGCGCTCAACTTCAATGGTGAAGTCGACGTGGCCGGGAGTGTCGATGATGTTCAGGCGCTTGCCGTTCCAGAACGCGGTGGTCGCAGCCGAGGTGATGGTGATGCCACGCTCCTGCTCCTGCTCCATCCAGTCCATCGTCGCGGCACCTTCGTGCACTTCGCCGATCTTGTGGCTCTTGCCGGTATAATAGAGGATGCGCTCGGTCGTCGTGGTCTTGCCGGCGTCGATATGCGCCATGATACCGAAGTTGCGATAGTCCTCGATGGCATGTTGGCGGGGCATGGGGCTGTTCCTTAAATTCCGTTGTTCGCCTTACCAGCGATAGTGCGAGAAGGCGCGGTTGGCTTCCGCCATCCGGTGCACGTCTTCACGCTTCTTGACGGCGTTCCCCCGATTGTTCGACGCATCAAGCAGCTCCGCCGAGAGCCGCTCCGTCATGGTCTTCTCGTTACGCTCACGCGCGGCCGAAATCAGCCAGCGGATGCCGAGCGCCTGCCGGCGCACCGAGCGGACTTCCACCGGCACCTGATAGGTCGCACCACCGACGCGGCGGGAACGCACCTCGATGGTCGGCATGACGTTCTCAAGCGCCTGCTCGAACACGCCGAGCGGGTTCTGCTTGGTCTTGGCCTCGATCATGGTGAGCGCGCCATAGACGATGTTCTCGGCGACCGACTTCTTGCCGGCGTACATGACCGAGTTCATGAACTTGGTGATGATGATGTTCCCGAACTTCGGGTCCGGAAGCACTTCACGCTTTTCTGCAGAGTGACGACGCGACATCTGACCTGTTCCCGCTTACTTCGGACGCTTGGCGCCGTACTTCGAACGACGCTGCTTACGGTTCTTGACGCCCTGGGTATCCAGCACGCCGCGGAGGATGTGATAGCGCACGCCCGGCAAGTCCTTGACGCGGCCGCCGCGGATCATGACCACCGAGTGCTCCTGAAGGTTATGGCCCTCACCTGGGATGTAACCGATCACCTCGAACCCATTGGTCAGACGCACCTTGGCGACCTTACGAAGCGCCGAGTTCGGCTTCTTCGGGGTCGTCGTGTAGACGCGCGTGCACACGCCGCGCTTCTGCGGCGACTGCTGCAGCGCCGGCACCTTCTTGCGCGACTTCTGCACTTCCCGTGGTTTTGCGATCAGCTGGTTGATCGTCGGCATGTCAGCCTTCACCCTTCAAGTTCGCGCGGAACCTCACTGGCTCCGCAAATTCTTCACGGGAACGAACCGCCCGTCCGGCCGCCTCACACGAAAACCGTTCGCGCAAAACGAAATCGCGCCTACCACTCATTGCTGAGCGGAAAGCGCTTGACGCCACAGAGGACCGCGATCACGACCGATCAGCTCTCGCTGTCCGGCTGAAAACCGAGGTCATGCGTCCGAGTTCACTCTCAAGAGAACGTGCTCAAGAGAACAAAAATCGCCCTGGCATTGCCTAGCTATCATCGACAGCGTTTGAGCGGCATTCGTCGAGGTTGGTGCCCGCCTCAGTCCAGTAGGTCTGATAGGGTGTTCCGTTCCGACGCTGGCGTAGCTCACCGCCTGTCGTTAAGTTCGCGCCTTGTATAAGCGGTAGATAGTGAAGTCAAGCAAAACGACAATACGAGAAACGCCTCTGCCGCATATGGATTTGGCACTTTCGCGCGCTCAGCGCGAGTGAAAATCGCAAAGTCTGCTGCCCCACTTTCCGAGCGAGTCGGCCGACTATTTTATCCGGACATAAATAGCCTGAAGCAGCTCTTAGGCGGCTCTCAACCAAAGATTCGCGCAAAATAAGCCTTGTTTGCCATTTCGGGCGCAAAGAACGCGCTTAGCCCCTGCCCTGTACCGCCTTGCGATCATCGGCAGCGAGTGGCCAACTCCACGGCAGCTGCCATGCTTGGCCGGCCGGCATTCGACCATCCCGGTCGATTCGCAGGATGTCTGTCCGCCAGATTTCCGCTTCGAGAAGCTGGCGGCGGCGCACCGATCGAGCGATTCGCGCGGACCGATGCAGCTTGCGATCCAACCAAGGCGCGTGCGTTGATATCCACGTCGCCCAAGGTCTGTCGCTCGCGGTGCCGCGACAAGTCAAAAAAAAGCTTCACCCCGATCGCGTTACGGTTGCGGCGAAGGTCCGCAAAGTCCGCCTCGAATCAGCGAGGAAAATGCTCCAGCAGCTTCCTTCTCGCTGCAATGACCACCGATCATCATGACCGAGAGCGCTTCGCCCGCCCCGACAAGGCCGACACAGCGCCGTTGTAGTTCGTCGGGCGGCAACGTGCTGTGCGGCTCAAGCGCCGATACGAACAGCTGGACGTATCCATCTATCAGCTCCTGGTGCACCGCGCCCATTTCCCCGCTGCCCGACAGCGCCGCACCCACCGCGTGCCATTCGCCACTCGTATCTGCGGAACAGTGGATATAGGCGGTCGCGAGGACGTCGGCAGTATCCCCCAAGTTCCGCTGAACGCTTCTTACCGCTTCACGCAGGGCATTCGCCTGCTCCCTGTCGAGCGACTTGTAGAGTTCGATCAACAACCCTGACCGCGTGCCGAAGTGCTCGTACGGGATTGGCTTGGAGACTCCGGCACGAGCGGCCAGATGTCCCAGAGTCAGTCGATCAGCCCCTTCCTCGCGGATAATGACGAGGGCCATAGCAAGCAACTGGCGCCGTCGATCCGCCTTCGAGAGCCGACGGGAAAGCGCCTTATGCGCTTTCGGTCTCAAAGAGTGCTTCACGGTCCGGATCCCCCCTTGCAATACCTACCATCAGTAACTTACTAATGGTAACTTACCGAGGTTAGGTTATGTTCGCTAGGATTGAGAGGCACCGCAATGTCGCCAGCTCCCATTCTCCTGATCGGCGGCTCCGGCATTGTCGGCCTCTGGACGGCCCGATTCCTGCGCGCCGCCCATCCCGATCAGCCGCTACTGATCGGCGGCCGCGATCTCGCTAAGGCCAAGAAAGTCGCGACCGAAATTGGCGGTGCGGAGGGTGTGGTGCTCGACCTGGCCGTTGATGGCCTTGGACTCGGTGAGCGCCCGATCAGCGCCGTCGCCGTCTTTTTTACGGACGAAAGGATCGCCGGGCTCCGTTTCGCTCAGTCGCGCGGCGTGCCGCACATCAGCATTTCTCCAGGCATTATTGAGATGGGCCCCGAAGTAGCGGCCTACATCCGCGACCCGGACGCCGCGCCGGTCGTTCTGGGCACGGAATGGCTCGTCGGCGCCACGACGGTCCCCACGCTCGAATTCGCCAAGGCGTTCGGTCGGGTCCACGACATAGCTATCGGCGCGCTGCTCGATGAGCAGGATGCCTTCGGTCCGGCGGCAGCCGCCGACCTGGAGCGCCAAACCAAGACCATGCCGGCGGCGCTTGCTCGTCGGGACGGCGCCTACCTCTGGCGCGTTGGCGACGATGCCAAGGCCAAGTTCCGCGCCGTCGACGGCACCCTGATGGAGGCCTCCGCACTCTCCCCCTGTGACGTTGTCGGCCTTGCGACCGCGACCGGCGCGCCAAACGTTCAATTCAGTCTCGCGATTGGAGTGAGCTCCACTCGCCGCCGCGGAGAGCCGATGTCGACCGAGATCGTCATCGAACTTGCCGGTGAGGATCAAGCGGGCCGACCGCTCCGCACCCGTCATGCGATTGTCCATCCTGAGGGACAGATGCCACTGACGGGACTAGGCGTCGCCATGGTTCTCGAACGACTCGTCGGACTCGACGGCAATCCGGCAACTCCCCCTGGCCTCTACTTTCCCTATCAGCTCCTCGAGCCCGCAGCCTATTTTGCCCGTCTCGAAAAGATCGGCGGAATGGTCATGACACTGGATGTGTTCTGACGAGTAACGATTCCGTCCTGCCAAGAAGGCTTGCAACGCCCGGTCAATGGCCAAGGCCCTCAACTTCCGCCTGGTGTCGACGGACCCCAGCCTTTGCTGGCGCGCGCAGCGCGGCGCCCGCTTCCTTTTCCGGCTTGCTCGCGGTGCCCTGCGGCGCCTTGGCGGAGGATGTCCGACGACGCTGCCGCAGGCGGTCCCGCAGACGCCGCAGAAAATGGTAGCCGAGCAGCCGGCCCGCTTCCATCCGGTAGCCCAGCGACTTCGTTCCGCTGACATCGAAGAGCAGATCGAGCATGGTGCGGCGGCCGGCCCATAGCTGGGCCATGAAACTCTCCTCGGCGGCGCAGGAATTGATTGCCTCGATCTCGGGCCGCGCGAACAACTGATTCGTCACCTTGTCGACGAGCAGATGCCCGGGCGAATATCGCGCGAACTGGGCATCGTATGCGGTCTTCCAGGTATAGGCGGTCGCGCCGCAATACATCAGCACCTGCGCGGCGGCCACCTCGCCGTTGACCTGCAGCAGGGCAACGGAGCAGGCTTGGCGGTCGGCCAGATTGTGCACCAACTGCCTGGTGAAGGCGGCATCGCGGGCAACCGATAGCACCGCCGTGCCCCGTTCGCCCTTCCAACTTGCCTTTTCCATCGTCAGGAACGTCTCGAACGCCTGGCGGACCGCGCCGGGCGACCGGTCGTTGACGACATCGACGGCGCCAAGCGCCGACAGCCTATTCCAGTCCTGACGCAGCTTTTTGCGCGTCGAGCCGCTGCGCTTCACGCCGAATTCCTTCGTCACGAAAGGTCGGCTGCTCGTTGCAACGATCAACGGCTCGATGCCACGGGCGGCCAGCCATTTTGACATGGCCGCGTAGCTCGGGCACTCCCCGTCGAACGACGTGAGGCTGAGGACATCAGGCAGCAGCGGGTCTTGTTCGATGGCGGCGAGGAATGCGGGAATGACCTGATCGGCGAAGGTCGGATCGACGACCGGGCTGGAGAGAAAAGCATAAGTGTAGGGCAGCGCTTCCGACACCTTTGGCCACAACCGCACGGCCTGCCGCACCTGTAGCGCCCAGATGCCTACGAGCCTCCGCTGCGAAGCGCCCTGCTCCCAGGCCAGCAGCACGCGTATCCTGGCAAAGTCGGTCGCTACGGCCGCCGCAAGCGCGGCCGGATTCATGAACACGTTCGACGACGCACGCCGCACCAGCTCGTCCCATTGCGGGGCGATGTCCAGCCTGGGTGAATCAATCGTTACCGAGATCATCGAAATCCGCACTCTTCGACCGCGCGCCATCGTGTTTGCGGGACATTGCTTTTCAATTAAGCGGACGCGGGACTGACTGGATTGTGAAGCACCAGTTCAGGGTTCCTTTGCGATTCTCGGCCATGCATGGAGCCTTGCGATCAGAGGCAAGACGCATGCGCTACACGGATGTTGCCATCATCGGCGGCGGGCTCGCCGGTTCGACCGCCGCGGCGATGCTCGGACGCGCGGGCATCTCGGCGTGCCTGATCGACCCGCATCTGAGCTATCCGCCTGAGCTGCGCTGCGAGAAGCTCGGCGGAGATCAACTCGAGCTGTTGCGCAGGACCGGCCTTGCCGAAGAGACGCTGCGCGCCACGACGTTGGACGGCCAGGTGTGGGAGGCGCGGTTCGGCTACGTCGTCGCCAAGAAGCCCAGCGATCAGCACGGCATCCTCTATGACACGTTGGTCAACACCATGCGCGCGCAGATTCCAGGCGATGTCGAGATCGTCCATGCCAAGGCCTACGCTGTTTCAAACGGCGCCGACCGGCAGAAGATCGTGCTGTCGAACAATGAGGAGATCTCGGCACGGCTCATCGTGCTCGCCAACGGCCTGAACACCGGCCTGCGCCACACGCTCGGCATGCAGCGCCGCATCATCAGCGCCTGCCATTCAATCACGCTTGGCTTCGATGTCATGCCGCTCGGCCGCGCGGCGTTCGATTTTCCGGCACTGACCTATTGGCCGGGCCGGCCGAGCGCGCGCATGGCCTATCTTACATTGTTCCCGATCGGCGGGACGATGCGCGCCAATCTCATGGTCTACCGCGACATGACCGACCCGTGGCTGCAGCAGTTCAGGCAGGCGCCGGAAGCCACCATGCTCGCCACGATGCCGGGGCTTGCCCGCATGACCGGCGGCTTCATGGTCTCCGGGCCGATCAGGATCAGGCCCGCCGACCTCTACGTCACCGAAGGATATCTGCAGCCCGGTATCGTGCTGGTCGGCGACGCGTTCTCGACCTCCTGCCCCGCCGCCGGCACCGGTAGCGACAAGGTCTTCACCGACGTCGAGCGGCTGTGCAACGTCCACATCCCGGCGTGGCTTTCGAGCGACGGCATGGACGTGCCGAAGATCCAGGCGTTCTACGACGATCCGGTCAAGCAGGCCTGCGAGGCACGATCGCTTGCCAAGGCCTACCACCTTCGCTCGCTGTCGATCGACCATGGCCTGACCTGGCGCGCCGGACGCTGGGGCCGCTTCGTGGTCCGCTTCGCGCAGGGCGTCCGCTACTCCACCGCCGGCGCGTTTCGCCCCGGCCGGCAAGGCCGGATCGCGACATCAAGCTGAGGGATCACTCCTCGTCGTCGTCCTCATCATCGTCTTCATCGTCGTCGGCCTGCGCAGCGGCATCGTGTGCGACGTGGCCCTGATCGTCCCAGAGCTTGCGGTAGACGCCGTTTGCGGCGAGCAGCTCGGCATGGGTGCCGCGCTCGATCGCCTTGCCGCCGGAGATCACGATGATCTCGTCCATGTCGACCACCGACGTCAGCCGGTGCGTCGACCAGATCATGGTGCGGCCGGCGGCTACCCTGAACAGCGTGCTGTTGATCGCGGCCTCCGTGGTCTGGTCGAGGGCCGAGGTCGCTTCGTCGAGCAGCAGCACGGACGGATTGCGGATAATGGCGCGCGCGATCGCGATGCGCTGGCGCTGGCCGCCTGAGAGCGTGTCGCCGCGCTCGCCGACCACGGTGTCGTATTTCTGCGGCAGGCTCATGATGAAGCGATGGATCTCGGCCTTGCGCGCGGCGTCCACGACTTCCTCATCGCTTGCCCCTTCCTTGCCGAGGCGGATGTTCTCCCGGATCGACATGTTGAACAGCATGTTCTCCTGGAACACGACCGCCATGCTTCGCCGCAGCGATTCGCGCGTCACCTTGCGGATATCGACGCCGTCGATAGTGACCCGGCCCTCGTCCGGCACGTAAAGCCGCAGGATCAGATTGAGCAGCGTGCTCTTGCCGGAGCCGGAGGGGCCGACGATCGCGATACGCTGACCAACCTTGAGCTTGAGGCTGAAATTATCCAGCACCGGCTCCTGACTGCCCTCGTACTGGAACGTCACGCGCTCAAAGGTGATGTCATTGGTGATGCGCGGCAGGTCCGGCGCGCCCGGCCGGTCGGCGCCGCGCGTGCGCTCGTCCAGGAGTTCCTGCATATGCTGCACCGCCGCCGCCGACTGGATCGATACCGGGATGAAGTGCATCAGGTGCGCGATGTTGTAGGACACCTCCCAGAATGCGCTTTCGAAGGTGACGAAGGTGCCGATGGTGATCTGGCCCTTGGTGGCGAGATAGGCGCCGATCGCGAGCACCACGAGGTGCAACAGCAGCACCGCGATGGTGACGGTGCGCTCCACCATGGTCGACAGGAACATGGCGGAAGCTGCCTTCAGCCGCACGTCGTTGTTGCGCATCGTGAACCAGCCGAGCGCGCGGCGCTGCAGGTTGAACGCCTTCACCACGGCCTGGGCCGCGACATTCTCCTGCACGGTGCCGAGCAGCGCGGCCTCGTTCAGCTTCTGCTCGTAATTGGCCTGCACCGCTTTCGGGGTCAGGATCCGCGGCCCGATCAGGGTGATCGGAAACACGAGTAGGGCGACCACGGCAAGCTGCCAGCTCAGGAACAGCATCAGGATGATGCCGGCGATCAGCTCAAGGAACGGCAAGGCGGCGCTGTTGGCGAAGCTCTTGACCGAGCCCTCGAAGGCCGAAAGGTCGATCGAGAAGCGCGACAGGATCTCGCCGCGCTTGGTGCGGGCGAAATAGGACGACGGCAGGTTCTGGACGTGGTCGAACAGTCTGGTCCGCACGTCGGAAACGATGCAGGCGGCCAGCCGCGCGTCCCAGCGCTCGTACCAGACCGCGATGATGGAGGTGATGATCCCGGCGGCGGCGAGTACGCCGAGGATCTTGTAGAGTGCCTGGAAATCCTCCTCGCCGAGCGCATCGTCGATCAGGAACTTCAGGCTGAGCGGCATGATGACGTTGAACAACGTCTCGACCACGAGGCCGAAGCTGACGAAGACCAGCATCCGCTTGTAGTTGGCCAGATACGGCTTGACGAAGCCGTAGATCGTGGCGAGCGCGCCGGCGGCTTCCTTGGCGGTGAAGACGACGAGGTCCTCGTCCTCATCATCGTCATCGAGCTCGATTTCGTTCTCGTCGTCGGCTTCGTCATCATCGTCGGGAAGCGGTGATGTCGACGAAGGCTTCCCGCCGGGCCTGGACGCAGCGGAATCGGCATTCGCCCCGAGCTTCTTTTTCAGCTCGAGTTCATCCGTCGCAACCGGATTGTGACCGTCAGATGATGGGGGCTTCGATGCCATGAACCCAACCGATACTGCACGGCCGGCATGACCGCAAATCGAGCGCGACAGCGCGATACGCGCTATGCCAACGATTCTATGCGATCAGCAAGGATTGGGCAAAGCAATTGAACCGGCCGGGTGCACCGGTCAATCCTCAGGTCAATCCTCGTCCTCGACCTTATCGAAGAACGAATAGCGCAACGCGTCGGCGTCGCCGTACCAGTGGCCGGGCCCCTTGTTGGCGGCGCGCGCCGCGGTCCACAGCGCCTCGGTGCAGTCGCGACGGTGGGCGGCGAGATCAAAACCGTTGCCGAAGAATAGTTCCGACCACTCCCACCAGGTGGCGAGCTTCTTGACGCCACGCAACAGATCGTAGCGGTCGATCAGGCCGGGCGCGAGGTCCGAGGTCACCGAGCCGAACACGAGGCCGGTCTTGACCACGCGATGCAATTCGCGCGCCGCGCGCACCACCTGCTTTCCGCCGAGATGGCAGAGGCTGGTCTCGAACACGAAGTCGAATTCGTTGTCCTCGAACGGCAGGTCGACGACCGAGCCGAGCTTGTTGTACTTCGTCAGCTCCTTCGGCGTCTTGCCGTGGATGAAGCGGTTGTTCTCGACGCCCCAGGCGTCAACCCCGCGCTCGCGCAGCGCACCGACCAGTTCGCCGCTCGCCGAGCCCGCCACCAGGAGCTTGTAGCCCTTCGCCTCGCCCCAGACGATCTGGATCATCTCCATCAGCAGCGCGGGATCGGTGAAGTGGCGCCACGCCTCGCTGTATGGGCCCTGCCCGCGATAATTCTCGAAATAATCGCGGTCGATCTTGTCCGACAGCGGCCGCTCGGCCTGGGCGCGGGCATGGCGCAGCCGGATCATCTCGGTCAGGATGATGTCGGTCGCGGCATCGGACGAATCGAGCAGGCCGTTCAGCGTGGAATCGAACAGATAATCGCCGACCACGACGATGCCGGGATGCTCCTTCGGCTCGGGACGATGGTTGGTCATGACGTCGCGCGCCGGCAGGCCGCCGGGCAGCGCGTTCACCGAGCTCAGCCAGCGGTGGATCTTGCCCTCGAGGAAATGCTCGCGCGCGTTGCCAAGGGAAGCCGGCAGCGACTTCAACGCAGCATCGATCAGTTCCTGGTCGGTCAGATTGGCAAAGGCCAGCGCGTCCGAGCCCGCGATCAGCCAGTTCAGGACACCGTGCCGGCCGACATCATGGCGCGAGCCTTCGTTGTAGACGCAGCAGCCGCCAAACGCTTCCGACATGAACCAGGAGCCCGGGATCTTCTCGCCCCAGAACGGCTCGTCGAACAGGATCGAGACGCGCAGGTAGTGCGCCGGGCGGTCGAAATAGGCGATGTGCTTGACCATCGACTGGCGCAACTCCTCGCCGTCCCAGCCGAGCGTGGCGAGCCAGGAATGCGGCAGGCAGACCAGCACGAGGTCGAAGTCGCGCGTCTCCGGCCCCTTCCCGTTCATCATGTTGAGGCGGTAGCGGCCGTTGCCGGCCTTGCCGACTTTCAGCACCCGGTGATTGAGCTGGATGTCGGCATCGACTTCCGAGCGCAGGCATTCGATGAGTTGCTCATTGCCGTTCTGGATCGAGTACAGGCCGATATAGCCGTCGATATCCATCACGAAATTCTTCAGCGCATTGAGCCCGTTGGTGTTGTGGCTCTCGGTCGCGATGTCGGAGCGGGCCATCACCTTGAAGAAGCGCTTGGCGGTCGGATCCTCGACCTCCTCGTCGAGGAGTTGCTCGCAGGTCTTGTGGGCCCAAGGGTGCTCGTTGTCGTGCGCGCCGACGCCTTCGTAGTATTCGACCGGCGAGATCATCTCGGTGCAGCGCTTACGGAACGCTTCGATCGCCTCGGCGGTCGTCGCGCCATATTTGCGGCGCATGCCCGGCACGTCGTTCAAGAGCTCGCCGTCGAGCTGGACCTGCTCGGCATCCATCGGGATGGTCTGCAGGCCGAAATGCTGGATCAGTTCGCGCAGCGGATCCGGGCCGGTCATCGAATAGTCGTAGATCTCGGCGACGCCGGCCTCGTAGGTCGCGGGTGCAGTATCGAACTTGCGCGTGACGATCTTGCCGCCGAGCCGGTCCGACGCCTCGTAAATGGTGACGCGGCAGAGGTCGCCGAGCTTCCTCTTCAGGTACCAGGCGCTCATCAGCCCGCCGGGGCCGCCACCAACGATTGCGAGATCAAGCATGGGGATTCCGTTCTTCCGGGCGGGCGAAGCACCCGGCCGTAGCCGCTCTTAGCAGAAGCGCTTTTCTGTCTGAAGGAAAGATGAACAAAGCGCATTCCTGCAGCGCAGCACAAGAGGAGAGCAGCAAAAAGGCCGGCAAAAAGCCGGCCTTTTCGTGAGTACCGTAGTTTTGCGGGGTGTTACTCCGCCGGCGGCAGCGCCAGCGGCTCCGCTTCGGGCGCGGACGGCACGATCGCCGCCTGCTTCTCGCGCTCGTCGAGGATCAGCTTGTCGCGCTTCATGGCGACTTCGCGGATCCGCGCCATCGAGGCGCCCGTGCCTGCCGGGATCAGCCGGCCGACAATGACGTTCTCCTTGAGGCCTTCCAGCGGGTCCACCTTGCCGTTGACGGCGGCTTCGGTGAGCACGCGAGTGGTCTCCTGGAAGGAGGCCGCCGAGAAGAACGAGCGGGTCTGCAGGCTCGCCTTCGTGATGCCGAGCAGCACCGGCGTTCCGGTCGCGGGCTTCTTGCCCTCTTCCTTGGCCTTGGTGTTGAGCGCGTCGAACTCGATCTTGTCGACCTGCTCACCCGAGATCATGTCGGTGTCGCCCTGATCGGTGACTTCCACCTTCTGCAGCATCTGACGGACAATCACCTCGATGTGCTTGTCGTTGATGAGCACGCCCTGCAGCCGGTAGACCTCCTGGATTTCGTTGACCAGATAGGCAGCGAGTTCCTCGATGCCCTTGATCGCCAGGATGTCGTGCGGTGCCGGATTGCCTTCGACGATGAAGTCGCCCTTTTCGACGATGTCGCCGTCCTGCAGGTGGATGTGCTTGCCCTTCGGGATCAGGTACTCGCGCGGCTCCTCGGTCTTGTCGGTCGGCTCGATCGAGATGCGGCGCTTGTTCTTGTAGTCGCGGCCGAAGCGGATGGTGCCCGCCACTTCCGCGATGATCGCCGCATCCTTCGGCTTGCGCGCCTCGAACAGTTCGGCAACGCGCGGCAGACCGCCGGTGATGTCGCGGGTCTTGGCGCTCTCGGTCGAGATACGCGCCAGGATATCGCCGGGCTTCACCTGCGCACCGACGTCGACCGACAAAATCGCGTCGACCGACAGCATGTAGCGGGCATCGCCGCCACGCGCGAGCTTCATCACCTTGCCGTCCTTGCCCTTGACCACGATGGCCGGGCGCAGATCCGCGCCGCCACGCGTCGATCGCCAGTCGATGACGACGCGCTTGGCGATACCGGTGGATTCGTCCAGCGTCTCCGAGATCGACTGGCCCTCGACCAGGTCCTCGAACCCGATCGTACCCTCGACTTCGGTCAGCACCGGACGGGTGTAAGGATCCCACTCGGCGATGCGCTGGCCGCGCTTGACCATATCGCCCTCGTCGACATGCATGCGCGAGCCGTACTGGATGCGATGGGTCGCACGCTCGGTGCCGTCGGCATCGACGATCGCAACCACCATGTTGCGGACCATCGCGACCAGGTGGCCTTCGCTGTTGCGGGCGATTGCCTTGTTCCTGATCACGATCTTGCCGTCGAAGTTCGACTCCACGAACGACTGCTCGTTGATCTGCGCCGCGCCGCCGATGTGGAACGTGCGCATCGTCAACTGCGTGCCCGGCTCGCCGATCGACTGCGCGGCGATCACGCCGACCGCCTCGCCGTGGTTGACCGGGGTACCGCGGGCGAGATCGCGTCCGTAGCACTTGGCGCAGATGCCGTTGATGAGCTCGCAGGTCAGCGCCGAACGGATCTTCACCTCCTGGATGCCGGCCTTCTGGATGGCGTCCACATGGGACTCCTCCATCAGCGTTCCGCGCGCGATCAGGACGTCGTTGGTCGCGGGGTCGCGCACGTCATCGCAGGCCACGCGGCCCAGGATGCGCGAGCCGAGCGAGGCGACCACCGTGCCGGCATCGATGATGGCGCGCATCTTGATGCCGAGATGGGTGCCGCAGTCGCTGGACGTGATGATGCAGTCCTGCGCCACGTCGACCAGGCGGCGGGTCAGGTAACCGGAGTTCGCGGTCTTCAACGCGGTGTCCGCGAGGCCCTTGCGGGCGCCGTGGGTCGAGTTGAAGTACTCGAGCACCGAGAGGCCTTCCTTGAAGTTGGAAATGATCGGCGTCTCGATGATCTCGCCCGACGGCTTCGCCATCAGGCCGCGCATGCCGGCGAGCTGGCGCATCTGCGCCGGCGAACCACGCGCACCGGAGTGCGCCATCATGTAGATCGAGTTGATGTCGGCATCCGCCCCGCTGGCCGTCTTCTTGGTCGAGGAGATCTCCTTCATCATCGCCTTGGCGACTTCTTCGCCGGCCTTCGACCAGGCGTCGACGACCTTGTTGTACTTCTCGCCATGGGTGATCAGGCCGTCATTGTACTGCTGCTCGAAATCCTTCGCCAGCGTACGGGTCTGGTCGACGATCTTCCACTTCGACGCCGGCACGACCATGTCGTCCTTGCCGAACGAGATGCCGGCCTTGAAGGCGTTGTAGAAGCCGAGCGCCATGATGCGGTCGCAGAAGATCACCGTCTCCTTCTGACCGCAGTGCCGGTAGACCTGATCGATCACGCCGGAGATCTCGCGCTTGGTCATCAGCTTGTTGATGATGTCGTACGAGATCCTCTGGTGCTTCGGCAGCAGGTTGCCGAGCATGACGCGGCCCGCGGTGGTTTCGATCCAGCGTTTGCTCTTCTTGCCTTCCTCGTCGATGCTCTCCCACCGGTACTTGATCTTGGTGTGGAGGTGGATGACCTTCGAGTGCAGGGCGTGCTCGAGCTCGGCCATGTCGCCGAACACCTTGCCCTCGCCGGGCAGGCCTTCGCGCATGATCGAGACGTAGTAGAGGCCGAGCACGATGTCCTGCGACGGCACGATGATCGGCTGGCCGTTGGCGGGGTGCAGGATGTTGTTGGTCGACATCATCAGGACGCGCGCTTCGAGCTGCGCTTCGAGCGACAGCGGAACGTGCACGGCCATCTGGTCGCCGTCGAAGTCGGCGTTGAACGCGGCGCAGACCAGCGGGTGAAGCTGGATCGCCTTGCCTTCGATCAGCACCGGCTCGAACGCCTGGATGCCCAGACGATGCAGCGTCGGCGCGCGGTTGAGCAGCACCGGATGTTCGCGGATCACCTCGTCCAGGATATCCCAGACCTCGGGCCGCTCCTTCTCGACCAGCTTCTTCGCCTGCTTCACGGTCGTCGACAGGCCCTTGGCGTCAAGCCGCGAATAGATGAACGGCTTGAACAGCTCGAGCGCCATCTTCTTCGGCAGGCCGCACTGATGCAGGCGCAGCTCGGGACCGACCACGATCACCGAACGGCCGGAATAGTCGACGCGCTTGCCGAGCAGGTTCTGGCGGAAGCGGCCCTGCTTGCCCTTGAGCATGTCGGCGAGCGACTTCAGCGGGCGCTTGTTGGCGCCGGTGATGACGCGACCGCGGCGGCCGTTGTCGAACAGCGCGTCGACGGCCTCCTGCAGCATGCGCTTCTCGTTGCGGATGATGATATCGGGCGCGCGCAGCTCCATCAGCCGCTTCAAGCGGTTGTTGCGGTTGATGACGCGGCGGTAGAGATCGTTGAGGTCAGACGTCGCGAAGCGGCCGCCATCGAGCGGCACCAGCGGGCGCAGATCCGGCGGAATCACCGGAATGACCGTCATGATCATCCATTCCGGCTTGTTGCCGGAGACGCGGAAGGCCTCGACGATCTTAAGCCGCTTGGCGAGCTTCTTGTGCTTGATGTCGGAGTCGGTCTCCTGCATCTCGGCACGCAGCGAGAGCTCGAGCTTCTCCAGCTCGAGGCCCTTCAGCAATTCACGGATCGCCTCGGCGCCGATCATGGCGGTGAAGCTGTCCTGGCCGTATTCGTCCTGCGCCTTCAGGTACTCGTCTTCCGACAGGAGCTGACGGTCCTTGAGCGCGGTCAGGCCCGGCTCGAGCACGACGTAGTACTCGAAGTACAGGATGCGCTCGAGGTCCTTCAGCGTCATGTCGAGCAGAAGGCCGATGCGCGACGGCAGCGACTTCAGGAACCAGATGTGGGCAACGGGCGCCGCGAGCTCGATATGGCCCATGCGCTCGCGCCGGACGCGCGACAGCGTGACTTCGACCGAGCACTTTTCGCAGATGATGCCCTTGTACTTCATCCGCTTGTACTTGCCGCACAAGCACTCGTAGTCCTTGATCGGCCCGAAGATGCGGGCGCAGAACAGTCCGTCCCGCTCCGGCTTGAAGGTGCGGTAGTTGATGGTCTCCGGCTTTTTGATCTCGCCGTAGGACCAGGACAGAATCTTCTCCGGGGACGCGATCGAAATCCGGATCTGGTCGAAGACCTGGGCCGGCGTCGTCGGATTGAAAAGATTCATAATCTCTTGATTCATGGCCTTCTCCGTCTGCCGACTTTCGTCGGCCCATGCATTCCTTTTCTGTCATGCCCCGCGAAGGCGGGGCATCCAGTAATCACCGCTGCCGCGGGTTACTGGATCGTCCGCGTGCGCGGACGATGACGGCGGCGAAGGCGGCGTCACGGCCGCCTTCACGAAATTACTCAGCGGCTTCCGATGTCGGCGCCGGTCCCATCTTGGAATTGTGCAGGTCGACGTTGAGGCCGAGCGAGCGCATTTCCTTGACCAGCACGTTGAACGACTCGGGGATACCAGCCTCGAACGTGTCGTCGCCGCGCACGATCGCCTCGTACACCTTGGTACGGCCGGCGACGTCGTCCGACTTCACGGTCAGCATCTCCTGCAGCGTATAGGCCGCGCCATAGGCTTCCAGCGCCCACACCTCCATTTCGCCGAAGCGCTGGCCACCGAACTGCGCCTTGCCGCCCAGCGGCTGCTGGGTGACCAGCGAGTACGGGCCGATCGAGCGGGCGTGGATCTTGTCGTCCACCAGATGGTGCAGCTTCAGCATGTAGATGTAGCCCACCGTCACCTTGCGATCGAAGGGATCGCCGGTGCGGCCGTCATAGACGGTCGACTGGCCGGAGGCGTCGAAGCCGGCAAGCTTCAGCATCTCCTCGATGTCGGCCTCCTTGGCGCCGTCGAACACCGGAGTCGCGATCGGCACGCCGTGACTCAGATTGCGGCCGAGCTCGATCAACTCGTTGTCGTTCAGCGAGCGGATGGTTTCATCGTCGCCATAGATCCTCTTCAGGGTCTCGCGCAGCGGCTTGAGATCCTGCTTCTGATAATAGGCGTCGATGGTCTGGCCGATGCGCCTGCCGAGGCCGGCGCAGGCCCAACCGAGATGCGTCTCGAGGATCTGGCCGACGTTCATGCGCGAGGGCACGCCGAGCGGGTTCAGCACGATGTCCGCATGCGTACCGTCCTCAAGGAACGGCATGTCCTCGATCGGAACGATCTTGGACACCACGCCCTTGTTGCCGTGGCGGCCGGCCATCTTGTCGCCGGGCTGGATCTTGCGCTTCACCGCGACGAAGACCTTGACCATCTTCATCACGCCGGGCGGCAGTTCGTCGCCGCGCTGCAGCTTTTCGACCTTGTCGAGGAAGCGCTGCTCGAGCCCCTTCTTCGACTCGTCGTACTGCTTCCGCATCGCCTCGATCTCGGCCATCAGCTTGTCGTTAGGCGAGGCGAACAGCCACCACTGCGACTTCGGATACTCATCGAGCACCGCGCGGGTGATCTTGGTGTCCTTCTTGAAGCCCTTCGGACCGGAGATGCCCTGGCGGTTCTCCAGCAGCTCGGCGAGACGGTTGTAGACGTTGCGGTCGAGGATCGCCTGCTCGTCATCGCGGTCCTTGGCGAGGCGCTCGATCTCCTCCCGCTCGATCGCCAGCGCACGCTCGTCCTTGTCGACGCCGTGGCGGTTGAACACGCGCACTTCCACGATCGTGCCCTGCACGCCCGGAGGCACGCGGAGCGAGGTGTCGCGGACGTCCGAGGCCTTTTCGCCAAAGATGGCGCGGAGCAGCTTTTCTTCCGGCGTCATCGGGCTTTCGCCCTTCGGCGTGATCTTTCCGACCAGGATGTCGCCGGCGCGCACTTCCGCACCGATATAGACGATGCCGGCTTCGTCGAGGTTCTTCAGCGCCTCTTCCGACACGTTCGGAATGTCGCGCGTGATTTCCTCAGGACCCAGCTTGGTGTCGCGGGCCATCACCTCGAACTCCTCGATGTGGATCGAGGTGAAGACGTCATCCTTCACGATCCGCTCGGAGAGCAGGATCGAGTCTTCGAAATTGTAGCCGTTCCACGGCATGAACGCGACCAGCACGTTGCGGCCGAGCGCGAGCTCGCCGAGATCGGTCGACGGACCGTCAGCGATGATGTCGCCCTTTTTGACGATATCCCCCACCTTCACCAGCGGACGCTGATTGATGCAGGTCGACTGGTTGGAGCGCTGGTACTTCATCAGACGGTAGATATCGACGCCCGACTTGGTCGGATCGAGATCCTCCGTAGCGCGGATGACGACGCGGGTGGCGTCGATCTGGTCGATCACGCCCGAGCGGCGGGCCGCGATCGCGGCGCCGGAGTCGCGGGCAACCACGCCTTCCATGCCGGTGCCGACGAACGGCGCCTCGGCGCGAACCAGCGGCACCGCCTGGCGCTGCATGTTCGAGCCCATCAGCGCGCGGTTGGCGTCGTCGTTCTCGAGGAACGGAATCAGCGCGGCGGCCACCGAAACGAGCTGCTTCGGCGACACGTCCATGTAGTCGACCTTGTCAGGGGTCACCGGCAACACTTCGCCGGCGTGACGGCAGACCACGAGGTCCTCGGTGAAGCGGCCCTTCGGATCCAGCGGCACGTTGGCTTGCGCGACGCGGTAGCGCCCCTCCTCCATCGCCGACAGGTACACCACCTCGTCGGTGACGCGACCCTCCTTGATCTTCCGGTAGGGCGTCTCGACGAAGCCGTACTTGTTGACGCGCGCAAACGTCGCGAGCGAGTTGATCAGGCCGATGTTCGGACCTTCCGGCGTCTCGATCGGGCAGATACGACCGTAATGCGTCGGGTGCACGTCGCGCACCTCGAAGCCGGCGCGCTCGCGGGTCAGACCGCCCGGGCCAAGCGCCGACAGGCGCCGCTTGTGGGTGATCTCCGAGAGCGGGTTGGTCTGGTCCATGAACTGCGAGAGCTGCGAGGAGCCGAAGAATTCGCGCACCGCGGCCGCCGCCGGTTTCGCGTTGATCAGGTCCTGCGGCATGACGGTGTCGATATCGACGCTCGACATGCGCTCCTTGATCGCGCGCTCCATGCGGAGCAGGCCGATGCGGTACTGGTTCTCCATGAGTTCGCCGACCGAGCGCACACGACGGTTGCCGAGATGGTCGATGTCGTCGATCTCGCCCTTGCCGTCGCGCAGGTCGACGAGCGTCTTGATGACGGCAAGGATGTCTTCCTTGCGCAGCGTCCGATGGGTGTCGGGCGCATCGAGCTCGAGGCGCATGTTCATCTTGACGCGGCCGACCGCGGAGAGGTCGTAGCGCTCGGAGTCGAAGAACAGCGACTGGAACATGGCCTGCGCCGAATCCAGCGTCGGCGGCTCGCCCGGACGCATTACGCGGTAGATGTCGAACAGCGCGTCCTCGCGCGTCATGTTCTTGTCAGCCGACAGGGTGTTGCGGATATAGGCGCCGACGTTGACGTGGTCGATGTCGAGCAGCGGCAGGTCCTTGTAGCCCTGCTCGTTGAGCGACTTCAGGAGCTTCTCGGTGATCTCCTCGCCGGCTTCGGCGTAGATCTCGCCGGTCTTCGGATTGACGAGGTCCTCGGCGAGGTAATTGCCGACCAGCTCCTCATCCGACAGACGCAACGCCTTCAGGCCCTTCTCCTGCAGCAGGCGGGCTTGGCGAACGGTGAGCTTCTTGCCGGCCTCGAGCACGACCTTGCCGGTGTCGGCGTCGATCAGGTCGTTGACCGTGGAATAGCCGCGGAAACGGTTGGCGTCGAACGGCACGCGCCAACCTTCCTTGGTACGCTTGTAGCTGATTTTCTTGTAGAAGGTGGAAAGGATCTGCTCCCCGTCGAGACCGAGCGCGTACATCAGCGAGGTCACGGGAATCTTGCGGCGGCGATCGATGCGCGCGAACACGATGTCCTTGGCGTCGAACTCGATGTCGAGCCAGGAGCCGCGATAGGGGATCACGCGCGCCGCGAACAGGAGCTTGCCCGAGGAGTGGGTCTTGCCCTTGTCGTGGTCGAAGAACACGCCCGGCGAACGGTGCATCTGGGAGACGATGACGCGCTCGGTGCCGTTAACGACGAAGGTGCCGTTCATGGTCATGAGCGGGATGTCGCCCATGTAGACGTCCTGCTCCTTGATGTCCTTGACCGACTTGGCACCGGTCTCCTCATCGATATCGAACACGATGAGGCGCAGCGTCACCTTGAGCGGCGCAGCGAAGGTCATGCCGCGCTGGCGGCACTCGTCGACGTCATATTTCGGCGGCTCGAACTCGTAGCGCACGAACTCCAGCATCGAGGTGCCGGAGAAGTCCGAGATCGGGAACACCGAACGGAACACGGCCTGCAGGCCTTCGTCCGGCCGCCCGCCCTGGGGCTCATCGACCATCAGAAACTGATCATAGGACGCCTTCTGAACCTCAATGAGGTTCGGCATCTCCGCGACTTCCTTGATGTGACCAAAGAACTTGCGTACGCGTTTGCGACCGGTGAATGTCTGCTGCGCCATCGGGGCCTCTCATTTTCGCCGCCCTTTTGGGGCGTACCTTCCGGAGCACGACTGCCACCGCACCCGGGTTGAATTTCGATTCGTCTCGAAGGAACAAGGGCCAAACTCAGGAACCAAATCCTCAATTCGTTCTTGTGACCTTCAAAACGCAAAAGAACGCGCGGGGCGCTTGACGCACCCGCCCGTCAAAACTCGTCGCTTCACGGACTGAAAAAGCCCGAAATCTGCCTGTCTCCCAACGGTTCCCGTGGGAGCCCTGCCGCCCCCGCCGCCAACCGTGTTTTCCGCTGCCACCCCGATATGGGACGGCGATCATGGAGATTCGAGGGTTAAACCCACGAATCCCCACACTTTTTTGTGTACCACGCATAACGCGACAACCCGTCGCACATCTTTTGCATGGCTTGTCCCGGATTGCGCGCGGCCGCCCGGGATTTTCGCTCAGTAACCCTCGAGTTACTTGAGCTCGACCTTCGCGCCAGCCTTCTCCAGCTGGGCCTTGATCTTGTCGGCTTCTTCCTTGTTGACGCCTTCCTTGACCGGCTTCGGAGCGCCTTCGACGAGGTCCTTGGCTTCCTTCAGGCCCAGGCCGGTGATGGCGCGGACTTCCTTGATGACCTCGATCTTCTTGTCACCGGAGGCAGCGAGCACGACCGTGAACTCGGTCTTCTCTTCAGCCGGAGCCGCGGCAGCGCCACCAGCAGCGGGACCGGCCACCGCAACGGCGGCAGCGGCGGACACGCCCCACTTCTCTTCCAGGAGCTTTGCGAGTTCGGCCGCTTCGAGCACGGTGAGGCTCGAGAGGTCGTCGACGATTTTCTGCAAGTCAGCCATTGATCTGTTTCCTTAAACGTTTGGTTCGAACCAGGGTTTGAGTTTTGCGAAGGGTCAGGCCGCTTCGCCCTTTGAGGCATAAGCCTGAATGACGCGCGCGAGCTTGGCCGCGGGCGCATTGGAGAGCTGAGCGAGCTTGGTCGCCGGGGCCACGATGAGGCCGACGATCTTGCCGCGCAGTTCGTCCAGCGACGGCAGCGAGGCAAGCGCCTTGACGCCATCGACATTCAGGACGGTTTTACCCATCGAGCCGCCGAGGATGACGAACTTCTCGTTCGCCTTGGCGAAATCGATGGCAACCTTTGGCGCCGCAACCGGATCGTTGGAGGTAGCGATCACGGTCGGTCCCTTCAGGAGGGAGCCGATGGCAGCGACGTCAGTGCCTTCAAGAGCAATTTTGGCGAGACGGTTCTTCGAGACCTTCACCGACGCGCCCGCCTGCTTCATCTGCTTGCGCAGAGTCTGCATCTGGGCGACGGTGAGGCCGGAATAGTGAGCAACGATCGCAACGCTCGTGGTCTTGAAGACCTCGTTGAGCTGTTCGACCGCCTCTTTCTTTGCCGCTCGTTCCACAGCAAGCTCTCTCCGGTTGGCGGCCTTCGCTTGCGCGGGACCGCCGGGTTGCACCCATCGTCCCACCCAAACCTTATGCCTCGGGACCGAAATCCGAGGGACACGCCGGGCAGGACGACATTCTTAGAAGCCTGCCCTCCCGTCGGCCTTTCGACCGCGGGCTGTCGAGGTTCGAACCAAACCAGCTTCCGCAAGGCCCGCTTAAGGCTCTGCGCGAAGCAAAATCCAGTTTTCACCCGTCTATGCAGGCCATACGATTAAGCCGTTGAAAAACCGAAGTTTGTCGCGGGCGCCTGCAGTCTCGGACAGGATCAAGGCTAAGGCTCAAGCCAAAGCCCCTGCCCTCATCCCAACCGGGCCGACGGGTTCGCTTCCTTTCGAGCAATCCAAGTGGACGCCTGGAAGGAAAACTCTCCTATTGAGCCAAGTTTTCGGAATGCGAGCACAGGCACGCCAGCAACCGCCAGCACGCCCGGAAACAGTCTCTTAGCGGCTCCGCCCTCACTTGCCAAGAGCAAAATTCGGGCCGCGGATAGATCAGGCGAGCTGAACCTGATAAGGCAGCGGTTTGCCGGCGAAAAATGCCTCGAGATTGGCCAGCACGCAGTCCTGCATCGCCACATGCGATTCCAGGGTGTGGCCGCCGATATGTGGGGTCAGCACGATGTTCGGTAGCGCGGTGAGCGCGTCCGGCGCATGCGGCTCGATCGCGTAGACGTCGAGGCCGGCGCCGGCGATGATCTGGTCCGACAGTGCCGCAACCAGCGCGGCCTCGTCGATCACGGAGCCGCGCGAGATGTTGACGACCAGACCGTCGCTGCCGAGCCGACGCAGGATGTCGGCATTGACGGCGTGATTGTTGTCCGCCCCGGCTCGCACCGCGACCATTAGGACGCTGCACCAGTCGGCCAGCGCCTCGAGGCTCGGAAAATACTGATACGGCACGTCGTGCCGGCTTCGGCTGAAATAGCCGACCTCGGTCTCGAAGGCGGCGACGCGCGCGGCGATCTTGCGGCCGATCTCGCCCATGCCGTAGACGCCGACCTTGCGGCCGCGCATGCCCGCCTGCGGCCGCATCATCGGCGATGGTTTTGCCCCCGCCCAGTCGCCGCTCCGCACATAATTGTCGGCGACCGGCAGCCGGCGGACCGCCGCCAGCATCAGCGTCATCGCAATGTCGGCCACCGAGGCCGCATTCGCGCCGGGGCTGTTGCCGACCGCGATGTTGCGCTTCGCCGCGGCAGCAAGATCGATGCCGTCATAACCGGTGCCGTAGCAGATGATCGCGCCCAGCTTCGGCATCATGTCCATGGCGTCGGCCCTGAGCCGCCCGCTGCCGCCCGCGGTGATCAGCGCCCGGATGTCGGCGAGTTCCGCGGCCGAGAACGCCTCGTTCGGCCGCTTGCCGGCCGCGTTCAACAACTCATAGCGCTCACCGAAGCGCTGCAGCTGGGCTTTGGGAAAGCGCGAATAGATCAGGACTTTATCCGGCATCGTTGTTCTTCCCTGGAAAGCTGCGCCACGCCGCATAAGCTAAAGGGCGGAACCGGCTGCCCGATCCCGCCCTCTCTATATTTGTAGGCCTTGCCGGCGGTTAGCCGAGCAGCGTGCCCGGCTCGACCTTCACGCCCGGGCCCATGGTGGAGGAAACCGCCACGCGCTGGACGTAAGTGCCCTTGGCGCCGGCCGGCTTGGCCTTGACCACGGCGTCCGCGAGCGCCTTGATGTTCTCGACCAGCTTGTCCTCGGCGAACGAGGCCTTGCCGACGCCGGCCTGGATGATACCGGCCTTCTCGACGCGGAACTCGACCGAGCCGCCCTTGGCGCCCTTCACGGCGCCGGTGACGTCCATGGTCACGGTGCCGATCTTCGGGTTCGGCATCATGCCGCGCGGACCGAGCACCTTACCGAGCCGGCCGACCAGCGGCATCATGTCGGGGGTGGCGATGCAGCGGTCGAAGTCGATATTGCCGGCCTGCACCTTCTCGACCAGGTCCTCGGCGCCGACGACGTCGGCACCCGCCGCCTTGGCCTCATCCGCCTTGGCGCCGCGAGCGAACACGCCGACGCGGAGCGTACGGCCGGTGCCGTTCGGCAGGGTCACCACGCCGCGCACCATCTGGTCGGCGTGACGCGGGTCGACGCCGAGATTGATCGCGACCTCGATGGTTTCGTCGAACTTCGACTTGGCCCGCTCCTTGACCAGCTTGATGGCGTCCGCGAGCGGGTAAAGCTTTTCGCGGTCAATACCTTCGCGGGCCTTCTTCAAACGCTTTCCGATTGCCATGGCGCCTTACCCCGCAACTTCCAGGCCCATCGAACGGGCGGAGCCCTCGACCATCTTCATGGCCGCTTCGACAGTGCTGCAATTGAGATCCTTCATCTTCTTCTCGGCGATCTCGCGCACCTGCGCTTTGGTCACCTGGCCGGCCTTGTCGCGGCCCGGCGCCTTCGAGCCGGACTGGATCTTGGCAGCCTGCTTCAAGAAGTAAGACATCGGCGGCGTCTTCATCTCGAAGGTGAAGGAACGATCCGCATAGATGGTGATGACCACCGGGATCGGGGTGTTCTTTTCTTCCTTCTGCGTCTGGGCGTTGAACGCCTTGCAGAATTCCATGATGTTGAGACCGCGCTGACCAAGCGCGGGACCGATCGGTGGCGACGGGTTCGCCGCACCGGCCGGGACCTGAAGCTTCAGGTATCCGGTCACTTTCTTTGCCATGTATCACTCCTGTTGTGCCGGACATTGTCCGGCGGGTTCAGGTTCCGTGGTGCGGACCTGGCGCGGCTGGCGACCGTGCCCGTCCTCCCACGTCCTTTCGGAAGCGTCTCCGCCTCCATTCTTGTCGTGCCCGGGCTCGACCCGGGCATCCATCCATCTTCGCAAGAAGCCTTCCTTCAAAGGCAGATGGATTGCCGGGTCAAGCCCGGCAATGACGACACAATCAGACCTTCTCGACCTGACCGAATTCCAGTTCGACCGGGGTGGCGCGGCCGAAGATCGAGACCGCGACCTTCACGCGCGAGCGCGCCTCGTCGATTTCTTCCACCACGCCCGAGAACGAGGCGAACGGCCCGTCGGCCACCCGCACATTCTCGCCGATCTCGAACGACACCGACGCCTTCGGCCGTTCCACGCCCTCCTGCACTTGGTGCAGGATCCGCATGGCCTCGGATTCCGAGATCGGCATCGGCTTGTTTTCCGCGCCCAGGAAGCCGGTCACCTTCGGGGTGTTCTTGATCAGGTGGAAAGCTTCGTCGGTAAGCTTCATCTTCACCAGCACGTAGCCGGGGAAGAACTTGCGCTCGGCGTCGATCTTGCGGCCGCGGCGAACCTCGGTGACCTTCTCGGTCGGCACCAGCACCTGCTCGAACAGTTCCTCCAGCCCACGCTGCTTGGCCTGTTCGCGGATCGATTCCGCCACCTTCTTCTCGAAGTTCGAGTAGGCGTGGACGATGTACCAGCGCTTATCCATGGATTGCGTTAACGTGCTCATCAGTGGATGCCCAGGATGAGGGTAATAAGATAGCGGATGATCTGGTCCGCGGCGAAGAAGAAGATCGACGCCAGCGCGACCATCACGAACACCATGATCGTGGTGATCGTCGTCTCACGGCGGGTCGGCCAGGTGACCTTGGCGGTCTCCGAGCGCACTTCCTGCAGGAATTTGAACGGGCTGAAAGCCATTCTTTAAAGTCCGCGTCCGTCGTCAGACGATTGCAAGTGTTTCAGGAATCCGAACAGTCCTCGAGCGCCCAGCCCTCTCGCGAAGGATGAGCCGGTTAACAGGCTCGATTGTTCGGGGGATCTAAAGCCGCGCCGGATATCCGCCTTTTAATCGCGGGCCGGCTGCAGGTGGCGGGTATGTACTGCGGCAGCGGTGAAAGGTCAAGATATGCGCACGCTGGCAGGAGTGGCAGGGCTCGAACCTGCGACCCCCGGTTTTGGAGACCGGTGCTCTACCAATTGAGCTACACTCCTAAGGAACCGAAGCGTCGCCGCCGGTTCGCGCCGTTTGAAGCACAGGGCATGCCCCGAATGCAAGGGTGAAGCGGTAAACGCCCTGTTCAAGATTGCACTTCTCGGCCAGACTTCGCCCTGTCGCCGCGACAACAAGAAGCAACGGGAGAGACCATGACCGCGCAAACCGCCACCAGGCCGACATCCGCCCCGCAGACGCCACCCCTGCCCTCCGCCAGGCCCGAGCAGCTCGGCCTCTCCAGTGTCCGGCTGCAGCGGATGTCCGACACCTTCAAGCGCGAGGTCGACAAGGGAACCATCCCCGGCGCCACCGTGCTGGTGGCCCGCCGCGGCCAGATCGGCTGGTTCGACACCATCGGCCGGCAGGCCCCCGAGGGGGCACCGATGGCGCATGACACCCTCTTCCGCATCTTCTCGATGACCAAGCCGATCGTCTCGGTCGGCATCATGATGCTGCTGGAGGACGGCCACTTCCTGCTCAGCGATCCCGTCGCGAAATTCATCCCGGAATTCGCCGAGACCAAGGTCGGCGTCGAGCACAATGGCAAGCTCGAGCTGGTGCCGGCCAACCGCCCGATGACGATCCAGGACCTGCTCCGCCACACCTCCGGTCTCACTTACGATCACACCGGCAACGGCCTGGTGCAGCAGCTCTACCAGCAGTCGCGGCTGCGCAGCCGCAAGATCACCAACGCCGAGCACGCGACCTTGCTCGCCAGCATGCCGCTGATCTGCCAGCCCGGCGCCGAGTTCAACTACAGCCGCTCCACCGACATCCTCGGCCGCATTATCGAAGTCGTCAGCGGCAAGACGCTGGGCGCCTTCCTGACCGAGCGCATCCTGGCGCCGCTGCAGATGACGGAGACCGGCTTCTACACCGTCGAAGAGAATGCAACCCGGCTTGCCGAGGCGTTCCCGAGCGATCCCTGGAGCGGCGAGAAGGTGCAGCTCTTCAACATGCTGGAGCAGCCGGCGATGGAATCCGGCGGCGGCGGGCTGGTGTCGACCACGATGGACTATGCCCGCTTCTCGCAGATGCTGCTGAGCGGCGGCTCGCTCGACGGCAACAGGATCATCGGCCGCAAGACGTTGCAGCTGATGGCGTCGGACCACCTCGGTCCGCACGTGAATATCCAGGGCACGCTGGTGCCGCCCGGCCACGGCTTCGGTCTCGGCTTTGCGGTGCGTATGCATCAGGGCATCGCGCCATTTCCGGGCTCGGTCGGGCAGTTCTTCTGGAGCGGCGTCGCCGGCACCTTCTTCTGGATCGATCCGGTCGAGGAGCTGTTCGCCGTGTTCATGTCACAGGGCCCAGGCCAGCGCGACTATACCCGCACGCTGGTCAGGAACGGCGTCTACGCGGCATTGGATTGACGCCTTCATTCCGGGCAGCCCGCAGGGCTGAACCCGGAATCTCGAGCCCCGACTTCTGGATTCCGGGTTCGCGCTGGCGCGCGCCCCGGAATGACGAACAGGGTCTCAACTGATCGTCGCGCCGCCGTCGATCACCACCGTCTGTCCGGTCATGAAGTCGCCGGCCTTCGATCCCATCAGCACCGCGCAGCCGGCGATCTCGTCGGGGATACCGATGCGCTGCAGCGGCGAGCGCGCGGTCGAGGCCTTCAGGTTCTCCGGATTGTCCCACAGCGCCTTGGCGAAGTCGGTCTTGATCAGGCCGGGCGCAATGCAGTTCACGCGGATATTGTGCTTGCCGTATTCGCAGGCGAGGTTGCGCGCGAGCTGCATGTCGGCCGCCTTCGAGATCGCGTAGGCGCCGAGGATGGTCGAGCCCTTCAGGCCGCCGATCGAGGAGACGATGATGATCGAGCCGTCCTTGCGCTCGATCATCTGCGGCACCACCATCGAGATCAGCCAGTTGTTGGCGACGATGTTGTTCTCGAGGATCTTGCGGAACTGATCGTCGGAGATACCGGCCAGCGGACCGTAATAGGGATTCGACGCCGCGTTGCAGACCAGCACATCGATCTTGCCGAAGGCGCGGTTGCTTTCGTCGACGAGGTTCTGAAGGTTCTCCTTGCTCGAGATGTTCGCCGCGACCGCGACTGCGGTACCCTTGCCAAACTTGCCGTTGATCTCTTTCGCCACCTCCTCGCAGACATCGGCCTTGCGCGAGGAGATCACCACCTTCGCGCCATGCTCGGCCATGCGCTCGGCGATGGCGCGGCCGATGCCGCGCGTCGAGCCGGTGATGACGGCGACTTTTCCCTTCATGTCGAACAAGCTCATGTTTCTCTCCCACATATGAGGTCTTGATGTTGGTCTTGAGCTAAGCAGCGTGTGCTGTCGCCGATATCAGCGCGTCAGGCGAGCTTGTTCTCCGGCACGACTTCAGGTCCGGCCGGCTGATGCATCGCGGCATGCTTTGCGTCCGCGATCCACGGCTGCTGGTTCACCATCGGCAACCGCCAGAGGCTGGTGTCCGCGCTTGCGATATGATCGAGCCGCGTCACCGAACAATTGTCGATGTCGAAGGCAAGCCCCCGCTCCGGCTGGCCGCCGAGCGCCAGACCGACGGCGGCCTTGATCGTGCCACCATGACCGACCGCGATCACGTCCTTGCCGGCTTCCGCGACATTGATCCGCACGATCGCACGGCAGACACGGGTGTAGAGATCCATGAAACTCTCGCCGTCGGGCGCGGGTTCGTTGATGTCGGCGAACCAATGGCTGCCGACCGGGCGGCTGGCGAGGAACGCGGCGCGGTTCATGCCCTGCCAGCGGCCGAGATGCTGTTCGGCGAAGGCGGCTTCCTTCGTCATGCTAACCGGCTTCGGAAAGCCGGCAGCCCAGATCGCCTCCGCGGTCTGATGCGTGCGCATCAGGTTGCTTGCGTACCAGACTGCGGTGCGCGGCAGGATCTTCGCGACCGCATCGAACACTTCGCGATCGCTGGTGTCGCATTCAATGTCCTTCTGGCCGTAGATATTGCCGCCATCGCTGCGCACCGGCGCATGCCGAACCCACCACCACCGCGTCGTGACTACCTTTGACTTGTCAGCATTGGACATCACAAGACCCCTTGAATAGTGTGCATGTGTCGTACGTCAGAGCACATCACGTCTCAAGTGACTTGTCTGAAGTGACTCGGGCGTTTGAAATCTTGTTTGAATTCCGCGAAGCGGCAAGCGCCGATACGCAAAGCTACCAGGGAGAAACATATGGGCCGCCTCGAAGGCAAATCCGTCATCATCACCGGCGCCGGAAGCGGCATCGGGCGCGCTGCCTCTCTGTTGTTCACGAAGGAAGGCGCCAAGCTGATCGCGGTCGACCGCACCGAGGGCGTGAACGAGACCGCAAAGCTGGTCCGCGATGCCGGTGGCACTGTTGAAGCAGTGACAGCGGATGCAGGCTCCGAAACCGACGTGAAGGGCTTCATCGACAAGGCGCTCTCGAAATACGGCAGGCTCGACGCGATCTGGGCCAATGCGGGCATCAGCGGCGGCCTGGTGCCGCTCGCCGACCAGACGGTCGAGCACTGGCACGAGGTGCTGCGCATCAACCTGATCGGACCGTTCCTCGCGATCAAGCATTCGATCCCGCATATGACCAGGCAGGGATATGGTTCGATCATCTGCACCGCGTCGGTGGCGGGATTGAAGGCCGGCGCCAGCGGCCATCCCTACGGCGCCAGCAAGGCCGGCGTCATCAGCCTGGTGCAGACCACCGCCTATTCGCTGTCCGGCACCGGTGTGCGCATCAACGCGGTCTGCCCCGGCCTGATCGAGACCGGCATGACCAAGCCGGTGTTCGACCGCGCCAAGGAGCGCGGCACCTCCGACAAGATCGGCCAGCTCAATCCGCTGAAGCGTGCCGGCCAGCCGCACGAACTCGCCGCGATGGGATTGTTCCTTGCGAGCGATGAAGCGTCGTACGTCAACGGCCAGGCGATCCCGGTCGATGGCGGCCTCACGGCGTCGATGCCGTACACGGGCAAGCCGATTTAGGTTGCGTGGGTGACGCGCGTTCTTCCCTTCTCCCCTTGTGGGAGAAGGTGTCGCGCATGAAATGCGCGACGGATGAGGGGTTGTCTCCGCGGGCGACGGTGCGCGTGGAGAGAGACCCCTCACCCAAGTGAGTTCGTTGCGGGCGCCGGAGTAGCCCTCTCCCACAAGGGGAGAGGGCGCATCAATCGGCACGGGAAAAGCGTTGTGTCGCACACTCTCTCCACAGTCGTCATGCGCGCATGGGGATAGGTTCTGATTCAAATTTCAAACAGCGGACCCGTAGGATGGGTAGAGCGAAGCGAAACCCATCGCGATGGAGCAAGCCGCGCGAATGATGGGTTTCGCTTCGCTCTACCCATCCTACGTCCGATTCAAGTAACGGATGTGAGTCCGCGTTCTCGCGGCATGCATTGCCCGAGTTCTGTGCGTCAAGTTCAGCAAAATTGATCATGGGGTCCGGCCAAGCCATCCCCTCGGAGCCGCCGTCGCTCGC